>JAJZRF010000054.1 GCA_021847425.1 Deltaproteobacteria bacterium | reverse complement strand
CATTGATGTAGACACAGCCATCTATCTCCGGGGCCTGAAAACGGGTCCGCCCTTCCAGCAGGAGATCGGTTTCCCTGCTCCAGCCTTCCACCAGCACCTTTTCCACCCTGCCGACCATGGCCTGATTCCTAACAAGGGATATCCCGCTTTGCAGCGCCATGAGCCGCTGCCGCCGCTCGCTCTTCTCCTCTTCTCCACATTGCTTGGGCAGATTGTAGGCAGCGCACCCCTCTTCGTTTGAGTAGCCGAAGATCCCGACATGCGCCAGTTTCTGCTCCTGCATGAACTCGGCGAGCAGCCGGACATCCGCCTCGGTCTCGCCGGGAAATCCCACCATGAAGGTGGTCCGAATGGCCACCTCAGGCAGGATCGAGCGGATCAGTGCCAGGAGCGCCTCGATCTGCCGTCGTCCATACGGCCGGTTCATCCCCTTCAGCACGGAATCCGAAACATGCTGGAGCGGGATATCCAGGTAAGGCACAATCCGGGGATTTGCGGCCATGAGCTCAAGGAGTTGGGTCGTGACCCGGGTGGGATAGAGATAGAGGAGGCGGAACCAGGGGATATCGCTGGCAGCCAGCAATGCGCGGAGCAACTCCGCCAGATGCGGGGCGCCAGGGCCAAGGTCATACCCATAGGCGGTAAGATCTTGGGCCACAAAGGTCAACTCCCGCACCCCATTTTCCGCAAGCATCCCCGCCTCGGTCACCAGATCACCAAGGTGTCGGCTGCGCAAGTTCCCGCGCAGGGAGGGAATCAGGCAATAGCTGCAACGGTTTGCGCACCCCTCCGTCACTTTCATATAGGCCCGGTGCGGGGGGAAAGAAAGCCGCCGCGGCCAGGTGGAGTCCAGCAGAAAGGTGGGCGGGGCAAGATGCACCAACGGTTTATCCGCCCGGGCAAGCGCCTGCACTCTGCCGACGATCTCCTGGGTTCCCTCGGTGCCGATGAAGAGATCCACCTCGGGCAGCTCGCCGGCAAGGTCCACGCCGTAGCGTTGCACCATGCACCCGACTACCACCAGTTTTTTTTCAGGGTGGCGCTCCTTCACCTCCGCCAGGGTCAAAATCTCCTCGATCCCTTCTTCCACTGCCGACTGAATAAAGCCGCAGGTGTTGACCAGCAGCAGATCAGCCTCCTCGGCCTCCTCGCAGGGCGTGTAGCCGGCCTCAACAAGCAGGCCGAGCATGAGTTCCGTATCCACCAAATTTTTCGGACAACCAAGACTCACTGTAAAAACGGTACGCATCATCGCCTCAATAGTTTCTATTCAGTGGCAGTCAGGGTGGTGACACACTGCACAAGGTCGGCCACCAACCCCTGTGACCGCCTGCGGAAATCCTTGCTCTGAAACGCAGGCTGCCAGGGGTCCTGCCATAACAGGTCCGAAACCATCATGACCGCAGCCAGCTCAATCCGGCGAAACGCCGCGACCTGCATGAGCGCGGAACACTCCATGTCAACGGCGAGAATCCCCGCTTTGCCATAGCGGACAACCTTTTCCCTGGTCTCCCGGTACAGGGCATCGGTGGTCCAGATCACCCCTTCCCTGGGTTCTTTGCCCGTGCCGGCAAAAAAATCCTTCAAGGCCTGACGCAATCGGGGAGAGGACTCAACCGCGCCCGCCACGGGATAATGGTCGGAAGTCCCCTCCTCGCTGATACCCCTGGCCGGCAGAACCAGTTCGCCCAGGCCAAGGTCCGCTTGCAGCGAGCCGCACCAGCCGCAGACAATGATCCTTCTGGCTCCGAGAGCAATGAGCTTTTCAAGACAGATCACCGCCATGGGCGCGCCAACCGCAGGACCTGCCCAGAACATGGGAGGGGTTTGGGCAAGATGGAGATTGCTGTGAAAAAGAAAATGGCGGGTCCAGCCGTTCTGACCTGTGAGCTGCGCCGCCTGCCTGGCCTCAAAGGGATTTACCAGGAGAAGCCCGCAGGCCGGGAGCTGCGGTTCATTTTTGCCACGGCAGGGTTGGACAACAACTTCGCTCATGACCGAAGGACCCCAGAAAACGGAAAAGGCCGCAGGAATTCCCTGCGGCCTTACCAACCTGAAATATCGCAAAAAAATTAGGAGCCGTTACAGAACAAAAAGTGCTTGCCAAGATTGTTCCGCTACGGCTCCTTATGCCGTTCTTACCATTCAGACAGCAAGGGTATTTTGTTACAACGGCTTACTTCAGCAGCGGATTTGCGAACAGCAGGATCAGAGAGATAACCAGACCGTAAATGGTCAGAGACTCGATCAGAGCCAGACCGATGATCATGGTAACGGTGATCTTGCCGGAAGCCTCGGGGTTACGGGCGATACCGGAGCAAGCGCCGCCGATGCCTGCGCCCATGCCGATACCGCAACCAAGTGCGGCAACGCCAACGGAGAGAGCGGCAGCAAGGCAGACCAGGGCGAGGTTCACGCCGGAAGCCGCGGTGGCAGCACCCTCTGCACCAGCCTCAGAAGCCATGGCCACGGTGGCCAGAGCCAAAACCATCAATACTGACAAAATTCCTGCTTTCTTCATCGTACTTCCTCCAAATAATTTTTTATAATTGGCCTTCTTCATTAGTTCACAAGGAACCGGATACACTTAATTAATGGGCATGCTCCATGGCTGCGGAAAAATAGAGAATCGAGAGCAGCAGGAAAACCAACGCCTGCACGATGGAAACAAACACGCCGAGACACAAAATCGGCAACGGGGCAAAATACGCGCCCGCCAGCATGAACAGAATGCCCAGCAGGGTCTCCTTGGCCATGATGTTGCCGAAAAGACGGATGGAGAGAGACAGAATACGGGCAAAATGGCTGATGAGCTCGATGGGGAGCATGAGGGGAATCAACCAGGGAATGGGTCCGAGAAAATGCTTGATATAGCCGATGCCGTGGAATTTAATGCCCAGAATGTGGGTGGTGAAAAACACGATCAGGGTGCAAGCCAGGGTGATGTTGAGGTTGGAGGTCGGAGACATGAAGCCCGGCATGAGGCCGATCATGTTCGCCACCAGGATATAGAGGGCAAAGGTGGCGAGCATGGGGAACATCATCCTGGCCCCTTCCTTGCCCATGTTGTCCGCCATGAATCCCTCAAGGCCGCCGATGATGACCTCCCAGAAATTCTGGCCCTTGCCCGGCACCAGGGACATCTTGCCCAGGGTCAGCTTGGGGACGATGATCAAAAAGAGCATGACCAGCCAGGTGTAGGTCATGTGCGGGGAAACCAGCTTGGCCAGCAGCGTGTCACCAACCGGCCCGTGGGGAACGGGCAGCCCCAGAGATTGCAGAATCAGCGAGATAAACAGTATTGGATGTTCCATGGACCTTGCGAAGCCTCCTTAACCTTGACTACTTTGTCGAATAAATACTTTTGGCTGCGACCATGACGGCAAGCCCAATACCCAAGAGTACGGTGGACAGGCCAACCAGCAGTGCGAGGGCATGAACCAACTGATACCTGATCAGAAGGAAGAGAACCCCAACAACCACGGACAGACGCAGATAATAGCGCATAAAAAACAACGGCTTGACCGCATCAAGCGGCCCGGCCAGCAATCTGACCAAATCCCTTTTTAAAAACAGGAAACTCACGTTCACAATCGCTCCGCCGACAAACACGGAGAAGGCATGAAAGCCCGAATACCCCAACCAGGCCAAGCCGGTGAGCGCCCCAAGCAGCAGCCAACTAAAAATCATGACCTTGCCCAGCGACACCTCGCCCGCCGATGCTTTTAAATCACCGGCCGCCATCAGAGATCCTTTCTGCTGGCCATATGGTACAGATTTTTGAAAGCAGCCGCCACCCCGAACCCAAGAAAAACCAGGGTCAGCCAAGGGGAGGTTCTGCCGCCAAAAACCCTATGGTCCAGAAAGTAACCAACGCCGACTCCGATAAAGATGGAGAAGGCTACGGACATGCCAACGGTGCTGAACTGGGCCAGCAACCGCAGGGTTTCCTTATGGTTACTGGACATCTTCAGTCCCGGTCGCGCTATCCAGACAAAGAATCCATTGATTTACGACCGACTGGATTACTATCATTGCATCCCCCCAAAGTCAACGGCTTTTTTCTCATTCGGCCAACTTTTTGAATGAGCATTCAGTTTTCTCAAGCGCCATGGCCAGCTCGGCTTCACTCTGGGCACCGGAGATAAAAGCGGCCTCGAACTGGGAGGGCGCCAGCCAGACCCCCTGGGCCAGCATCTGCCTGAAATGCTGGCCATACCGGGCCGTATCCGCCCGCATGGCGGTGTCAAAGTCAAACACCGGCCCGGCGGTAAAAAACGCGGTCATCATGGAGCCCACCCGATTCAAGGTGATCTGGCCGGGCAGGTATTTTTCCGCCAGCGCGGTCAGACCCTGGGCAAAACGGGCCGACTTCTCCTCCAGCGCCGCGTAAAATCCGGGCTGGGCCAACTGCCGCATGGTGGCGGCACCCGCCGCCATGGCCAGGGGATTGCCGGACAGGGTTCCGGCCTGGTACACCGGACCGACCGGGGAAATCGTGTCCATGAGTTCCTTTTTGCCGCCATAGGCCCCAACCGGCAGACCGCCGCCGATGATCTTGCCCAGACAGGTGAGATCCGGCATGACCCCAAAGTATTCCTGCGCTCCGCCCATGGCCAGACGCAGACCGGTGATCACCTCGTCGAAGATAAGGACTATGCCCAGTTCGGCGGTCAGTGTGCGGAGCTTTTGCAGAAATCCGGGCTGCGGCGCGACAACCCCCATGTTTCCGGCAACCGGCTCGATGATCACGCAGGCAATGTCCAATTTTTCATCGCGCAGGGTTTTTCCCAGAATCTCCGGGTTATTATAGGGAATGGACACCGTATTTTTGACAATATCCTCCGGCACCCCGGGGCTGCCGGGAATGCCGAGGGTGATCACTCCGGAACCCGCCTTGACCAGGAAACTGTCGGCATGCCCATGGTAACAGCCGTCAAACTTCACCACCACCTTGCGGCCGGTGTAGCCCCTGGCCAGCCGGATGGCGCTCATGGTCGCCTCGGTTCCCGAACTGACGAAGCGCACCTTTTCCACCGAGGGCAACGCCTTGATCACCAGCTCGGCCAGTTCAATCTCCAGGGGACAGGGCGCGCCGAAGCTGGTGCCGTCCCGCAGCGTTTTTTCAATGGCCTCGACCACTGCCGGATGATTATGACCAAGGATCATCGGCCCCCAGGAACAAACAAAATCGAGAAACTCATTGCCATCCACATCATGGATCTTGGAGCCAGCGGCTCTTTTAACAAAAAGAGGCTCACAGCCCACGGCTTTACACGCCCGCACCGGGCTGTTCACTCCGCCGGGGATAAGCTGCTGCGCCTTGGCAAACAGTATCTGCGATTGATCGGTCTTCATGCTCCTGAGCTCCTTGCCTTCTCAATGGTTGATGGTCCCGCACAAAAAAGGCGAGGACACATATCAATGACAATGATGTAACGCCTTCACCATCCGCTTCCGGTCGCGGCGAAGGGAAAATATAGCAGGCTGCCGCCACGCTGTCAAAATTCTTTCAGGATCAAAAAACAGCTACCCCCCAAAAAACCCTTTGCTTTTCGCCATCCTTTCCCTTGACACGACAAAGCCGTTCATAGCAATATGAGCGCAGGAGCAAGCCGGTCGTAATGATTATTCTACCAGCAAAACCATGACAGGAGACGCCGTGGAAATACATGACCCGAATCTTCATCTGAAACTTATGGAAATGTGCGACTGTTACCTTGGCACGGACTATGCCGCCACCATTCAGAAGGTGGCGGATGCCCCCTCCGCCGACACCCAGGAGGACGCCCTCCGTTATCTTGCCCTCGCCCTTCTTTTCACCCTGACCGAAGAGGCCCGCCAGCTTTCCCTGAAACGAAAAAATGACAAGATTACCGTCACCATCAGGCACGATGCCGAGAAAATCGCCCTGCGCCCGCCGCCAAGGGTTGTTTTCAACAGGATCATCGCCATTATGCGCGCCATCCTCCATCTGGAAGAAGACAAGGGAGGCATGCCGTTGACCCTTGGTCTTAAAAATGACCGGATCGAGGTCCAGGTAAAGCTCGAACGCACTGCGGACAAGGAGACCCTCAAGGTGAAATTTCCCGAGCTGGGTTGAGCGTTTCGGCCCGCCCTGCCCGCCAAGGGGCTTCCGGTGTCAGAACTTCCGCGCGACCCGCCTTCGGATTTTTTTCGCTGCCGCCCTGCCCGGTCACGGTTGTCAAGGCGCAACAACTCACTGTTTTTCCTTGACAATCTTGACAATGCCAATAAATAATCAAACATCTCCTGCATATTCGTTCGTCTTTGGGAGCGGGCTCTTTCTTTGATTAAGCTTTTTTTGCCCCCATCAGCACATGACCATAAAGGAGCCGGGAATGACCAAGAAAGAAAACGAGCCCGAAGAAATAACACCCTGGGAGCTTAAGGGCTTGCCTGTCGCTCCAACCGGGGCCGCCCCTGCGGACGCCGATCTTAAAAAAATCATCCGCAATAACTATCGCGAACCCATTGCCGACGATGATCCGGTATGCGCCGAAATCGATGGCATCACCCTCCGGGTCTGCGATATCGGCAGTCGCGGCTTGGGTCTCATCGTCCCCGCCCTTGATAGCTTTCTGGCAGGCTCGCCTTACCGCCTCACGTTGCATATCGACGACAAAACCATCGACCTCCACGGAAAAGTCACCCATATCTCTCCGAGCGAAACCTCCGGCGAGTGCCACTGCGGAATCGAGTTCCTCGACCTGAGCAAAAAAGACGAGCAGACCCTGCAACATTTTCTGACAGCACACCACGCCAGACTCTTTGGCCCAACAAGCGGCCCTGCCGACCTCGGTCGGGATTGAACCGCACCTCATCATGGACTCGGAGCAGAATGGCGGCAAAAAATAAACACGACATCATGGATGACCTGTTGAAGGGCTCTTCGGAGGATGCGGCGCATGGGGCTTCTTCCCTTGCCAGACTGATTCATCGAACCGTGGATACGACACCCACCAAGCATCATGCCGACAATGCCTCAGGCCCGGACCCTCAGAAAACCCCGGCCAGTGACAGCAAGAAAAAATCCACGCATTATCTTTCCGGAGAGATTTTCGCCGACCTGGATGAGGCGCGGGATAAGATAAATGAACTTGTGCACCAACGCCTGAAATCCCGGGTTTCAAAGTCACGGATTGTTGATCAAGCGCTCAGGATGATCCTCAAGGACTTTGAGGAAAAAGGCGAGAAAAGCCATCTGATCAAAGAGATCCTAAAAAACATTCGCCGGAAATAACAAGAAGTTGGCCACAGCAGGCCCGGAGACTTCACAATGATAATCACTTGCCCTCATTGCAAAAAACAGCACAATATCGATGAAAAAAGAATCCCGCCCAATGTCAAGATGGCTCGCTGCCAAGGCTGCGGGCAACAGTTTCCTCTCGATATTCCCCACGCGGAGCCCCCTCCTCCCCTGCCAGAGCCCGCGACATTCGAAGCCGCGCCCGCTCCTCCTGCCCCCGGCCCTGCGGCACCGTCCAGCCAGGAAACCAGAAGGATCGGCGTCTCTCTGAGCAAGGGCGGAGTCGGCAAGACCACGACCTCGGTGAATCTCGCGGCCGGACTTGCCCTGGCGGGGAAAAGGGTTCTTCTGGTCGACACCGACACCCAGGGGCAGTCGAGTTTCATGCTGGGCGTGAAACCCAAGGGCGGCCTCACCGAGCTGGTGACCGGCGAACTGCCCCCCCAGGAGGCAATTATTCAGGCCCGCAAGAACCTGTGGATTCTGGCCGGAGGCAAATCCCTGGCAGGCCTCAAGCGTCTCATCGACCGCAAGGACTACGGCGGCGAGCTGACCATTGCCCAAGCCCTGACCCCGCTTGAAAAAGATTACGATTACGTGGTGGTGGACACCTCGCCGGGCTGGGATCCGCTCACCGTCAATGTTCTTTTTTATGTCAACGAACTGATGACCCCTGTCTCCCTGGAAGTCATGTCCATCCAGGGGTTTGGCGAATTCCTGAAAAGCATCGCCTCCATCCAGAAATTCCGCAAGGAGGTCCAGCTCCAATACATCCTGCCCACCTTCCGCGATCTAAGGGTGAAAAGAGGCGCCGAATTTCTGGAGGAGATTGAAAAAATCTACGGGGACAAAGTCTGCTCCCCGATCCGCTACAACGTCCGGTTGTCCGAGGCTCCGGCCTATGGCCAGACCATTTTTGAGTTTGCCCCCGGCTCCAACGGCGCCCAGGATTACCGCGATCTTGTCCGCAAGGTCACCGGCGAACCTGATCTTTTCACCTGAACTGCCCCACGCCGCGCCCCTAATCCAAAAATACTCAGCCTGTGCATCCGTCCAGGACAAGGGAGGAGCTCATGACCTTTGAAAGCAAGCTGATTCCCATTCTGCGCGAGGGAGTCGAGATCGTGAAAATGATTTCTTTTAAAAAACTGAAGGAAGCTCTGAGCAAGAAACATCCCGACCGGGAGCCCGCCTTCATAGCCAAGATTGCCGGAGCGCTGATCAATGCGATCTTCGGCGCTCCACCCCATGAGGAACCCTTTGCCGTATTCGCCCGGAACCATGCAGACCTCATTGCCCAAGAGCAGGCCAAGGTCGGGACCATGCTTGAGGAGCTGCGAATTCCTCTCACCGATGCCCTCCGCATCCAATCCCTGTGCGACCACCAGGAAGGGTTGGACAGCACCGCCACCCTCCAGCAGGCGCAAAAGATGGGAATCCTCCTGGCTGATCGCGACCTGCCGCTGCCCCACAGCTTCATCGAACTGGTCCGCAGGCTGGGCAGCGGATTTGGCCTGCTGCTGCCGCCTCAGCCGCGCAGCACCGGCGAGACAACAACGCATTAGGGCTTGCGCAGCAGATCGTCCCTCAACCCTCAAGCTCATACTTCTTGATCTTGCGCCAGAGAGAGACCCGGTCAATGCCCAAAACCTGGGCGGCCACACTCTTGTTGTCATCGTGTTCCTTTAATACCCACTCGACATAGGCGCGTTCCTGTTCGGCAAGGCTGGGAATCCCGCCGCTTTTCCGGCGGAAGGTCTGAAAGGAGGCGCCGCGCAGGTCTTCCGGCAGATGTCCGACCTCAATCCTGTCATTGCCGGCCAGAGCCACTCCGCGTTCGATGATGTTTTCCAGCTCCCGGACATTGCCCGGGAAATCGTAGCGCCGCAGAATATCCACCACCTCCGGATCGATGTCGCACACCTCCTTGTGCATCAATATCCCGTATTTCCCGATAAAATGCTGAACCAGCAGGGGCAGGTCATCCTTGCGCTCGGCCAAAGGGGGGATATGGAGCGCCACCACGTTGATCCGGAAAAACAGATCCTGCCGGAAACGCCCCAGCTTCACCTCCTCAGGCAGGTTCCGATTGGTGGCCGCGAGAAAGCGGACATTAACCTTTACCGGTGAAACCCCGCCGAGACGCATGACCTCTTTTTCCTGGATCACTCGCAGGAGCTTCACCTGCATGGCCGGCGACATCTCCGTGATCTCATCGAGAAAAAGGATCCCGCCATCGGCCATCTCCACCAACCCCTTCTTCATCTCCACCGCCCCGGTGAAGGCCCCCTTCTCATGACCGAAAAGCTCATTGGCCAGCAACTCTTCCTGGAAGGCCCCGCAATTCACGGACAACAAGGGGCCGTTGCGGCGGTTGCTGCAGGCATGGACAAATCGGGCTAAAAGCTCCTTTCCCGTGCCCGACTCCCCGCAGATCACAACATTGCTGTCCGAGGTGGCGACCTGTCCGGCAGTGGCCAGCAGTTTTTTCATCCCGGGGTTGTTGGTGATAATCCGGGCTTCTCCCTGCTGAAAGGTCTTGAGGTGCTCCCGCAATCTGTTGTTTTCCCGCTTGAGTCTGGTTTTCTCCAGAGCTTCCCGCACGACATTCCGGATCTCATCCAGTTTGTATGGCTTGGCAATATAATGGCAGGCGCCACTCTTCATCGCCTCGACGGCGGAATCCACCGTGGCGTATCCGGTGACTATGATCACCGCGGTGTCGGGATAGAGCTCCCTGACCCGCTCCAGAATCTGCATGCCGCCGACCTTTTCCATCCTGAGGCCGGTCAGAACCAGGTCGAAGATATTCGATTCCAGCAGATGCAAGGCCCGGGGACCACTCTGGGAAGCGGTGACCTCGTAGCCCTCTTTCCTTAGAATATGCCTGAGGTTGTGCAGGGCTATTTCTTCCTCGTCAACAACCAATATGCTTGCCGGCTCGTCATTCATAACCATGTTCCTGTTGCTCTCCCGGTAACCGGACAGTGAAGGGGGCGGCAAGGCCGAGCCTGCTGCCCACACTGATGGCCCGGCCTTGCCGCCCGCTCGGGTAAAGGCCAAAGGGGATCTGCTTTGTTATGCCGAGATGGGACATGACCTGTCTTCCTTTCCCGCAAGAGTAGTGATTTTCCCTGTTGATTTTCTGTTTAAGAGCACAATACCCCCAGAAAAAAACAAAGTCCAGGGGTTGCATTTGGCAACACTTGATTTCTTACTGCAACACCATATTATCCATTTGATTTTATTGATTATTATTTTTTTAACAAAAAAATGTTGCGGAATTGAAACACCAGCGCAACCAACAGAAAACACCTTAACTCTATGAGATTAAAGAACAAAAATAATAAGTCAGACCTGGCACGCTTGTTGCAAATTGAAACAATCAACAACAATAACGCCCCTGGATGTTTCACGCACCATCCATATCCGCGGGAGAACCACCATGAACGCCATCCTGAACCGCTTTGCCGCCAGAGGATGAATACCCTGTACCGAGGCCAACGGCGCGAATCCGGCTCCGGCCAAACGGCGGCAACAGGCCACAAAGATGCCCGGCGGCGCCCAGATCGTGCCGAACCAAGCCGCCCACTGAACAGAACACCCATTGCCTGGAACCACCCATGTGCGCCCTGACGAACCTATTCAAAAAAATTGAAGAAGCCATGACCGCGGCGACCCTCGCCGAGGCCGGCGAGCCCGACACGGCCGGCCAGTTCCTCAAGACCAGCAAGAATGCGCACAAACGGGTACTCCTGGGGAGCGACAGACCGGAAATCGAAACCAGAACCATCAGCTACACCCTGAACCTCTGCCAGCGCCTCGGCGGCGGCCTGGAAATTTTCCATATGCTGCGCATGTCGCAAAACGAAACAGATTTCGGACAGAGCAGGGAAGAAGGATCGCTGGCCTCCCTGAACACCGCTCTTCAAAAAAAAGGCGTTGTCTATCACCCGGCCAGCGGACTTGGCTGCTTGGCGGACGGGGTCCTCCGGCATGCCGGTAGCCGCCGGGATATTTTGTGCGTTGTCTTCGATGCCGTGGAACCGGACGGCGCGAACTGCCGCAAGGCAAAGGAAAACATGATCGCCAGATTTCAGGCGTTGCACTGCCCCGTCGTGATGTACGCGGGATCGGTCAGAGCCTGAGACATTTAGCCGCCGTTCAAAAATAGCAGTATTCACGGCGACCGTACTATTGAAATGCCATGAAACGAAATGGCCAGAAAGGTAGTGGCTGTTTCGTAACGGCTCTTAAACACCTTCAGCTAAAAAGGGAGAAAAAATGACCAGCACCGCCTTTGACAAAAACATGTCGGCCATCGCCTTTGCCGAGGCAGGCGAACACGACACCGCCCGCCAGATCCTGGGCAAAACCACTCAAAAACAGTCCAGCAAATCACCGGCTCCGCCAGCCAAGAGCAAGCCCTACCTGAAGACCATCATCTTCGGGACCATGTCGATTTCCGCCTATGTTCTGCTCTTCACCAACGAAAAGCTGGTCACCGAGATCTTCACCATGGGCGGCTGGCGCTGGGTGTACCCGGTGGGGGCGGCCTTTTTCTTTTCCTTTATCCACGGGGCCTTTGCCAGCAACCTGTTGAGTTCCCTCGGACTTGAAGCAAAAAAATAAACCAGCCTCGCTGACTTGCACAAAGGAGATCTAGCCGCAATGAAGAAGTTACTGATTATACTCATGTTCGCTCTTGCCCCCCTGTCCCTGCCCGCCCATTCGGCCCTTGCCGCTGGAGACGGGCCGTCCAAGGATATGCTCAAGGGCATTATCACCCAGGTGAATGCTGCCGAGCGCACCATTGTTTTCCAGAAGGATGACACCAAGGAACTCGTGACCCTGGTCATGAACGAAAAAATGCAGCCAGAGGAGATGAAAACGAACCAGAAGGTGCTGATCAATCTGGACAAGCATGCCGCCGCTGCCAATACGATGAAGGATATCTCCATCATGTTCATCGATATGAGCCTCAGCAAACTCATTGCCCTGCTGGTTATCGGCGCGGTGGGCGGCTTGCTCTCCGGCTTCATCGGCTCCGGCGGCGCCTTTGTCATGACCCCGGCCATGATGTCCCTGGGCGTGCCCGGCGCGGTGGCGGTGGCCAGCAACATGTGCCACAAGTTCCCCAAGGCCATGGTCGGCGCCTACAAACGCTGGAAATACGGGCAGGCCGACATCAAGCTCGGCCTGGTCATGGCCACCACCGCTGTTGTCGGCGTGCAGATCGGCATCAAGATCCAGAAATACATCCTGAACCAATTTGGCGGCGCAGGCTCCAACCTCTACATCAGCGCGGTTTTCATGGTTGTCCTCGTCTTTGTCGGCGGCTATGTATTCTATGATGCCTGGAAGCTCGCCAAGGGCGGCGGCAAGGAAACCGTGAGCAAGCTGGCCGTGCGCATGCAGAAGATCAACCTTCCTCCCATGATGCACTTCAAGACTGCCAAAGTGACCATCTCCGCCTGGATCACCATCCCGGTCGGCCTTCTCACCGGCATGCTCGCGGCCACCATCGCGGTGGGCGGCTTCATCGGCGTCCCCGGCATGATCTATGTGATCGGCGCCTCCGCCGTGGTGGCCAGCGCCACCGAGCTGATCATCGCCTTTGTCATGGGCGCCTGGGGCTCTGTCCAGTGGGGTCTTTCCGGCCTTATCGACATCCGCCTCGCCCTGCTGCTTCTGGCCACCTCCCTCATCGGCGTGCAGCTCGGCGCCTTGGGCACCACCTATGTCAAGGATTACATCATCAAGGTGGTCATGGCCACCACCATGCTCATCGTTGCAATCAGCCGTGGCGCAAAAATCCCCGGCTACCTGATCGATCTTGACCTGATGAGCCCCATCCAAGAAAGCACCATCACCCTGCTCGAAGCCATCAGCTTCTGGTCCCTGGTCGCAGCCCTGGGTTCCGCGGCGCTGATCATCATCGTGGCCATGGTCAAGGGGATGACCGCCGACAGCAGGAGCAAGAAGGCGGTTCTGGGAACAAGCAATGGCTAAGTACCGGAAGATCCTCGTTGCCTACGATGGCTCTTCTTCGGCAAAAACCGCGCTCTCCCTGGCGAGTCAGCTTGCCAGGGAGGACAAGAGCTGGATCAAGGTGCTGGCCGTTGTCCCGACCTATCAGGGAGACCTGGAACTTATCGGCGTGTCCGGCATTAAAAAAGCCATCTTCGGACCGGGCCAGGAGCTGCTGGCCGAGGCCAAGCGGATTGCGGACCACGAAGAGGCCCATATCCTGACCGACCTGGAACAGGGCGAGCCCTACGAGCAGATCGTGCATGTGGCCGAAGAGGAAAACTGCGACCTGATCATCATGGGCCGCAGAGGCAAAGGCCAGTTGGAACGGGGACTCATGGGCAGCGTCACCGCCCGGGTCATCGGGCATACCGGCAAGGATGTCCTGGTTGTCCCGGAAAATGGCACGCTCTCCTGGGAAAACCTCCTGCTGGCCACGGACGGCTCACCCTGCTGCGACAACGGACTGGCACGGGCCCTGGAGATCGCTCAAGAACGGAAGGTAAAACTCGCCGCCGTTTCCGTGGTCTATACCAATGACGAATCCTACGCCCTCGGCCCGAAGGCCGTGAAGGAACTGTACCAGGAAGCGGACAAGGTCCTAGATAAGGTCGGAAAATGGGGTGGGGACCTCGGGGTGCGGACGGAACTGTTCGTGCGGGACGGCGAGCCCCATCAGGCCATCACCGCCCTGGCGGCCGAGATCTCCGCCACCCTTATCGTCATGGGCTCCCATGGCCGGAAAGGCTTGACTCGCCTCCTCATGGGCAGCGTTACCGAGCGGGTTATCGGCTATGCCGATTGTCCGGTCCTGGTCTGCCACCTGTAGTAACGGTCCAGCAGCGCCGCATCTGCGTCGGAGTCTCGCAGGCTCGCTTACCTGTCATCGGCCTGCTCGTGTGCAACAGCACACTTCGCAGACCTCTTCCTAGCATCTGCGGCGCTGCTGGACCGTTACGTTTTGTTGATTTTTCTCACTATCCGCTCCACGCTGGATAATTACCTCCAGTCTTTCTTTGTACATAGGATGTTCCTTGCGGGCGCTCAAATGAACGCCCGTTTTTTCGGCCGACCATGGCTCCCCTTGCAGTTTTGCCCATGGCGTTCCCGCAAACATTGGGGTATCTTCCTGCCATGCTCCTCATCCATCCCCCTGCCGCCAAAGGTTGCGAACCGCCAGCCGGCATTGCCCGTCTGGCCGGAACCCTTCGTGGTCATGGCCTGCCCTGCACCCTGCTGGACGCCAATCTGGAAGGCCAGCTGTTCCTGCTCGCCGGCCCAGCCCATGGCGCGGACACCTGGAGCCTCCGCGCGGGCCGGAATCTCAAAGATAATCTGGCCGCCTTGCGCACCCCGGAACTGTACCAAAACCCCTCCCGCTACCGGCGGGCCGTGGCGGACGTCAACCGGGTGCTCGAACAGGCCGGCCGGGGCAGCCATCTATCCCTCACCCTTGCCAACTATCAGGAACAGGGTCTCTCTCCCTTGAGCAGCGCGGACCTTATCCGGGCTGCCGAGAACCCCGAGGCCAACATCTTTTTCCCCTACTTCGCGGCCCGGCTCCCGGAGCTTATCGAAAAGAGCCGGCCAACCCTCATCGGCATCTCCTTGAACTACCTGAGCCAGGCCCCTACCACCTTTGCCATGGCCGGCTTTCTCAAAAAACGGTATCCCGGGCTGCCCATCGCCTTGGGGGGCGGCCTGGTCACCTCCTGGCTGCGCAACCCCGCCTGGAACAACCCCTTTGCCGGCTTGATAGACCATTGCCTTGCCGGCCCCGGAGAAAAACCGCTGGTCCGCCTTCTTTCCTCCGATTTTTCCCCGCGCCACCAGACCCCTTCCTACCTCGGCCTGCCACTTACCGAGTATCTGGCCCCCGGCCTCATTCTGCCCTACGCCGCCTCTTCCGGCTGCTACTGGAACAACTGCCTGTTCTGCCCGGAAAAGGCCGAAGGCAACCCGTACCGTCAGATACCCCCGGCCACGGTGCTGGCGGATATCGCCAGCCTCAAGGCAGACACCCGCCCGGCCCTGCTCCATTTTCTCGACAACGCGGTGAGCCCCTCCCTGATGCAGGCCCTTGCCGCCGAACCACCCGGCCTCGACTGGTACGGTTTTGCCCGGATCAGCCCGCTGCTGGCCGAGATTGATTTCTGCCGGGCCCTGCGCCAATCCGGCTGCCGGATGCTCAAGCTGGGCCTTGAGTCCGGCGACCAGTCCGTGCTGGATGCCATGCACAAGGGCCAGGATCTCCTCCTGATCGAAACGGTCCTCCAAAATCTGGCCGCAACCGGAATCGCCACCTACATCTACCTGCTGTTCGGCACCCCCTCGGAATCCCTGGCCGAGGCGCGCCGCACCCTGGATTTCGTGGTCCGACATCATTCGGCCATCACCTTTCTCAACCTGGCCGTGTTCAACATGCCCATCACCAGCCCGGAAGCGCCCTTTGTGGCGCGCAGCGAGTTTTACGGGGGAGATCTCTCCCTGTACACCGACTTCGCGCATCCCAACGGGTGGTCACGCAAGGAAATCCGCAGGTTTCTCGACCAAGAATTCAAGCGCCACCCGGCCATCGCCCGGATTCTCCACCGCGACCCGCCGCTTTTTACCTCAAACCATGCTGCTTTTTTCTGCTGAAAACTGAACACCTCCAGGCCCACCGATCCCCGGCCCCCCTCTTTTTTGTTGTAACTATCCAGCTTGATGCCGGAATTGAACGAAAACCACGGAATGTAACTGTTCAGCAGCACCACAGATGCGCGAAAGAGGCCTGGGAAGTGTGCTATTGCCCATGAGCAGACCGATGACAGGTAAGCGAACCTGTGAGACTCCGAAGCAGATGGGGTGCTGCTGGACAGTTACTTTTTGTTTTGACAAACCGCCCGGTGATTACAGATAATGACAAAAGACATCGACCTTGCCAGCCCGGCAGAACAACGTTGCCGGTCCTGTTGGCAACTATCTGAAAAGGAGAGTGCAATGTATAAAAAAATCATGGTTGGCTATGACGGCACAAAATTCAGTGCTTGCGCGCTGAAGGAGGCCATGGCCCTGGCAAAGGACTCGGGCGCGAAACTCCTGCTGGTGACCGCGCCGGAAATCAATGTCGATTTCCAGGCCATGGTGCCCGAGGCAGATAAGATGATGGAAGAAAAGGCCCGCACCGATCTGGATCTGGCGGCGGCAAAGGTGAAAAAGGCGGGGATCACCTGTGAGGCAAAGATCGTCGTCAAAGCTTCTGCCCAGGAAGCATTGGTGGAAACGGCAAAGAAAAGCAAGGTCGACCTGATCGTCCTCGGCACCCATGGCCGCACCGGGCTCCTGCGGCTGCTCATGGGCAGCACCACGGCCCGGGTGATCGGGCATGCCCACTGCAATGTGCTGGTGGTGCGTTGTCCGTAAACCGCTTCCCTTTTTCGCCTAAAAACCGCCCCTTTCGGAATTAGGGAAAACCGCTCCGGCCACGCTAACTGTTCAGCAGCACCGTAGATGCACGGAAGAGGTCCGCGAAGTGTGCTATTGCACATGAGCAGGCCGATGACAGGTAAGCGAACCTGTGAGACTCCGAAGCAGATGCGGTGCTGCCGGACAGTTAGCGGCCGCAGACCGGGCAGCCCTGCATGGAAAACGGTTTTTCCAGCCGACAGGCGGCAAGCAGCGGTTCGTCTCGAAAGATATCATAGGTCGGACCATCGGCCCTGATCTCCCCCTCGTGGAGGACGATGGTCCGCTCGCAGAGTTCCAAAACCATATCAAGATCGTGACTGGTGAAAATCCTGGTGTGATGGAAATCTTTTAAAAGCGCCATGAGCTGCCGCCGGGCAAAAGGATCAAGTCCGCTGGTCGGCTCATCCATGACCAGAATATCCGGCGACATGGCCA
>JAJZRF010000113.1 GCA_021847425.1 Deltaproteobacteria bacterium | reverse complement strand
TGCGATCTGGTGGTGCATGAGGCCTACAGCGTGTCCGGGCGGATTCCCGGGCACGGGAGCGTTGCCGGCTGCCTTGCGCTTGCCCGGCAGGCCGGTTGCGCAAAGCTGGCCTTGGTGCATGTCAACCGTCTTGAGCGTGAACGGGCGGCAGTCGAGAGCCGGAAGTTGTGCTCACCGGGAGAAGTGTTGGAGGTGTTCCTCCCGGAGGCGGGAGAGGCTCTGATTCTGTAACATTGAAATGGTCACAAACAGGAGTGTGGATATGGAGCAGGAGAGTGCGGGAGGAAGTTGTAGCCGTCCCCAGGAGATTGCCGCCTGGCTGCTGATCGTGGTGCTTGTCACGCTCATTGTCAAAACGCTTTCCTTTATTTTTATTCCCCTGAGTGTGGCAGTTCTCGTTTTTTTTGCGGTTGGTCTCCCCATGGAGTTTCTCAAGCGGTTCGGGGTGCCTCCCTGGCTCCGCATCCTGCTGGTCGTTTCTTTTATGCTTGACGGGCTCTACTGGGTCGGTGGACTGCTGCAGGGGAACATTATGGAGTTTGTCCGTCAGTTCCCTCTCTTCAAACAGAAGTTCTCCGAGTATGCCGCCCTTGAACTGCAACCTTTTGGCGTAACGGTGGACCAGGGAAAGGAGATTCTGGATGCCTTTGTCGGCAGCATGGAAGGGAAGAAGATGGCGCCGATAGGCTCTTTTCTTCATGCCGCTGGCGGCTCTTTTTTTCAGTTTGTCGGGAATTTTGTCTGGGTGGTGTTGTTCCTGATTTTTATGCTGGCTGAACGGGACGGGATGGAAAACCGGCTCCAGAACGCCTTTGGCCACCGGCGCGCCGGGAAGATTATCCGGGTAGGCGGGAAGATCAGTCAGTCGATAGAAGAGTATCTTGGTCTGAAGACGCTGATCAGCCTTCTTGCCGGGGTGCTCACCGCCATAGCCCTCTGGTTGTTTGGCGTCCAGTTTGCGCTGTTGTGGGGCGTTCTCACGTTCCTGTTGAATTTTATTCCCAATGTCGGGGCGCTCCTCGCCACGGTGCCGCCGGTGATCATGGCTCTGTTTCAGACCGGCTCGACGGGGTTTGCCCTGCTGGTTGCCAGCGTTCTTGTCACCATCCACCTGGTTGTGGGAAATTATTTGGAACCAAAGATCATGGGGCGCGGTCTTAACCTTAGCCCCCTGGTTGTTTTGTTCGCCCTTATTTTCTGGGGCTGGATGTGGGGGGGAGTCGGCATGCTGCTGGCGGTGCCCATAACTGCGGCGGTCAATATCGCGCTTGAGGAATACGACCCGGCCATGCCCCTGGTGAAGATGATCAGCGCTGAATAGTGGCGCCTTGTTGCGGAATGATTATTGTGTAGGGCATATGTCTCGAAACTTCAAATCTTTTAGTGCGAGGAGAAATTATGTACAGCAGTGATAACGGCAGAACAATGGCTATTGACCGGTCCAGCTCCCAGGCGGGAACCCTTTTCCTGGCCAAGGTCTTCAACTGGATGGCCATGGGCCTCGGCCTTACCGGTCTTACCGCCTTGCTGGTCGCCAGCACCCCGGCCTTGCAGCAGGCGATTTTCGGCAACAAGATCGTGTTTTACGGCCTGATTTTCGGCGAACTTGGCATGGTGATCTATCTGTCCGCCCGGATCGAGCAAATGTCCGCCGGGATGGCGACCGGTCTTTTTCTGGGGTATTCCGTTTTGAACGGGGCGACCATTTCCGCCATCCTTCTCCTCTACACAGGCGCTTCCGTCGCCACCACCTTCTTTGTCGCGGGCGGCATGTTCGTGACCATGGCGGTTTACGGCACGGTGACCAAAAAAGATCTTACCAGCATGGGCTCCTTTCTGTTCATGGGGCTGGTGGGCATCGTGATCGCCTCGGTGGTGAATATCTTTCTGGGCAGCTCCATGGTTTCCTGGGTGGTTTCCGCCATCGGCGTGATTGTTTTTACCGGCCTTACTGCCTATGATGTGCAGAAGATCAGCCGTATCGGCTCAGGCGGCATCATGGGAAACGGTGCGGCGGCTGTCCGGAAAGGTGCGATCATGGGGGCCTTGGCCCTGTATCTTGATTTTGTCAATCTGTTCCTCATGCTGCTCCGGTTCCTGGGCGACCGCCGTTAAGCCCTGCTCGTTGCAGATAGGAAAAAGCGATTGTCCTGAGTGGCAATCGCTTTTTTTTTTCGATTTGAATACCTCCCCGGACCTGCGTTAGAGTGCAAAACCGCTGGCGTGTTACGGCGGTTTGGACAAGGCAGCAGGGAAAGAAGTTATTTTTTTAGCCGAGAGGAGAATATTCATGCGGAAGGTCAGAAATCGATGGTTACACGGAGTGAAAATCGTCGCCGTGCTGGTGTGTGTGGCAGTATTGACGGGAGCTACGGGGTGCGCGAGCCAAACCGGGGACAGCCCCAAGAAATCCGGGGGCAACTGCCTCAGCTTTTCGCGGTTGTTTTTATAGCCACAGTTCCCTCGAATCAAGACGATGAAGAAATCCGGCCGGATATTTCCGCGCCGGATTTCTTTTGCAGGGGTCAGGAAGTGAGACCCCGATAGATTTCGGGAATGCGATTGGGGAGCTTCCTGACCTCGTCGATGCAGATATAATTCACCTCCCCGTACATGTGGGGGAGGTAGCTGTGGGCCTGCTTGTCAATGGTGATGCAGAAGGGATGCACCCCCTGCGCCTTGGCCTCGATCAAGGCGTGGCGGGTGTCTTCAATGGCGTAATCGCCCTTGTAGTCGTCATAATCCTCCGGCTTGCCGTCGGAAAGGGTGATGAGCAGCCTGATCCTGGCCTCGTTTTCGGCAAGGAGCCTGGTCAGATGCCGGATGGGCGGCCCCATCCGCGTGTATTCCTGGGGGGAGATGGCGGCAATTCTGCCCTTCACTTCGTCGCTGTATGGTTCGGCAAGACCTTTGATGTGAAACAGCTCGGAGCGCGAGCGGCGCATGCCGGAGAATCCGTAGATGCCGTAGGTGTCGCCCAGAACTTCCAGGGCTTCGCACATGAGGAGCAGGGATTCCTTGATGGCAGTGTTGACCCACCCCTCGGTCGAAGAGGACATGTCGACGAGAAAGAGGGCGCTGAT
>JAJZRF010000053.1 GCA_021847425.1 Deltaproteobacteria bacterium | reverse complement strand
ATGGGTGGTGGAACTGGCCCATTCCTGGTTCAACCGATTTCGCAAGCTGATCCCGCGATACGAGAAAACAGACCTTTCGTACAATGCGTTGAATGCCTTGGCGGCGGCTATGATTGTTTTAAACAAACTCATGATTATTTATGGATAATCTCTTAAAAAATGTTAATTCCCTATATGAGCCGCCTCTTGCAAAATACCAAGCCGAGACATATGCAAATAACTAGTCTCAACTAAACTACCACCTACTTTAGTTAGGTGGTAGTTTAGTTAGCAAGGTAATTTATGGAAAATATCTGGAAAATATCTTGACAAGCCATTTTTCGATACTGTATCGCTTTTCAGTATATCATTCCAACTGCGATGGATAAACAGTTTCCGGAGATCACCCCATGCTCTCACTTCCTACCGATTTGCAGGCGCGCTTTGAGAAGCTGCTGCCAGTCAATGGTGTCCCGGAGCAAGATTTCATGCTGCTTCAGGGTCGTTTTCCAATTGTAGCTCCATGTCCTGCTCGATGGATTTCCTTGAAAACACAAGCCTGAAGTTTTTCCAAATTCGTCTCCCCAGGGAACCTCGCCCTTTGCTTTTTCCATTATCGCCAGTCCCAACCAAGGCGACAAGCTCTCCGACAAAGCCTTTCATCTGTTCTGCCTGCGCGTTCATCTGGCCGGAAGCGGAAGCCGATTCTTCGGCATTCGCTGCATTCTGCTGCACGATCTTGTCCATCTCCAGGACCGCAGTGCTCACCTGGCCGATCCCCCTGGCCTGCTCCCGGGAGGCTGTCGTTATCTCTCCGACCAGCGCTTCGCAGCTGGCAACCGACCGGGCAACCTCTGTAAATTCGCTCGTCGTCTTGGCGACTATCGCGTAGCCGTCCTTGACTTGCCTGGTGGAATGTTCGATGAGGTCAGCGGTATTTTTTGCGGCCTCGGCACTTCGCCTGGCAAGGTTTCGCACCTCTTCGGCCACCACCGCAAATCCCGCTCCCGCCTGCCCGGCTCTGGCTGCCTCCACTGCGGCATTGAGGGCGAGCAGATTGGTTTGGAAGGCGACAGCATCTATGGTCTTGATGATCTTTCGCGTGTCCTCGTTCGCTTTTGTTATATCTGTCATGGAGGAGGTCAGCTGATTCATGGATCGGGACGCAATAGTGATCAACGTGGATGTCTCTCGCATCAATTGATCGGCTTGGGCGGCGTGCTCCGCATTTTGGTGGGTCATGGCGCTGATCTGCTCAAGGCTCGCCGAGCCTTCCTCAAGGGCTGCCGCCTGCTGGGAAGCCCCTTCCGCCACCGACAGGCTGGAGGAGGTTACCAGAGCGGAGGCCGAGGCCACCTGATCCGCGCCGTCCAAAAGGCCCCGTGCAACTTGTCTGACCGGTTTTGTGATGGCCCGGATGATATAAACGGCGATGGCAATGCCGATGATGCTTGCCAAGAGAACCCCCGAAATCATCATCATCGTGGAAAAAGAAACCTTCTTGACTGTCTGGGCGGAAATCTTTTTTGTATCATCGAGACCGGCATCATGCGCCCCTTGCGTGAGCATCATGATCTCATCTCCTGTCGTTTGCCCCTGTTTATTGATTTCCTGGACATCGGACCACATGCCGCTAAGTTCGCTCAGGGCATTCTTGTAGAGTTCGGAGGCCGTTTTCAGGTTTTTAACCACGCCGAGGTCAGCCTCTTCGTGTGTTATGGCTGTAATGGCATCAAGCTTGGCGTCGATGCTGGCAAAGACTTTTTCGATCCCGTCGAGCGGTGTCAGATCGCGCTTGGCCCGCGCGGTTGATGCGGCAAGAAGAATCTGGTTTCCAAGGCCTACCAACTCGTTCATCAGGGTAACTTTTTTAAGTTGTTGCAGCATTTTGCCTCCATTCTCCCCGCGAGACATCCCGATCTTCAGGGCATCGAGCTGACGGGAAAGAAAAAGGTTTGCATTGTCCATGAAGAACTTGTTGGTTTCCTGCATTTCCCCATAGTTTCTCGCCAGGTCGTAATCCTTTACCGCAGCCTCGTTCAGTTGCTGCTCGAACTGGTCGATCTTGCCGCGGGTTTTTTTTGTCTCTTCCCCAAATGTTGCCAGATCAGGGGATCCGGCCGCCAGTTTATCAGCGTCGTCGAGGTTTTTCCTGGCCTCGGTCAACGCCTTCTTTCCGAGGTCCAGAAACTTGCTGTCCTGGGTGTACGCATAGACCGTGCCTCCGAGAGCGGCCTGCAGGAAATTGCGCTCCAGATCACTTGCCAGTTTCACCTGGGGCAGCTGCTCCCTTGCCAACCGTTCGGCTGTCGTCTGTATGGCCCCTATATTCAACACCGCTACACTTCCCAAGGCAAGGGCCAAAAAGATAAGGATTCCGAATCCCAGACCGATCTTTGCTCCCAATTTCATGGATTTCATTGTTCGTTTACCTTTCCCTTGCTGTGGCCAATGGCAATGGCGCGTAATCGTGTGCCTTATCTTTCTCCTTGGGTGATGCAGGAGTGGAGTGTCGACGGGGTGTATACGGGCAAGGCGAGGGAGGCCCCCTCTCTTGCCAAGCGCCTGCAAGCCTTTGGGGGCGACGCCTTCCGTAGTATTTGCGGAAGAATATCCGTGGATTGTTGGGTTTTGGTCAGGAGAGTGTTAGTTTTCCATCAAGGTGCGGGACGCTTGTGGCCTGGTTGTGAATGCCACGGATTTTTCACTGGCAAGGGGTTATGGTAAATTGGAATAATAGCCTGCAATAGCCAAAGCCGCGAAGCAGTGACCTCTCCGCCTGGTCTCCAACTCCCTTCCTTTTGCGAAGAATTAGGGGGCGCTATCGCGTGTCATCCCGTCTCGTGCAAGAGGCGTATCCATTCCAGCAATCTCCGGCCTGTTTTTTTCTGTGGACAGCACTGCCGCAACTGGACGACAATCAGGCAAAAACCTATTGAGTTTCTGTGACAATTGTGTATTTTGTCCCTCTTGATTTGAGCAACAATTCCTGAGGAGGATATCAGATGCAGCAGACAGCGGAAGCAAAACCCTGGAGTATCGACAGGGCCCGGGAGCTGTACGGTATCGCCCGTTGGGGATTGCGCTATTTTGATATCAATGGCCGCGGGCAGGTGACCGTGGCGCCGCTCAAGGAGCAGGGCGGTTCCATCGCCATCGTCGATGTGATCCGGGAGGCGGTGGAGCAGGGGTTGCATTTTCCCATGCTCATCCGCTTTCACGACCTGCTGCGCAACCGGGTGGAGCGGATCAACAAGGCCTTCAACGACGCCATCGTCGAGCTGGAGTACAAATCCATCTACCGCGGCGTCTATCCCATCAAGGTCAACCAGCTGCGGGAGGTGGTCGAGGAGATCATCGACGCGGGCAAGCCCTTTCATCACGGCCTCGAGGTCGGCTCCAAGCCGGAACTCTACGCGGCCCTGGCCTTCCACGAAGACCGGGCAAGCCTGATCATCTGCAACGGCTACAAGGATGCCCTCTATATCAAGACCGCGCTTCTGGGTCGCAAGCTGGGCAAGAAGATCGTCCTGGTGGTGGAAAAGGTCGAGGAAGTCACCAATATCATCCGCTATGCCAAGGAGTTGAAGGTGGAGCCGATGATCGGCCTGAGGGTCCGGTTGATGAGCGGCGGCAAGGGCAAGTGGGAAAAATCAACGGGCGAGGACGCCAAGTTCGGCCTCTCCACCCAGGAAATCCTGCAGGTTTCCGGGCTGCTCAAGGAGGCCGGCCTGGCCGATTGCCTCAAGCTCGTGCATTTCCACAGCGGCTCCCAGATCCCGGACATCCTCACGATCAAGAAGGCGGTGCGGGAAGGGGCGATGTTCTATGCCAAGATCCGGCAGATCGGCCACGCGCTGGAGTACATTGACGTGGGCGGGGGGCTGGGCGTGGATTACGACGGCAGCCGCACCACCTTCCACTCCTCCATCAACTATTCCCTGAACGAGTATGCCCGCGACATCGTCTACAACATCATGGATGTCTGCGATTCCCAGGGGGTCGCACATCCGGTGATCATCAGCGAGTCGGGCCGGGCCGTGGTGGCGCACCATTCCGTCCTGGTGGTGGAGACCTTCGGCGACATCAAGAAGATGGAGCATGCCCAAGAGCCTGCCCAGCCGGAGATCAGCCACAAACTGGTGGATGAGGCCTGGTACAATTACACCCACGTCAACCCTAACAACCCGCTGGAGGCCTACCACGACGCCCTGCACAACAAGGAGGAGACCCAGGTTCATTTCGAGCTGGGTCTCATCGGCCTGGAGGTCAAGGCGGAGGTGGAAAAGCTTTTCTGGCTCACCGGCGCCAGGGTGCTTGAGCATTTCCGGGATGCCGAGTACAAGCCCGACGATATTGTCGAGCTGGAGAGCAAGTTTTCCGACCAGTATCTCTGCAACTTCAGCGTGTTCCAGTCATTGCTCGACCACTGGGGCTACGGGCAGCTCTTCCCGATCATGCCCCTGCACCGGCTGAACGAGGAGCCCCAGCGCAGGGGGACCCTGGCCGACATCACCTGCGATTCGGACGGGAAGGTTTCCAAATTCATCAATCTGTACGAGGAAGGGGTGGATACCCTGCCGCTCCATGATCTCAACGGCAAACCCTATTATCTCGGGATTTTTCTCACCGGCGCCTACCAGGATATCATGGGTGATTTGCACAATCTCTTTGGCCGGGTGAACGAGGCCCATGTGTTCCTGGATGAGGATGAGGAATCCGGGTACTACATCGAGGAGACCATCGAGGGCACCACCATGGAAAAGGTGCTGGCCCTGGTCCAGTACACCGGCACCGATCTGAAGCGGAAGATGAAGAGTCAGGTGGACAGCGCCATCAAGGAAGACAGGCTGCGGCCCAATGAGGCCATGCGGCTCCTGGGCGAGTATGAGAAGGGGCTGAAGGGCTATACCTACCTGGACCTCAAGAAGGTCCGGAAGAAGGGCTGATCAAAAAAATGTCGGACTTGGAAGAATCAAGAAAACTCTCAGGTCCACGATACCGGCGCGAAGCGGCGAAGGAACAACCGAGGTAATCGCGGCTTGTCGAAGTCTGCGCTTATCTGTGATTTCATCAATCCTGAGGGCGGAGAACCTTGAGTACGGATTCAACGACCTGGTAGATCTCAAGGTCGTCGCCATACACGTCCTGGACCTTGTCGTTTTCCACCAGATCCTCGCAGATGTACTGGGTCACATAGAGGCTGAGGAAGTTGGGGTCCGCCACCAGCTGCCGCAGCGGGGCGATCTTGTACAGCATGTCAAACTCTTCCATGCCGGAAAGCTTTTCAAACAGCTCGTGGAAGATCTTCCGGATCGCGGTCTCGTCGGTGATCTCGATGATCTTCTTGTCCAGGAGGCGCTGGACCATCTTGGTTGCCAGTTCATCGGCGTTCTTGTAAAGCAACTGCATCATATAGCGCCGTTCCCGCTCGCGTTTGCGGTCGATTGCTCCGCCTGCCGTGTCGTTGTGAGGTCTGCTGTGGCTGCCCATTTCTCGTTTCTCCCGCGCCTGTATCGAATGTTGTTGGATGAAGTTTTAGTTAAATAACGGAAAATTCCATAAAGGGAAAGGGTAAATAAGAGAAATCTTGCATTCGGGTAAAAATGTTTTATGAAACAGCGGGGAAGGTGATTATCCCTTTCCGGGACCGGGTCCTGATTTTTTCCGTAACCTTGAGGTGAGAGATGACAAACAGCATTGCTTCAACACGTCTGACCATCCTGTTGCCGGCGGGCCGTCTGCCCCTGGCGATCATGGACAAGGTCAATGAGCTGGCCAAAAAATATCAACTGGAACTCTACCTGAGCACTGCCCAGAATCTGCGGCTCATGGGCATTAGGGAAGAGGACCTGCCCGTGATCCGCGGGGAGCTGGCCGCGCTGGGCGCCCAGTTCAAGGGGCCGGGCAGGTTCCCGATTCCCAGGGTCTGCATCGGGGTGCGCGACTGCTCCATGGGCATCGGCGATCCGGAGCGGATCTCCGCCTTGATCCTTGAAAGGTTCAGGGGGAGGGAGAAAACCAAGCAGAAGTTCAAGATCGCCATCTCCGGCTGCACCCTGGCCTGTTCCGGGGTGCTGACCACGGACATCGGCATCATGGCCACCCGCAAGGGCTTTGATCTCTACGCGGGCGGCAAGGGCGGCCCCAGCCCCAAGGTCGGCCGCAGGATTCTGAGGGAGCTGGACGAGCAGGGGGTGGTGGCTGCGGTGGCGGAGCTGGTGGAGTTTCACGACGCCCATACCGAGACCAAGCAGCGGATGATCAAGCTGCTTGATCACCCGGATTTCCCCTATAAAGCGGCGGTGTAGAGGGCTCCTGGAATTGGGTGTGGATGATTTTTTCCGAAGCTCCCGGATGCGCCGGATTCTTAAACGGCTACAAAAAGGGTGTTGACCCGGCATGACAGGTATTCCGATGGTGCAGCCCCAGGTCCTCTTTGCCGCGGGGGTGCTTTTTTTCGCCTATTTCATCCGCGGCATCGCCGGCTTCGGCTCGGCGGTCATTTCCGTGCCCCTGCTGGCCCTTTTTTTTCCGGTTTCCCAGGTGGTGCCCCTCATCGGGCTGCTGGACTGGCTGGCCTCGGTCAGCCAAGGGCTGCCCAGCCGGCGGCTCATTCGCTGGCCTGATCTGCTGCCGCTTCTGCCCTTCACCGTTCTCGGCGTTGCCACCGGTCTTTATCTGCACACCGTTCTGGCGCCGGCCAGTTTGCTGCTCGCCCTTTCCATCTTTATCCTGCTCTACGCGGCCTATGCCCTGCTGCCGTTTCCGCCCCTGCACGGCGGGCGGTGGCTGGCCGGGCCGGCCGGTTTGCTGGGGGGCACGGTGGGCGCGCTTTTTGGCACCGGCGGCCCATTTTATGTGATCTATCTGACGCTGCGCCAGCCGGACAAAACCGAGTTCCGCACCACCATCGCCACGATCTTCGTGATCGACGGCCTCTGCCGGATCGTGGGTTTTTCCTTAAGCGGTTTTTATACCCTGCGGATTCTGACGATCTTCGCAGGGGTTGCGCCCATCGGCGCCATGGCTCTCTGGCTTGGCGGCCGGATGCATCTGCGGATCAGCCATGCGGCCTTTGTCCGTCTGGTAAGCATGATTCTGCTGGGCAGCGGGATTGCCCTGTTGGTGAAGGCGCTTAAGGGTTAGCCGGGATTCCGGCCAGAAATAAAGGGAGACTCTCATGGAAACGCTCGCACAGCTGAAAAAATATTCCGCCGAACTGGTTGATCTGCACCATGTCCTGGCCCTCATGCAGTGGGATCAGGAGGTGCGCATGCCCCGCCGGGCTGCGGAAGGGCGGGCCGGGCAGTTTGCCACTTTGAGCGGACTGGTGCACCGGCGGGAGGTGGCCCCGGAGCTTGGCGCCCTGCTGGTGGAAGCCGGAGCCCAAAAGGAGCGCTTGTCCGTGGAAGACCAGGCCCTGCTGCGGGTCATGCGCCGGAGCTACAACCAGAATACCCGGCTGCCCGAGGAATTTGTCGCCGAATTTTCCCGGCTTGCCTCCCAAGCCCAGATGGCCTGGCTTGAAGCCCGGGAGCAGGCCGATTTCGGTATTTTCCAGCCCCTGCTGGAACGGCTGGTGGAGTTGTCCCGGCAACAGGCCGAATATCTGGGCTATGCGGCCCATCCCTATGACGCGCTGCTCGATCTCCACGAGGAGGGGCTCACCACCGTCCAGGTGGAAGAAATGTTCGGTGAGCTGCAGGCGCCTCTGGTCGGACTGGTCAAAAAGTTTGCCGGACGCCTGGCCCCCTTGTCCTTTGGCGAGCCCTTTGCCCTGTCCGGCCAGGAACGATTTGCCGAACACCTCCTCATGGCCATGGGCTTTGATTTCAACCGGGGCTGCCTGGCCCGCTCACCCCATCCCTTTACCACCACCCTGGGGCACCACGACCGGCGCATCACCAACCGCTATGCCCCAAAAAGCCTGGACTTTATCTTCGGGGCGCTGCACGAGGGCGGGCACGCCCTCTACGAGCAGGGCATTGACGAGCGGCTGGCCCGCAGCCATCTTGACGACGGGGTCTCCCTGGGCATCCACGAATCGCAGTCTAGGTTCTGGGAGAATGTCGTGGGGAGGAGTCACCCATTCTGGCAGCGGTTTTTCCCGGAGCTGCAACAGGCATTTCCGGCCCAGTTTGCGCACACAGGGCTCGATGACTTTGTCCGGGGCATAAACGCGGTTACCCCGGGGTTGATCCGGGTGGACGCCGACGAGGTGACCTACAACCTTCATGTCCTGATCCGTTTCGAGATTGAAAAGGGGTTGATCGAGGGGAGTCTGGAGGTTGGTGCCTTGCCCCGGGTCTGGCGGGAGAAATACCGGCAGTACCTTGGGGTGGAGGTAGAATCCGACGCCGACGGGGTCTTGCAGGATATCCACTGGGCCCACGGCAGCTTCGGCTATTTCCCCACCTACACCATCGGCAACCTGGCTTCGGCCCAGATCTGGGGGGCTTACAAGCAATACGACCCCGGCTTCGGCCAGACCCTTGCTGCGGGTAATCTGACCAAGGTCCGGGAGTGGCTGGCCAGAGAGATTCATGGCCACGGCAGCGTCTATCTGCCCCAGGAGCTGCTGACGCGGGTAACGGGCGCGCCGCTTTCCGCGCAGCCTTTCCTTGCCTATCTGGAGGAAAAATTCAGCAGTCTCGTCGCTTGACCTTGGATTGGGCCGGGCGGACGGAGTGTTCCCGGCGGGTTTGCCTGCCTCCGGTGATTTTAGCGGCGAATCCGGGCAGGAGAGAGTATAGTCAAATCCTTATCCGCTGTGAATACTGTGTGAAATTGAGAAAATCATGAGAGCTGTTATGGCACATCTTCGTTTGTTGGTGGCGGCGACGCTGTTGTTTTGCGTGGCCGGCGTGAGTGTTGCGCCGGCCCGGGCCAGCCAGGACCCTTTTCCCCTGTACGACTGCATCACGCCCAATGTGGCGTTCTGGCGCGATATCTACGGCAAGTATCCCTCCACCCAGGGGGTGCTCCATGACAAGCGTGACCTAAGCATTATTTACGAGGTGCTGGATATCGAGGGGGTCTGGGAAAACGGCGCCCGGGAGCGGGACCACCAGAAGATAGAAAGGGCCAAGGAGAAGTATCTGGAGATCCTCAAGTCCCTGGCCTCTGGCGCTGCCCCCCAGACCCGCGAGGAAAAGCGGGTTGCCGGACTTTTCGGCCCCAGGGCCACCCCCGAGGATTTCCGGCTGGCCGAGGACAATATCCGTTTCCAGGTAGGCCAGAAGGATCATTTCCGGGAAGGGTTGATCCGCTCCGGGGCCTATCTGGCCGAGATCAAACGGATCATGGCGAGCTACGGGGTGCCCGAGGATCTCGCCTATCTGCCCCATGTGGAATCATCCTTCAACTACAAGGCGTACAGCAAGTTCGGCGCGGCCGGCATCTGGCAATTTACCGAGTCCTCCGGCAAACAATTTAATCTGGACGTGGATTACGCCATTGACGAGCGACGCGACCCGATCAAGGCCACCCGTGCCGCGGCACAGATGCTGCGGCATAATTACGAGTTGCTCGGCACCTGGCCTCTGGCGGTAACCGCCTATAATCATGGGATCAACGGCATGCTGCGGGCCAAGGCGGCCAAGGGCGATTATGAAAAAATCTTCCTGGAGCATGAAAGCGAGTCGTTCAAGTTTGCCTCGCGCAATTTTTATTCGGAGTTTCTTGCGGCCAGGGAGATTGCCAAGAATTACAAGGCCTATTTCGGCCCGCTCCCCATCGAGCCGCCGGTCAATAGCAAGTCGGTGACCCTGCCCAACTATGCCCTGGTGACCGATCTGGTCAAGCATCTGAAGGTTAACATGGAAACCTTCAAGGCCTTGAATCCTTCCCTGCGCGAACCGGTGTTCCGCGGCCAGAAACTGATTCCCAAGGGCTACGAAGTCCGGGTGCCGCGACAGGACAAGGTTGTGCGTCTGGCGGACAATATCCCCCCGGAGATTCTCAAGGAGGATCAGGCGCCGACCAATATCTATCAGGTGCGCCAGGGGGATACCATCTATTCCATCGCCCTGACCCATGGGATTACCGAGGAAAGTCTCCTGCGGGGCAATGGGCTTGACGATCAGGCGGTGATCTGTCCCGGCCAGAACCTGCGCATTCCAAGTGCCAATGAACGGGTGGTGCATCTGGTCGCCACGGGCAATAAGAAACCGGACAACCAACGGTTGGCCGGCCTGACTCCGGTGGCTCCTGTCGAAAAGGCGGCACCGCGGTCCGGGAGCGAATCCGCGTCCCTGCCTGTTGTTACATTGCAGGGCGCGCCGGGTCCGGCGCATAAGGCAGCCTCGGGACCGGAGGCTGCCACGGCGCAAACCCGGGAGAAAACCGCGGAGCCGGTGGCGGCAAAGGTTAGGGGCGCGCAGTGTCCGTCCCTCAATCCGGCCAAGGTCTTGGGCAATCTCGAGGTGGAGCAGGTCGTCAAGAGGCAGGGCAAGATCTATGGCGTCATCCGGGTGGAGGCCGAGGAAACCCTGGGGCATTATGCCAGCTGGCTCGGGGTTCGGGCCTGGGATCTGCGCCGGCTCAACGGCTTGCGCTACGAACAATCCCTGGCGGTGAACCAGCGGGTCAAGATTCCCCTTGCCAAGGGCGCCAAGAAGCGTTTTGAGGCCCAGCGCTATGAGTTCCACAAGGAAATGGTGGAGGATTTCTTCGCTGCCTACCGGCTGGTGGAAGGCACCCGCAGCTACCGGGTGAAGCAGGGGGACACCATCTGGTCCCTGTGTCAGAACGAATTTGAACTGCCTTTCTGGCTGATTAAAAAATACAATGCTTCCGTTGACTTCTCCCAGCTGAAACCGGGCCAGCGGTTGGTGGTGCCCCATGTGGAACCGATCAGCTGACAATTTCCCGGACTGAAATTATGGATGCCCAGCCAAAAACCATTTTGCTTGCGGATTACCGCCCGCCCGCTTACCTGATCGAAGAGGTGGCGCTTGACGTGGACCTTTTCGAGGAGCGGGCCCGGGTGTGTTCCCGCCTGGTTTGCCGCCGCAACGGTCCGGCCGCGCCGGAGGCGCCCCTTGTGCTCCAGGGGCGGAAACTGGTGCTTAAGTCCCTCGTCCTGGACGGCGCACCCCTCACCCCGGAGCAGTACCGGCTCGATGAAGAGACCCTCACCATTGACGCGGTGCCGGAGCGGTTCGTCCTTGGTGTCGAGACCGAGCTCTATCCCCAGAACAATACCTCCCTCGACGGCTTGTACCGCTCCAGCGGTAATTTCTGCACCCAGTGCGAGGCCGAGGGGTTCCGCAAGATCACCTATTTCCTCGACCGGCCCGATGTGCTGGCCCGCTACGAGGTCACCATCAGCGCGGAGCAGCAACGCTATCCGGTGCTGCTGGCCAACGGCAATCGGGTCGCGGCCGGAGAACTGCCCCAAGGCCGCCATTACGCGCGTTGGCAGGACCCCTTTCCCAAGCCCTCTTACCTCTTTGCCATGGTTGCCGGCAATCTGGTCAAGATCGGAGACACCTTTACCACTCGCTCCGGCCGCCCGGTTGCCCTGGAGATCTATGTGCAACCGCACAACCGGGACAAATGTGATCATGCCATGGCTTCGCTCAAAAAGGCCATGGCATGGGACGAGGAAACCTTTGGCCTGGAGTACGATCTCGATCAGTACATGATCGTGGCGGTGGACGATTTCAACATGGGCGCCATGGAGAACAAGGGGCTCAACCTCTTCAACTCCAAGTATGTGCTGGCCCGGCCCGATACCGCCACGGACGGTGACTACGAGGGGATCGAGGCGGTCATCGGTCACGAGTACTTCCACAACTGGACCGGCAACCGGGTCACCTGCCGGGACTGGTTTCAGTTGAGCCTCAAGGAAGGGCTCACCGTGTTCCGCGACCAGCAGTTCACCGCTGATCAGGTCTCTGCTCCGGTCAAACGCATCCACGATGTCCGGCTCCTGCGCAACGTGCAGTTTCCCGAGGACAACGGGCCCATGGCCCATCCGGTGCGGCCAGATTCCTACATGGAGATCAACAACTTCTACACCGTCACCATCTACGAGAAAGGGGCGGAGATCATCCGGATGCTGCACACCCTGCTGGGGGGGAAGTTGTTCCGGCAGGGGCTTGCCCTCTATCTTGCGCAACATGACGGCCAGGCCGCCACCACCGATGATTTTGTCCGGGCCATGGGTGAGGTCTCTGGCCGCGATCTCACCCAGTTCAAGCGGTGGTACACCCAGGCCGGCACCCCGCGCCTGGTCGTGCAGGGCGAGTATGACAATCAGGCGCAGGCCTATACCCTGACCTTGGGGCAGACCACGCCAGCCACTCCGGGCCAGCCCGAAAAGGAGCCGCTCCATATCCCGGTGGCCCTTGGTCTGCTCGATGACCAGGGGTGTGAGATCCCGCTGCTCTGCCCGGAGCGGCAACCGGAAGCGGAACGCGGCCTGTTTGAGCTGCGCGGAGCTGAGGAGACCATCCGGTTCAGCGCGGTGGCTCAACAGCCGCGCCTTTCGATCCTGCGCAATTTTTCCGCGCCGCTTAAGGTGGAATACGCCTGTGACAATGCAGAGCTGCTCTTTCTCTTCCGTCATGACCAAGACCCCTTCAACCGCTGGGAGGCAGGGCAATGTCTGGCCAGTCGCTTGCTTCTGGGGCTGGTGGAGGATTTCCGGCATAACCGCCCCCTGGTTCTGGACCAAAGGTTTGTCGAGGCCTGTGGCCGGTTGCTTGGGGAACAAGCCGGAGGGGATAAGGCATTCCTCGCCCTGCTGCTCACCCTGCCTTCGGAGGAGTACCTGGCCGAGCAGATGGAGGTGGTGGATGTCGAGGCAATCCACGCTGCCCGCACCTTTGTCCGGCAGACCCTGGCCAGCTCCCTGCGATCCCTGTGGGAACAGGCTTACCAGGCCAACCGGACTGTGGGCCCATACCGCTACGAGCCTGGTCTGGCAGGGCAAAGGGCATTGCGCAATCTCTGTCTCGCCTATCTGGCAAGCCTTGAAGACGATGGAGCTGTCCAGCTCGCCCTTGCCCAGTTTCGCGGGGCCGGCAACATGACCGACCAGATGGCCGCCTTTGCTCCCCTGGTCCATTCCTCCCGCCCGGAGCGGCACCTGGCCATCGCTGATTTTTACCACCAATGGCAGAGCGACCCCCTGGTGCTGGACAAGTGGTTTGCGGTGCAGGCCACGGCCCCGCTGCCGGAAACCCTTGGTGAGGTGCAAGCACTCATGGATCACCCGGCCTTTCAATTGAAAAACCCCAACAAGGTCCGCGCCCTGCTGGGCTCATTTGCCGCGGGCAACCCGGTCTGTTTTCATGAGGCCTCCGGCAGGGGCTATGATTTTCTGGCCGGGCAGATCCTTGCCCTTGACCCGCTCAATCCGCAGGTTGCCGCCCGTCTTGCCGCCCGGCTCGGGCGGGGAGCACGCTATGATGCAACCAGACGCACCCTGATGCGGGGTCAGCTTGAGCGGATTGTCGCCACTCCCTCGTTGTCCCGCGATGTGTACGAGGTGGTGAGCAAGAGCCTGGGCTGAAAGTCGTGTGGTAAGATCATCAAAATCAGAATAACCGGATGTATACTCCAACAGACAAAGAGGTGGCCATATGGATATTTCAAAAACGATTGCCGAGATGAAGCAGAATCCCGCCTTTGCCGAGAACGTCGGCATGGTGCTGGTCCATAACGGGGTGGTCCGGGCCTGGTCGCGCAAGACCAGGGAAGGGGTTGCCGCCCTTGAGGTTCGCCCGGATCAGGAAAAGGTCGAGGCGATCCGCCGGGAGTTTCTGCAAAAGCCCGGGATCTTCGATATCGTGATCGAGGCCAAGAGCGGCAGGTTTCAACCCGGAGACGATCTGCTGTTCATCATCGTGGCCGGCGATATCCGGGAGAACGTGAAACCGGTGCTGGGCGAGCTGCTGGACCGCATCAAGGCAGAGGCCATCGGCAAAAAAGAAGTGATGTAACTGCCCAGCAGCACCACATCTGCTTCGCAGTCTCGCAGTGCTCGCTTAGCTGTCATCGGCCTGCTCATGTGCAATAGCACATTTTGCAGGCCTCTTCCGCGCATCTGCGGCACTGCTGAGCAGTTATGGTTGGGATGTTTATCCTTATTTAGCTGAACAGTTGTGAAGTGATGTCGGACTGAACTTCACCCTTGCAAAAATGCGGGAATCCGGTTAGTAAGGTGCCGCACAGTGTTTTTTTTTGACTTGACTGCCACAGGGAGAAAACGAGTATGTATTCCGCTTCAGAGTTTCGGAAAGGGCTAAAGGTTCAGATCGACGGCGAACCGTATATCATGACGGATTTTTCATTTTCCAAGCCGGGCAAGGGCCAGGCCCTGTACCGCGCCCGGTTGCGGAACATGATCACCGGCAATGCCTTTGAAAAGACCTTCCGCTCCAACGACAAGCTGGAAAAGGCCGCTCTTGAGGAGCGGACCATGCAGTACCTCTACAGTCAGGGTGAGGAATATGTGTTCATGGACAACGTCTCCTTTGAACAGCTGGAAATCTCCAAGGCGCAGCTGGGCGACGCCATCAATTTCCTCATCGACAACATGGATGTGGAGGTGCTGCAGTACAACGGCCGCCCCATCGGCGTTACCCTGCCCAACTTCGTCAATCTCAAGGTCACCCAGTCGGACCCGTGGGTCAAGGGGGATACCAGCGGCAGCGACTCCAAGCCCGTGACCGTGGAAACCGGGTATGTGGTCCAGGTACCGCCCTTTATCGAAGAAGGGGACAAGCTGCAGATCGACACCAGGACCGGGGCGTATGTGACTAGGGTGAAAGAGTAACCGTAAGTCCCCTCGCCCCTCGGAGTCTACGCTTACCTGCGGGAGAGGGATAGGGAGAGGGGGAACATCTTGGATGTGATGCCGTTGGCAAATTCACCCACCCCCAGCCCCTCCCGTCAAGGGAGGGGTCTTAATGCGAAATCCCAACCGGACATTGCACAACGACGATGATTTTTACCCACGGCCTGCATTTGCGGGCCGTTCTCATGCAGGCCCTGCGCACCTTCTTCATCGGCCGAGGCTACCTCGAGGTCGAAACCCCCCTCCGTATCCCTGGCCTAGCACCGGAAGCCTATATCGTGCCCCTGACCAGCGAGGGCTGGTTTCTGCAAACCTCGCCGGAGCTTTGCATGAAGCGGCTGCTGGCTGCGGGCATCCCCAAGATTTTCCAGCTCTGCAAATGCTTCCGCAAGGGCGAGCGCGGCGACCGCCACCTGCCCGAGTTCACCATGCTGGAGTGGTACGCAGCCAAAAGCGATTACCGCGATCTGATGGCGGAGTGCGAAGCGCTGCTGCGGTATCTGGCTGCGGCCATGGGCAAGGCTGGGGTGCTGGAATGGCAGGGGCGCAGGATCGATCTTGGAGCGGAGTGGGAGCGAATCACCGTGGCCGAGGCCTTCCGTTGCTACGCGCCCTGCACGGTGGAGGAGGCACTGGCCCAGGACCGATTCGATGAGATGCTGGTGGAGTACGTGGAGCCGCATCTGGGCATGGCAACCCCCACCTTTCTCTGCGACTACCCCGCTGCGTTGGGCGCCTTGGCCCGGCTGTCGCCTGTTGATGTAACGGTGGCCGAGCGTTTCGAGCTCTACGTGGCCGGGTTGGAACTGGCCAACGGTTTTTCCGAGCTGGTTGACCCGGTTGAGCAGCGGACCCGGTTTCTGGCGGAGCAGGAGGCTATCCGGCTGCAGGGCCGCGACCCTGGCCCCATGCCGGAGGTGTTTCTTGATGGGCTTTTTACCATGCCGCCTGCTGCGGGGATCGCCCTGGGGGTGGACCGGCTGGTTATGCTCTTTGCCGGTGCGGACAATATTGATCAGGTGGTGGCTTTCACGCCGGAGGGGCTATAAGGGGGGATTTTCTTGTTGTTGTGAGAAGGGTAGAGTTCTCTGGTCGGCTGGCGCGCCTGATTCGGTTTTATCTAGCCCGGTGCTTCCAATAGCCCGGATCCCGGTGGAGGTGCATGACCGCCACGATGAAGAGCTCTTCTCCCTCTTCCGCGTATAAAATCCCAAAGGGAAACCGTCTTGTCAAAGACCTTCGGATGTCTTCCTCAATTATGGGCCAAGCCTTGGGATACGCCATTGTCCGCTCAATGGCCGCATACACTTCAATTGCAAAGTCATAACCTAAACTCGCTTCGCATTCTTCGTAATATTCGATGGCCTGAACAAACTCAGCCGCGGCTTCCGGGTGGAATGAGTATTTCACACTGAAAATCTATTCCAGATTTTTTGAAATACTTCATTCCCAGGAATAGCCTTAACCTGCTCCGTGCGCAGTTCTGCCAAGCGTCTCTTGGCCACTGAGGCCCATTTTTTGTCGATATCTGTTTCCGGAGGATTGAGACTCTTCAGAAGGGAATCGACAACCATGGCTCTCTCCTCCACCGGGAGAGAAACTGCCTCCGCTATCAAGTCTGTTGTTTTCATCTTGCCCCCATTCCAATGTTGAATGTCTTCTGAAACCGAATGCTGCCCGAATTGGTGGCGTTGTCAGTCATTGCCTTTTCTGCCTTGGATTTTTCTCATAGAACTCATTTTTTAATCCTATCCGATTTATACATTTTTTGTCTACAGCGGCGATTACCCCCGGTCAGCGTAGCGAAACGGCCTGAATCCTTTTCTGGATCATCTGTAGATCAAGCCAGGTCGCCTTTTTCATCTCCGGATTCTTCAAAAGAAATTCCGGCGAGAAGGTGGGGATGAGCGGAATGCCCTGGAAGTCGTGGAACCTGCCGCGCAACTGACTGAGGGGTTTGCTGGTATGGAGCAGCTTCTGGGCAGTGAGCACTCCCATGGCGCAGATGATCTTGGGGGAAACGAGCACGATTTCCTTAAGCAGGAAGGCCAGGCAGGCGTCCACCGCCTCCTTTCCCGGCGGCTTCTCCGCATGGCATCTGGTGAGCAGGCTCAGGTGGATCGCATCCCGGCTCAGGCCGATGGCCCCTAGCATCTTGTCGAGGAGCTGGCCCGGTTCCCCGCTCATGACCAGGCCGGAACGGTCATCTTCTGCAGAGGGCGTATCGGTGATGATCAGGAGCTTGACCCCGGTCGTGCCTTCGCCGGTGATTACTCTGCTCCGGCTCTGGTGTCGCTGGCAGCGCTGGCAGCCTTGTATCTCGGCATAGAGGTCGGTGAGGGTGGGTTCCGGCATGACTGCTGCTGCGGTCTGGCGTGTGGCTGATGGAGTTCGGGGCATTTCCGGCTTGGAGGCGGTTGCTGTCTGCAGTCGGTCCGGTGGTGCCGGTTGCTGCTGCCCGGCAAGAAACCGCGCAAGTTCCGGGGTGCGGGGGTAGCCCTCGATGCCGATCGCCTGGTGGAAGGCGACAAGCTGCCTGACATCCTGGAGAAATTCCAGGGCGGCCTGTGCTGGAATCGGAGGGGTTGTGGCGTAGTTCTCGTCGGGCGTTGTCATGGGCAATCCTTTTCTTTTGCCCATTATAGCCCGGAGCAGGGGTAAGACCAAAAGAAAAGATGTACGTATTTGCTTGCACGCAACCTCATCCGTGCTCGGCTGCGTGACAATGGGGTTTGGGCTGACTACAACACCACCGGAATGGAAAGAATCGAATCCTGCTTGAACCAGAACCCGGTTTTCCGTTTGATCCGCACCGTGACCGGTTTGCCGATTTTCTTGCCAAGCAAAATGATCTTCAGGTCATCTATGGTGGCTACCGGTTCATCATCCAGGGCGATGATGATGTCATCCTTCCGGATGCCTGCCGCTCCGGCCTTGCTCGGTTCGGCCAACCCTTCCACCTTCGGGCCCTGGCCGGTTTCAGCCAGCATCACCCCGAGAAGCGCTGGCGGGGGCAGGAAGGCGGGTTTGGAAAAGATCAGATAATCGGCGGTCTGTTCAAGCGCTCCGCCTTCACTGTTTAGAATGACGGTCTGGCGGACCGTTGGCAGACGGCGGGCAACCCGGGGCGGAATGGCCGTAGTCCTGTCGGTATGTCCCTGGCCGGCCAGCACCGCCATCCTTGTTTCCGGGTGGGCGGTGAGAAAGGCGGCCACAGACTCGGCCATGGTCTCGTCCCAGAGAGCCTGGGCCTGGAAAAATCCGTTGAGCTG
>JAJZRF010000112.1 GCA_021847425.1 Deltaproteobacteria bacterium | reverse complement strand
AGCGGCCCCCAGTCCCACGCAATCCTCCAGCAGCTTTTTCAACCGAAAAATCCCACGCATAAATTCATCAGTCACCGGCTCTATTTTGGCGCCATTGTCCATCCGGAAAGCCGGGCGGTCATTGACGAGGTTCTGGCCGTTTACATGCGAGCGCCGCGGACCTATACCCGGGAGGATGTGGTGGAAATCCACGGCCACGGCAGTTATCTGCTGCTGCAGGAAATCCTTGCCCGGATCGTGACCTTCCCTGCCACCCGTCTGGCCGAGCCTGGGGAATTCACCAAGCGGGCCTTTCTCAATGGCCGGATCGATTTGACCCAGGCGGAGGCGGTTGCCGAGCTGCTGCGTGCCAAAACCAAGGAGGGCGCCGGTCTTGCGGTGAGCCAGCTCCGGGGGGGATTGCATGGGGAGATCTGGAAAATTCGTGACGCACTGCTCGCGGTTCGTGCTATCATGGAGGTGGCCATCGATTTTCCCGATGAGGAGGTGGAGATTCTCGACGTCCCCGCGCTGAAGGCCAGACTGGCAGGTGAGGTGCAGGAACCTCTGGCCCGATTGCTGGCCAGGGCGGACGGGGGGAAAATTATCAGGGAAGGGGTCTCCGTGGTCATTCTCGGCAGGCCCAATGTCGGCAAATCCAGTTTGCTCAATTGTCTTCTGCGGGAAGAGCGGGCCATCGTCACCGAACTTCCCGGGACAACCAGGGATACCATCGAGGAGTGTCTGGATATCAAAGGGGTTCCGGTGCGCATTGTCGATACGGCGGGCATCCGGGAAACCGCCGAAGCGGTGGAAGAAATTGGCATCCGGCGGGCCCGGCAAAAGCTGGGGGAGGCGGATCTGGTTTTGCTGGTTCTTGACGGGGTGGAAGGGTTGCAGGGAGAAGATCGCGCCCTGTTTGAGGTGGCTGCGGACAAGAAGGTCGTGGTGGTGGTCAACAAGATTGATCGGGCGCCCGCCCTTGATCTTGGCCGATACAGAGATGTTTTTGGGGGGGCGTCGGTTGTTGCCATCTCCGCCACGACCGGTGAGGGCATTCCTGATCTGGAGGATGCGGTGTACGCTGCGGCCACTGGCGGCCATGGCCTTCAGGAGCCGGGAGTAGCGGCGCCGAATATCCGGCATGCCGCGGCCTTGCAGCGCGCCCTTGGTGCGGTGCAGCAGATCGGGGAGGGGTTGGAGGCGGATCTGCCGCCGGGTCTCCTGGCCATTGATCTGCAGGCTGCTCTGGCTTTTCTTGGGGATATCATCGGGGAAACAACCACGGACGATGTCCTGGATATGATTTTTGCGGAGTTTTGTCTCGGGAAATAGCTGCCAGTGCAACGGCAGCAGTGCAACGGCAGCAGTGCAACGGCGAAGGAAAAGTCATGGCCTCAGGTAGAAAACTCAAAGAGATCGACCTTGACGAACAGATTGAATTCCTGAAAAGGGTGAGTTTTTTCCATGGGTTTGATGATCATGAACTCAAGCAGTTCCTCCAGGTGAGCAGATGGCTCAGGGTTGCTCCCAACACGGTGATCATCAAGGAAGATACAACCGAGCGGGCTTTTTACATTCTGGTCAAGGGCGAAGTCCGGGTGGAAAAACGGTTGCCGGGGAAAACAAAGCCCATTCTGCTCACCACCCTTGCCACCGGGGATTGCTTCGGGGAAATGGCTCTGGTCACCGAAATAAAACGGACCGCCGATGTGGTGGCAAGCACGGAATCCTTTATCCTGCGGGTGGAACCGGAAATTGTCAGCACCTCAAATGTTTTTTTGCAACTGAAATTTTATAAGCGGTTCTGTGAACGGCTGGTCGCCAGGTTGGATCTGGCCAATAGAAGAGTTGCCGGACGTCCTGGCGAAGAGGCGAATCCTTCGATTTTGCAGACGGTTCTTATCGATGGCGTCTCGGCGGAGGCCGAAGAAAAACCGCACAAACTTCATGTCAGGCCTGGCCTTGGTCTGGCACGGCCCGAGAAGGCAGAAAAATTCAGGGCAGGCATCGCCCTTCCCCCCCTGCCCGACAAGGAGCAGCGCCAGACCCCCGCCAAACTGCAGCATCGGGTGCATCCCGAGGCCGTTCTGCCGGTGAACCCGGCTGTTGCCTCCGAGTTGCGCGATATGATGAAAGGCGGTTCGGGCATTGACAATACCCGGCGGTTGGCCGATTTGATCTCCCTTGACCCGGTGCTGAGTTGCCGGGTGATCCAGACAGCCAATTCGCCATTTTACAGAAGGTCCAACACGGTGGGCACAGTCCCCCTCGCCATGGTTATTGTCGGAGTCAAGCAGGTCCAGGAGGTGCTGGTCGATACCATCAGGGCAGCCAAATCCGTTCAGGCCTTCAGCGGGTTTGACTCGGTCGCCAGGGATTTCTGGCAACATGCGGTGGTGGTCGGAAGAATTGCCGAGATGCTGCGGGATGTAATACGGCTGAGTATCTCGGCGGATCTTTATTTATGCGGTCTTTTTCATGATCTCGGCATGCTGGTGCTGGATGGGATGTCGCCGGATTTTTATCCGCAGTTTGTCCAACCCCCAGAAGAGCTGCGGGATGTGGTCAGGGCGGAAAAGGAGTATATCGGCGTGGACCATGGTCAGGCCGGGGTCTGGCTTGCCGAAGGCATTGGCCTGCCGCAACCCTATCTGGACGTGATGCGTTTCCATCATCTGCCGGAAAAGGCCACGACCAACCTGGTGCCCGTGGCCCTGGTGAATCTGGCGAATATGTTCGCCTCGATGAAGGGCGCCTGTCTCGGGCAGCCCCAGGTGACAGTGCAGGACGTCACACGCTCTTTTTCCTGGGCGCTGATCGAAGAGCACCACCGCCCATTCCAGGAAGTCAATGTGCCGCAGTTTATCAATTCGTTTTCCGCGGAGCTTGACAAGACCTGGGCCGGCATCACCGGTGATATCCTGCTTTAGCCGTCGTAATTAATGTCGTCATCTGGATGACCAAAACGGCAGCAGCGTTAGCGGCGGAAAGAGCCGTAACGAACGGGGCAGGAAAGCACAGGTTATTGCATAACGGCTCTTAAGTTCTCAGTCGATGGGGGTGAACTGATCCTTGCTGGCTCCGCAGACCGGGCAGGCCCAGTTGTCCGGCAGATCATCAAAAGGGGTGCCCGGGGCGATTCCTGAGTCAGGGTCTCCGTCCGCCGGATCATAGATGTAACCGCAGACCGAACATTCATAGCGTTTCATGGCGGGCTCCTTTTTCTGTTTGGCAAGCAGGGTGGTGAC
>JAJZRF010000005.1 GCA_021847425.1 Deltaproteobacteria bacterium | reverse complement strand
TTAGGTGCAGGGGAGTTTGAGAACCGAAATCGGCATCACTTGGCACACTATAGGCCAACTGCCGCAAACGGTTATCGAACATATCTTCAAGTTCGGAGCGCACGTAAAAATAAGTGATGGCGCTGGTCAGCACGACCGCAAGAAGTTGGCCGGCCATGAGCCAGCGTAAGAGTTTTTTGCGGATCGAAGTCATGTGGGATTTCCGAGCAGATAGCCGACCCCCCGCAGGGTTTTAATCAGCTCAATGCCGAGTTTTTTGCGCAGATTGTAAATATGCACGTCCACGGCATTGCTCTCGAGCTCATGCCCCCAGCCGTAAAGCCGTTCTTCCAGCTGTGCGCGGGAAAGGACCGCGCCGGGCCGTTCCATGAGCGCTTGCAGGAGGGTGAATTCCTTGGTGGAGAGGAACACTGGCGCACCTTGCCAGGAGCATTCATGGCTGGCTGGATTCAGCATTAGCCCGCCATGGACGAGCAGCGGTTCGGCACGCCCCTTTTTCCGTCGCTGCACGGCCCGGATGCGAGCGCACAGCTCCTCGAGGTCAAAAGGCTTGACCAGATAATCATCGGCGCCGGTGTCCAGCCCGGCGATCCGGTCGGCGACCGAATCCCGCGCGGTCAGGACCACTACCGCCACCTCGCTGCCGCCTCGGCGCAGGTTGGCCAGCACCTCAAGCCCCGAGCGATCTGGCAGGCCGAGATCGAGCAATACCAATTCATAGGGCTCCACGCGAAGGGCCAGTTCGGCCTCGGAGGCGTCCTGAACCCAATCGACCGCGTAGCCTTTGTGCGCGAGTCCCTGACGCACCGCCGCGCCGATCATGGCATCATCTTCAACCAGTAAAATCCTCATGGGGGGCGACCTCACAACATGGTAGTTGGTGAACGAAGCAATACTTTTAACGGGTTGTCATATCGTACCAATTTTTTGAAAAAATTGGGCCGGGACTTTTTTTGCCTCCGGCCCAATCAGGATTCGGCCTTTCCCTCGGGTGTCGGCCTATGATTGTAGGCCGTCCCGCAGGATCATTTAAAAAAGCCTGCGCCAAAGGCGACATGCCAATTTAAGAGACAGAAAAGATGTCAACGTGTGGGTGTTGCTCCTTTGTCTTTTTCGGTGAGCAAGTTACCATGGAAAACTTAAGCCAAGATTAAGGATAAATTTCAGCTGGTTATTTTGTAAAATGAACTGCCGGAGGCATCATGCGGGGACAGCGTAGCGTCTACTAACGCGCCGGTCCGCGCCGTATTTCTGACCGGCAAAGCAAACAAAACCCGTGACCGGGGTTTTGAGAACCAACGTTATCGTGTGCTGCGGGATTACGGCAGGCTGTTACAGGTTTCAGGGAAGGGCATGGAGGCAAGCTTCAACCTGACCGGCGTCTCGGCGGCGGAGCGAACAGATTGAGCTGGAGCAGGTCAGGCTGAACAGTTACAATAGTCTATTTGCCGAAGCCGCAGATGGGATAGACGCAGGTCTTGCATTGCCGGCACAGGCCGCCATGCCCCATCCGGGCAATGTCCTCACGGGTGATTTTTTCTCCGCACAGCACCCTCGGCAGGATCAGGTCGAATATGGTGATCTTGTGGAACATGCCGCAGGCGGGCAGCCCCAGCACCGGCACCTTCCCGATATAGCCCACCAGAAACATGGCCCCGGGCAGAACCGGGGTGCCGTAGACGATGTCCTGGGCTCCGGCCCTGGCAATGCCCTGCCTGGTCACGTCATCCGGGTCCACGGACATGCCGCCGCTGGTGATGATGAGATCCGCACCCTCGTCCAGGCATGCCTTGATCTCCGCGGCAATGGTCTCAACGCTGTCCGGGGCGAAGCGGACCGCAACCACCTCGGAGCCAAGCCTTTCCAGTTTTTTGCGCAAAACCGGTTCAAAGGCATCCTTGATCCGGCCGTGAAAAACCTCGTTGCCGGTGATGATCAGCCCGGCCTTGGCCTGTCTCAGTCGGGCAACCTTGAGGAGCCCACCGTTCTTTTCGGCAAGATTTACGGCGCTATTCACGATCTCTCGTTTGGCAACCAGGGGGATGAGCCTGGTTCCGGCCAGCTGCTCGCCTTTCTTGACCGGGGTATTGTTGTGCAGGGTGGCGCACATGACCTCGCCCAGCAGGTTGAACCGGTACAGGGATTCGACATCGACCTTGAGCAGCCCGTCATGGGCCGCGACGATATTGAGCTTGCCTTCCACCGGCTCCCCGGAAACCGAGGTGCCAGGCCCGGCCAGGGCCCCGGCCATCAGCTCGGCCGCCTCGTTTTCATGGATGTCGTCGGGCCCGAGTTCCAGCGCATAGATGTTATCCTTGCCGAGCCGCTTCAACCGTTCGACATCCTCCGCCTTGATGATATGGCCTTTCCTGAAGGCGCGGCCCTTGAATTCCTCGGTGCGGATCTCCGTGATGTCATGGGGCAGGACCATGCCGACGGCCTGCTCAACCGGGATAATTTTTGTCATATGGATACTCCAGTTGCCCGATCAGGGCAGGCTTCAGATGATTTCGTAATAGCGGCCCAAGGCGCAGGGCTTGCACAGGGGTTTGCCCTCCCGCATTACCTCGCGGCAGTCCTGCACCCAGTCGCCGCAACGCTCGCATTGCACCCGCCGCTTGGGGCGGCCGGGCATGTCCTCTTCCGGCACGGCGACTGAGACCGGTTGCACCTTGAAAAGCTCATTCTCGGGCATGATCCGGTAAGCTTCCAGCTGCTGCTTGTACTTGTCGCCGATTTCCGGGCAGTATTTTTTCGAGGTCTCCCTGGATTCTTCCAAGGCGGTAATCCTGACCGCCTTGCCGGTCTTAAGATTGACAAAGGTCGCGGCCATGATCCCGTAATCGAGCCATTTCAGGGAGCGCTTGCCCAGGGAACAGCCGGTGACGGTCTGGATGGCGTCGGTGGCGCAACGGTCGATCTCCACCAGCACATAAAAATCCTTGCGCTGCGCCTTGGGATCGTCGATGCCGATCTCCCGCAGGCCGATCATGGACATGCGCACCCCGATGACCTGGCCCGCGCAGATATGACCATGAATTTTTGTCGATTTTTCAAGAAGTTGTTCGAATGTTTCCATGTAATTTCTCCGGTATATTCAGGTCGGCAGTTGCGGGTATCTCCCTGCGCGAGTCTCCAATGTAGGCGAAAGGCGAGAATTTTGCCAGAGAAAGTCAAAGTGAAATCGGCCCCCGGTTGTTTCAGGCTATAGCTGCGCCGTGGAGACAGAAAGAAGAATGATGGCGAAGTTCCGCCGGATATGCTATATATCTTTTTCCAAGGTGCTCCTGTGGAGCTTGAAAGGGAACCCCGTGTAAATCGGGGACGGGCCCGCCGCTGTAACTGGGGACGAGTTTCGCAATCACGCCACTGTTGTAAAATGGGAAGGCGCGGAACAAGAATGAACCGGAAGTCAGAAGACCTGCCTTGAAAAGCCGTCGTTAACAAATAATTTGAACAATTGTGATCCCGGGTGAACGGCATAAGGAGCCGTAACGAAAGGGTCAAGAAAGTACAGGTTATTTTGTAACGGTTCCTAAATTGTGCTGCATGATCGCCGTGGACAAGCGGTTGTGTGATGATCTACCGTGGATGAAACAGGGCCTCCCCGGATCGAGAAAATCGGTCCGGGGATTTTTTTTGTGCTGCTTGGCTAAGGTTTGGTCCTGGCGATCAAGGTAAATCGCCGGTTTGTTGCATGGCTTGCAAAGTGTTTTGTCAATCAGGCGCCCACTGGGCTTAAAAGGGAATCCCGTGCAAATCGGGAACGGTCCCGCCACTGTAATTTCCTCCTGCTTCCGGTGCGGAGCGGGAAAGCCGGTTCTCAGGCCACTGCCCCTTATCATGGAGCGGGAAGGCGAACCGGTTTGGGGAAAAGTCAGGAGACCTGCCTCATTGATGTTTTTTGCTGCAACCTTCGAGGAAAGGTTTCCGGCCTTGCGGGCAAAGCGGAATACGCAGGGGGATACCGTCTTTTTTTGAAGGAAACTTATTACCCTTTTATTAAAGATGGAGGAAAGTAAAGATGCGTTTGAGAAAATTGTCAGAGAATCTTGTGTTGTTGCTCGTTGCCCTGTTTCTGGCGTTTGGCGCTGCTGGTGTCCAGGCGGCCCCGATGGGGAAAAAGGTTGTGGCGGACAAAAAGGTCGTGGTGCTGGCGGTGTTCGGCACCAGCCATGAAAACGGCTTGTCCGGCATCCTCAACATCCAGGCGCAGGTACAGAAGGATCTGCCCGGCATCCCGGTCCGCTTGGCCTTTACCTCCAACATCATCCGGAGGATCTGGCAGGAGCGGCGGCAGGATCCGGGCTATGGCCCGAAACACCCCGAGGTGCCGGGGGAAATTCTCAATGTCAAAGGTCCGCTGGCCACCATCGCTGATTTGCAGGACCAGGGCTATGGTTATATCATCGTCCAGCCGACCTATATCTCGAGCGGGGAGGAATTTGCCGATCTGGACGCGTATGTGCAGGGCTTGAACAGCATCAAGACCGTGAAAGAAAGGAACATGCCGTTTAAGAGGATTCTGCTTGGCCGGCCTGCCCTTGGAACCTACGGCCTTGAGCATGAGTACCGGAAAGATATCGAGCAGGTGGCGGCCATCGTGGCCCCGGACGTGGAAGCGGCCAGGAAAGAGGGGAGGGCTCTGGTGTATTTCGCCCATGGCAATGAACACTATTCAACCGGGGTCTATATGGAGTTCGAGCAGGCGATGCGCAAGCGGTATCCCGGGGTGCGCATCTATGTTACCATGGTCGAGGGCTTCCCGGGCAACGACCGTCTTTTCGCGGAGTTGGCCGCGGACAAGACGAAAAAGGTGCTGCTCAAGGTTTTCATGACCGTGGCAGGGGAACATGCCCAAAATGACATGGCCGGCCCTGAGCCGGATTCCCTGAAAAGCCTGCTTGAGGCGCGTCACATTGATGTGGCTGTCTCACCCGCTGGCATGGGCGAGTCCGATGGTTTTGCCGCAATTTTTGCCCAGCACATCAAGGATGCCATGGCCGATGCAGGTATGTGAAGAGCGATGAAGCAGAGCGGATACACCATATGGCTGCTGACCCTGTCCTTGGCGGCAGCCACTTTCGGCGCGATCGTCTTCGCCACCGGCATGGGCCATATCGCTGTGCCCGGTGTCGATATCCTCCGGGTGATCGCCGCCAGGATAACCGGGAATCCCGCGCTGCTTGCCGGGGTTGACCCGGTGTTTCCCTTTGTGGTGCTCGACGTGCGCCTGCCCAGAATCCTGACCGCCACCCTGGTCGGGGGAGGCCTTGCCATGAGCGGGGTCATCTACCAGGGCATCCTGCTTAACCCGCTCGCCGACCCGTACACCCTCGGGGTTTCTTCCGGGGCGGCCTTTGGCGCGGCCCTGGCCCTGGTGGGAAACCTGAGTATGATGGGGCATTTTTCCGTGCCGCTCTTCGCCTTTGGCGGCGCGGCCCTCACCCTGCTGGTGGTGCTCTATCTTTCCAGCTTCAACGGGCAGATCTCGGCCAATACCCTGATCCTGTCCGGGGTCATTGTCGGGGCCATCCTGGCGGCCGGAATCAGCTTTTTGAAATACCTGGCCGACGAGCAGGTGGCAGTCATTATCTTCTGGCTGATGGGCAGTTTTGCCTCCCGCACCTGGGCGGATGTGGGAGTGGTGGCCGGGGCGGTGGTGTTCGGCCTGGTTCTGGCTCTTTTTTACGCCAGGGATCTCAACATCCTGAGCCTGGGCAACAGGTCGGCGGACACCCTGGGGGTTGAAAGCACCAGGGTACGCTGGCTTCTTCTCCTGGGCGCGTCCCTGGTGACGGCGGTCTGCGTTTCGGTCTCCGGGATCATCGGCTTTATCGGACTCATTGTCCCGCACCTCATGCGTTTTCTGGTGGGCCCGGACAACCGGAAGCTGCTGCCGGTTTCCGTCCTGGCAGGTGCCCTGCTCCTGCTCGTGGCCGATACCGTGACCCGGGCGGTGCTGCCAGTGGAAGTGCCCATCGGGGTGCTCACCGCCCTGATCGGCGGGCCGTTTTTCTGTGTGATCTTCCGGAAACGGCAAAGGGGGGCGGCATGATCGCTCCGGGCGGTTTTGACTTGGCCGGGGTCGGTTTTGCCTACGGCGCGACCCCGGCGCTTGCCGAGCTGGATATTTCTCTAACGCCGGGCAGGTTTTACGGGATTGTCGGTCCCAACGGCTGCGGCAAGACCACCTTTCTCGACCTGCTCACCGGCACCAGGAGCCCTGACCGGGGAAGCGTCACCTTCAGGGACCGGCCGGTGGCTGATTACCGGCGCCGGGAGCTGGCCCGCCTGGTCGCCCTGGTTCCCCAGGATTTTGCCATCGATTTTGCCTTTACCGTGCAGGAGGCGGTGCTCATGGGCCGTCATCCTCATATCGGCCGTTTTGCCTCCCCTGCCCCGGAGGATTGGCGCCAGGTTGACGCAGCCATGGCGACCATCGGCATCAGCCATTTCAAGGACCGTTTTGTCAACGGGCTTTCCGGCGGCGAGAAGCAACGGGTCGTTGTGGCCCGGGCCCTGGCCCAGCAGACCCCCTTTCTGCTTTTTGACGAGGCGACCTCCAGCCTGGATGTGCAGTACACCATGCAGATTTTCAACGTGGCGCGGAGGTTGGTCAGGGAAGAGGGACGGACCGTCATCGCGGTGATCCACAATCTGAACCTGGCGGCAGCCTACTGCGACGAGATCATCTTCATGCAGGCAGGAAAGGTGGTTGCCTGCGGCCCCAGCGGCACGGTGCTGGAGCCGGCCATGATCAAAAAGGTTTTCGGGGTGGAGAGCAGGGTGGCGTTTGATGATTTCAGCAACACCCAACAGGTTTCCTTCCGCTACTGGAGTTAAGAATGCAAACATCCACCAGCACCGCATCTGCTTCGCAGTCTCGCTCCGCTCGCTTAGCTGTCATCGTCTGTTCGCATAGGCGGGCTATAGCTCACAGTCCTCTTTCGCGCATCTACGCCACTGGTGGATGTTTGCAGCTGTTTCTTCTTGTTTTTGCCTCCCTGCTGGCTGGTTTCTGCCCGTACGCCTCGGCGGCCGCTTCTTCCGCCTCTTTTCAGGACAGCGAGGGGAAAACGGTTACGGTGACCCACCCCTTTGTCCGAATCATCTCGCTCTATCCGGCCCACACCGAAAATCTGGCCGGTCTGGGGCTTGACGCCGAGATCGTCGGCATTGAAGGCGGGGATGGGGATCTGCCACAGCTCCGGAACAAACAGCATTTCAGTTACCGGGATGACCCGGAGAAATTCATTGCCGCCCGCCCCGACCTTGTTCTTGTCCGGCCCATGATCGAACGCTCCGCGCCGCAGCTGGTGGCCACCCTGCGCCAGGCCGGCATCACGGTGGTCTCTCTGCAGCCCAACACGGTGCAGGAGATCTTCTATTATTGGCGCGCCCTCGGCCTGCTCACCGGCAGAACGCGCCAGGCCGAGGAGATGGTCGCCGCTTTCCAGTCCGAGCTTGCGGCAATCCGGAAGATTGTCGGCAAGATCCCGGAAAAGGCCAGGACCAAGGTCTATTTCGAGTCAATCCACGCCAAGATGAAGACCTTTGCCCAGGAAAGCATTGCCATGTATGTGCTGGGCCAGGCCGGGGGCGTCAACGTGGCCGCGGACGCCCGCCAGGTTAGGGAAACCAATATCGCCGCCTACGGCAAGGAGCATATCCTGGCCAAGGGTGCGGAGATCGACGTTTTTCTCGCGCAAAAGGGGCGGATGAATCCGGTGACCGTTGAAACCATCACCCAGGAACCCGGATTTCAGGCGATCAAGGCGGTGCGCAACAACCGGGTTTTCCTGGTTGACGAGCGGCTTGTTTCCCGGCCGACCATGCGGATTATCGAAGGCATTAAAACCATCGGGGCGCTGCTCTACCCGGAGCTTTTTTCCGGCGGACCGCCTAAAAAAGGGAGCGGCGATGGCAGGTGATCGTTGTCCAGCCATCCTGATGGCCGGCACCAGCAGCGGCTCCGGCAAGACCACCATCACCCTGGGATTGCTTGCGGCCCTGCGCAACCTGGGGTTGGCGGTGCAGCCCTTCAAGTGCGGGCCGGACTTTATTGATCCAGGTCTGCACCAGCTGGCCTGCGGCCGCGTTTCCCGGAATCTGGACCTGTGGATGATGGGCGAGGCGAGGGTGCGGGAAACCTTCGCCGTTTCCGCTGCTGCCGGAGCGGATATCTCGGTGATCGAAGGGGTCATGGGCATGTTCGACGGCCGGGAATCTTCCAGCGCTGCCCTGGCCAAGCGGCTGGGTCTGCCGGTGGTGCTGATCCTTGATGTGCGTTCCGCCGCAGAAAGCGTGGCTGCGGTTTTGAAGGGGTTTGAGACCCTTGATCCCGAGGTGGTGCCGGTGGCGGTGATTTTGAACCGGGTTGCCAGCCCGCGGCATCTGGAGCTGGTGAGCGGGGCCATCCGCCGCCATTGCCGGGCTGAGATTCTGGGGTATCTGTCCCAGAGCCTGGATTTTTCCATGCCCGCCCGGCATCTCGGCCTGTTTACCGGGGAGGAGCAGCCCATCAGCCCCGAGGGGCTGGCAAGCCTTGCGGCAACGATCGCCGCCCAAGTCAATCTGGAGCGTTTGATGAAGCTGGCCGCAACCGCCACCGTATCATCGGCGGAAAATGGATCAGCCCGGCACGAGAACGTGGAGGCGCAGGCCCGGATCGGGGTGGCCAGGGACAGGGCCTTTTGTTTTTACTATGAGGACAATTTCGATCTGTTGCGGGCGGCAGGCGCGGAGCTGGTTTTCTTCAGCCCCCTGGAAGACCGGACCCTGCCCAAGGGACTCGACGGCCTCTATCTGGGCGGCGGCTACCCGGAGCTTTATGCGCAGGAACTTTCCGGCAACCAAGGCATGCGGCAGGCGGTTTACGACTGGGCCCAATCCGGCCGGCCGATCTATGCCGAATGCGGCGGTTTCATGTATCTGACCCAGGGCATCGCCGGGGATGATCTCGGGGTGCTGCCCATGGCCGGGGTGTTCCCGGTGACGGCCCGGATGCAGAAAAAGAGAGCCAGTCTGGGCTACCGGGAGGTGCGTCTTGCCAGGGACTGCTTCTTCGGCCCGGCCTCCACCGTGCTCCGGGGCCATGAGTTCCATTATTCGGTGATCGACGCGATGCCGGAGCACATTGAACGGATCTACGCGGTGAATGACCAAGACAGCGAAGGATATCGGTATAAAAATGTACTGGGCGGGTATCTGCATCTCCATTTCGGCTTTAACCCGCAAATGGCGGCAAATTTTGTCCGGGCCTGCCGGTTTGCCGCCCCGCTGGGAGTGAAAAAATGAATTGCACCATCAGGAAGATACGGCCGGAAGAGATCGAGGCGGAAAGCTTTCGGATCATCGCCGAGGAGCTTGGCCCCACCTCCTTTGATCCCAGAACCTTCAAGGTGGTGCAGCGGGTGATCCACGCCACCGGCGATTTCTCCTTTGCCGAGAGCCTGATCTTTCATCCCCGGGCCATTGAGGCAGGGATTGCTGCGATCCGGGCGGGACGCAATATCCTGACCGATGTCAACATGGGCGCGGCCGGGGTGAGCAAGGGGCTGCTCGCACCCTGGGGGGGCAAGGTGATCTGCAAGGTGGCGGAGCCGGAGCTGGCCCGGAGTGCAAAAGAGCGGGGGCTTACCCGTTCCGAGGTGGCCATAGAGATTGGGTTGCAGGAAAATATCGGCATCGTCTCGGTGGGCAACGCGCCCACCGCCCTGCTAAAAATTATGGATTGTTGGCAGGATCTGGCGGAAACTCTTCGTCCGGGCCTGCTGGTCGGGGTGCCGGTTGGCTTTGTCAACGCCGTTGAGTCCAAGGAATTGCTCAGCCAGAAGGCATATCCCTTTGTTACCTGCAGGGGCCGGAAGGGCGGGACACCGGTGGGGGTGGCCATTGTCAACGCCTTGATCCGTCTGGCCGGGGAGGCATAGAGAGCCCATGGCCCGCAGGCTGCGAAGCGGATATACCACCGGCGCCTGTGCTGCTGCGGCGGCCAAGGCGGCGGTGCTGCTGCTTTTGGGCCACCCCCGGCCCGAGGCGGTGGAGATTCCCTTTCCGGATGGCAGCCGCCATGCCTTTGCTGTGCATCAATCCGGGGTCCGGGCCGGGGAGGCCTGGTCTTCGGTGCGCAAGGATGCCGGGGATGATCCGGATGTGACCAACGGCGCGGAGATCGTGGCCAGTGTTGGTTTTTTGCCGACGGATGGATCTTCTTGTCAAAATTCCCTCCCCCCCGGCGGGGGAGGGTTAGGGCGGGGGGGGAATAGCCAGAGCGGCAGGTCGCAATTTCACCCACCCCCCAGCCCCCTCCCGTTGAGGGAGGGGGAGCTGATTTGTGTCCGGCTTGAGCATGAGCAGACAGCCATCTTTCTCTGCGGCGGGCCAGGGGTTGGCCGGGTGACCAAGCCCGGCCTTGCGGTCAAGCCCGGGGAACCGGCGATCAATCCGGTGCCGCGGAGGATGATTCTGGCCGCGGTTCTGGAGGGTTTGGCCACAGAGACGAAGACCTTGCAGGTGACGATTTCCGTGCCCAGGGGCGAAGAATTGGCCGAGAAAACCCTGAATAACCGGTTGGGCATTGTGGGCGGCCTTTCCATCCTCGGCACCACCGGCATTGTCCACCCCGTGTCCGCCGAGGCCTGGACCGCCACCATCGAGGCCTCCCTGTCCGTGGCCAGGGAGGCAGGGCTCAGCGAGGTGGTGCTCTCCACCGGCCGCACCTCGGAAAAAGGGATGCAGACCCTGCTTTCCCTGCCGGAAGAGGCGTATGCCATGATGGGCGATTACCTGGAATTTTCCCTGCTGGCCGCAGCCCGGCGTGGCTTTACCAAAATACATCTGGCCGGGATGTGGGCCAAGATCATGAAGGCGGCCCTGCGGATTCCCCAGACCCATGTCCGGCACGGCGCCCTGGAGGTCACGGACGGGCTGGCGCTTCTTGCTGGCCTTGGGGCGGACCCGGTCTTGCTGGCAAGTCTCAGCGAGGTCAATACCGCACGGGAAATCTATGAACGTTTGCAGGAACAGGGGAGGGACGATCTGGTCCTGGCTGTCTGTAAAGCGGCGCGCCGCTATGCCGAAGAGGTTTCCGGCCTTAAGGTGCGGGTCTATCTGGTGAACAGCCACACCCGGGTGGAGACGCATGTCTGATCTGGTCCTGACAGGAGTCGGCTGCTCCGGGCTCACCAAGGAACAGACCGGGAGGCTCGGCCGGTGCGGACTGATCGTCGGCACCCCCCGCCATCTTGCCCTGGTGCAGGGGATGGCGGCGGAGAAACATCCCATCACCCCTCTGGCTCCGGCCCTGAAAAGCATCCGCCATGGGCTGGTCAGCGGCGATGTCGGGGTGCTGGCCAGCGGCGACCCCCTGTTCTTCGGGATCGGGCGCAGGCTGCTCAAGGAGTTTGGGCCGGACCGGCTGGTTGTTCTCCCGGCGCTCTCCACCATGCAGGAGGCGTGTGCCCGATTCCATCTGCCCTGGGACGACATGGCAAAAGTCAGCCTTCATGGCCGGAAAACCCTCCATGCCCCCGGCCTGCTGCTTGGATGGGAGAAGAGCTTTGTTTTCACTGATCGCCACAATACCCCAGCCAGCTTGGCCCGGCAGCTTGTCGACTATCTGGAGTTGATCGAAGACGCACCTTTGCTGGCCGGGTGCCGGATGCATGTTGCCGAAAATCTGGGGGCAAGGGAAGAGCGCCTTTTTTCCGGAACCCTGGCCGAGGCGGCAAGCGAGCACTTTGCCGAACTGAATGTGTTGATTGTCACCCGGCCGGGCCTTGCGCAAGAGAATATCCCGTTGTTCGGGCTTTGCGAAGAAGAGATCAGCCACAGCCGGGGGCTGATCACCAAGGATGCGGTGCGGGCCGTGACCCTGCACGCCCTGCGGCTGCCGAGCAGGGGGGTGTTCTGGGATCTCGGCGCGGGCAGCGGCTCCATTTCCGTGGCCGCAGCCCGGTTGCAGCCGGGTTTGACCGTTTTTGCCGTGGACCAGCATCCCGAGGCCCTTGCCCATGTGAAACGCAATATCCGGCGATTCGGCTGCTACAACATCATCCCTGTCCTGGGAGAGGCCAGTGCGGTGTTATGCTCCTTGCCGGCCCCGGACCGGGTCTTTATCGGCGGCAGCGGCGGCAAATTGGCGGCCATCATCGGCCAGGCCAGCGATCGCCTGCCCAGCGGGGGAAGGATGGTGGTGAACGGCGTGATCCCCCGGACTGTGGCCGAGGCGCCGCAATGCATGGTTGATCAGGGTCTGGTTGTTGCAATGACCCGGCTGCAGGTTGAACGAACGACTTTCCCGGAAAGAGAACCGGGGAAGGTTTTAAATCCCATAACCGTTATGACAGGTTGCAAATGAAGGGAACATTATATGTGGTCGGGGTGGGGCCGGGCGATCCGGAGCTCATGACCCTCAAGGCGGTACGGATTCTGGAGCGTTGCGGGGTGTGGCTTGCGCCGGCCGCAAAAAAGGACGGCGAGAGCACGGCCCTGGGGATTGCGGAAGGGGTGGTGGATCGCAGGGGCAAGGAGATCATCACCCACCATTTCCCCATGAAAAAGATTCGCATGGGACAAAGCCCGGACCCCGAGGTGAAAAAGGCCTGGGATGCAGCGGCGGCCCAGATTGTCGGTCATTTGCAGGCAGGGAGGGATGTGGCCTTCCCCACCCTCGGCGATCCGGCCATTTACAGCACCGGCTTCTACGTCTGCGAAACCCTGTTCGACCTGGCCCCTGATCTGCCGGTGGTGGTCATTCCAGGGGTTTCCGCCATCGGCGCTTCCGCTGCCGCTGCCGGTCAGCCGCTCTGCCTGGGGGATGACCGGTTGGTGGTTATCCCGGCCACCTTTGAAAATGGCCGGTTGCGGGAAATCCTGGAGCAGTTCGATTCGGTGGTCCTCATGAAGGTGCACCGGGTGATGGACCGGCTGGTGCCGCTGCTGGCGGAGATGAATCTCTTGGACAAGGCGGTGCTGGTGGAGCGCTCCAGCCAGTCCGGCCAGCGGATCCGGCGCGACCTGACCACCGCCCTTGCGCCTAATGAAGAGCCCCATTACTTTTCCACCATCATTGTGAGAAAGTCATGAATTCAGCGAACCTATTGCAAAAGGTTAGAAAGTTCCCTCCCCCCTGGCGGGGGAGGGCTAGGGAGAGGGGGGATCACCTATGAGCTCGGCAAGTTGCAATTTCACCCTCCCCTCTGCCCCCTCCCGTCAAGGGAGGGGGAGTCAAACAAAACGCTTTCCGGTCTTTTTCGTAGGCGCAGGCCCTGGCGATCCGGAGCTGATCACGGTCAAGGGGGAGCGGTTGCTGCGGGAGGCTGATTGCATCGTCTACACCGGCAGTCTGGTGCCCGAAGCCCTGCTTGCCGGGGTGAGCGGTATGGTGCATAATTCCGCCGGTCTGAACCTGGACGAGGTCATGGCTTTGGTGACCAGCGCTTGGCAGCATGGGCAAAAGGTGGTCCGGCTCCATACCGGCGACCCTTCGATTTACGGAGCCATCAATGAGCAGATTGCCCGCTTGGTCGCGGCCAATATTCCCTTTCAGGTGGTGCCGGGGGTGAGTTCGGCTTTTGCTTCTGCCGCGGCCCTGGCCACCGAGCTGACCCTGCCCGAGGTCTCGCAGACCGTGATCATCACCCGGAGGGCAGGGCGGACCCCGGTGCCGGAAAGGGAAAGTCTGGTATCCCTGGCAAGCCACCGGGCCACCATGCTGATCCTGCTCAGCATCGGCATGATCGACCAGGTCGTGACCGAGCTGCTCAGCGGCGGCTATCCGCAAGATACCCCGGCGGCGGTGGTGGAAAAGGTGAGCTGGCCCGAGGAACGGATCATTCGCGGCACTCTTGCCACCATTGGGGCCCAGGTCAAGGAGGCGGGGATCACCAAAACAGCGATCATCGCGGTGGGCAAGGTGCTGGCCTCCTGCCCGCCACCGGCCCTGTCCAAGCTCTACGACCGGCATTTCGCCCACGGTTTTCGGGATGCGGCCCGGTAAGACATGAAGATCGGGATTCTCGCCATAACCGACGGCGGCAAGAGATTGGCTGCCGATTTGGCAGCAAGAATGCCATTGTCTCTGCTGCTGCCGCATGAGGCAGGGGTGGGCCAGGCGCTGGCCGAGCACTGGCCGAAAATGGACGGTTTTGTCTGCATCATGGCAGCCGGCATTGTGGCCCGGGCCATTGCCCCGCTTTTGCATGACAAGGCAAGCGATCCCTGCGTGGTGGTGGTGGATGAAAAGGGGCGCCATGCCATCAGCCTGCTTTCCGGCCATCTGGGCGGCGGCAACGACCTGGCCCGCCGGGTGGCGGCTCTGTGCGGCGGCGAGGCAGTAATCACCACCGCCTCCGACACCTTGGGTCTTGCCCCCCTCGATCTTTGGGCCAGGGCTCAGGATCTGGTCTGCGAAAGCAGGCAAGGCTTGAGGCAAGCCAGCGCCAGGCTGGTCAACACCGGCAGCCTCACAATCTTTTCCGAGGTGGCGGTTGTCTCGCTGCCCCCGGGGCTGGCGGCGGTTGCTGGGCCGGAGCTGGCCGATATCGTGATTTCGTCACGGATCGCCGATTACGGTGCAGCCGTGGTGTTTCGTCCCAGAAATCTGGTGGTGGGGGTGGGGTGCAACCGGGGGGTTCCGGCGGCAGAACTCCACCAGGCGTGTGAGGAGTTGTTTCGCGAGCAGGGATTGTCGCAGTTGAGCATCCGCAATCTGGCCTCCATTGACCTCAAGCAGGACGAGGCGGGGTTGCTGGTCTTTGCCGCTGAAAAAGGGTGGCGGATGGATTTTTTTAGCAAGGAAGAGCTGAACAGGGTTGCGGATGTGGCGGTTTCCGAGGCGGCGCTACGGGCGGTGGGCGCGGTCGGGGTGGCTGAACCCGCTGCCCTGCTCAGCGCACAGAGTAACGATTTACTGGTTGGGAAAAGAAAATGGCGCAATGTAACCATGGCAGTGGCCAGGGCAAACTGTACGTTGTCGGAACAGGACCGGGCTCTGCAAAACATATGACCCCTGCGGCGGGCGAGGCCCTTGCTGCAGCCGAGGTGATCGTCGGCTACCAGACCTACCTGGATTTGATCCCGGAGTTTCTTGCGGGCAAGGAGGTGATTGCCTCCCAAATGATGAAGGAGGTCGACCGCTGCCGCGAGGCGCTGGCCCTGGCATCGGAAGGGAAAACAGTGGCCCTGGTCTCGGGCGGGGACCCCGGCATCTATGCCATGGCCGGTCTGGTTTTTGAATTGGCCAGGGAACAGGGCGATTTCGTGGCGATCGAGGTGATTGCAGGCATCGCCGCGCTCAATGCCTGCGCCGCCCGCTTGGGTGCGCCGCTCATGCATGATTTCGCCGCGATCAGCCTTTCCGACCTGCTGACCCCATGGGAAAAGATCGAGCAACGGCTTGAGGCTGCGGCGGCTGCGGATTTTGTCGTGGTTCTCTATAATCCGAAATCGAAGAAACGGGCCGAACATATTGTCAGGGCCCGGGAAATCCTTCTGGCGCACCGCTTACCCGAAACCCCGGTGGGCATTGTTACCGCAGCCACCCGGGAGACTGAACGGATCGTACTCACCACCCTGGAGAAGATGCTGGAAAGCGAGATCGGCATGCAGACCACCGTTATCGTCGGCAACTCCATGACCTTTGCCTGGCAGGGGTTTATGGTCACCCCCCGGGGATATGCGGCAAAGTACGAGTTGCAAGGCAGCTGACAGCCTTTAGCTGCTAGCTGTCAGGCTAAACTCATGCATCCTTGATCGCCAGCAGCGGCTCCATATTGGCAAGCCTGATGACCGGGATGGCCGCTCCTATCAGACAGACCAGGATCCCTGCGGCCATACTGATAAGGCTCGAGAGAATGGTGTTGGTGGTCAGCAAGGATACCGCTCCCAATTTAGCGAGCAGATTGAAGTTGCCGGCCAGATAGTACATGAGATAATGGCCGATGCCGACACCGAAGATTCCGCCGATAAGGCTGATAATACCCGCCTCGGCAAGAAAAATTTTCATGATATGTCCCCGGTTCGCCCCGATGGCGCGGAGAATGCCGACCTCGCGGCGACGCTCGTTGGCCATGGCGGTGAAGGTGGACCAGGCAAGCAGGGCGGCGAGCAGGGAGGAAATAATGATGGTGATGGAAAAGATCTGGAGAATATCCTTGAGGGCGGAACGGATGTTGGAGCCGATGTTTCCTCTGGTCATGATGCCGATGGTGGGATTGATGCCCTGGATTTTTCCCACCACTGCATTGAGGTCATAGCCGTCTTTGATCTTCAGGAAGATGATGGAAATTTTCCCCGGTTGGTACTGGCCTCCAGCCGCGGCGGATACCTTGTTCAAATCCTCGATTCGCATGAACAGGCCATGGTCCAGACCGGTTCCGGTTTTTTTGAGATGTCCCGCCACCTTGACCTTTTTCCCGAACAGTGAGGGGGTGTTGATCAGGCCAAGGTATTCATAGACATAGCTTCCCACATAGACCTCTCCTTCCTGCAGGGGTTTTGCCTTCTCCAGCCAGGGGGTGATGACGAAATCGCTTTTCTGGTCAAAGGCCACAACCTGGCCGTCGACAATGCTGCAACAGCCGGAGGCCAAAGTGCTGAGGTAGATTTGGTAGGTGGCGGCCTTGACTTCCGGCATGTCGGCCACGGAGTCAAAGACGAATTTGTCCATGTAAAAAGTTTTCTCCTTGCTTTCCAGGATAAACTCCTCGGCGTTGTCAATGGCCTGGGCCGGAACAAGAACAATGTCGGCGCCCAATTTCTTGGCGGTCGCTTCGATGTTCTCCTTGACCGCGTTGTTAAAGAGCAGGGCGAAGTTTAGCAGGGCGACCAGCATGGAGACGGCCAGCACCAGAGTCGTATTGCGGAAAAGTTTACGGAATACGCTTTTCGCAGCTATCGTGCTGATGGGATATGCATTTTTGCCGGCCATGGTCAGTATCCTGTAATAAATCAATATGTTAAGGAGTTGCAGCGCTGCACGTCCCAGCGCTGCCGTGTCCTTGAGTCCAGATCCTTTGCTTAACTAATCGGCAGCGCAGCGAATGAGAGCGGGGGAGGAGGGGGTATCGCTGGACTCCACTGGGTAAAAGCCGAAAGCCGGGGATGTGGAACATCCCCGGCTTTCGGTACTCGGTAATCAACTGCGTACGGAACAAGCAACAACTGCTGTTTCCCGCTTACTTCTTCTTCCAGACGGCGTCAAGACCGCAGAGTACTGCATGCTGTTCAACCCCTTCCTCGTTATGGCAAGCGAGGCAAACAGAGGTCGGGGTGCCGATGAACTTCTTGGCGGCAACATCATAGAGCTTCAACTGACCGTCCATGAAGTAGTCATCCGGGCCAAGCTCCTTCTTGGCAGGTTGCTCGGTGGCGCACTCGGAGTGCTTGCGGTTGGTTTTCTCGTAGTTGCCGCCGACCAGGGACTTGGTCCGGGAAGTGGCGATAACGTATTTGCTGTCCGGAGTAAAGATCGCGTCATGGTTCTCTTCAAGCGGCAGCATCATCTGGTTGTCCAGGATCTTGAGGGTCTTGGCATCGATCAGGTACATGCGGTCGCCGCCGGAGTTTGCGATGAGTTTGCCGTCCGGAGAAAAGTACTGCCGGAAGCTGTAGGTCTTGCCCTTGGTGCCGGGGGCGACGCCGGTATTCAGGACTTTGACCTTGCCCTTTGCCAATTCCTTGGCGTCAAGCATCAGCAGGTCCATCTTGCCGATGGGGGTGCCCTGATCCTTGTCGGCTTCGTTGATGGTCATGAAGAACTTGGTCATGTCAGGAGAGGTGTTGCCATGGTAGAAGACATAGGGCTTTTTGATGTCAGCGGCAGTGCCTTCCAGAAATACGGTGTGCATGCGCTTCAGGTCGGATTTGCGGAACACGTCGATATAGCCCTTGTTGGCCATGCTGACCGGCATGTACATATCCTTCGTCTGACCGGACGCACAGTACATGTGATTTGTGATGGTAGCCGCAGCCGGGGTGTCTACATCAACATCCATGATAACTTTGCCGGTTCTGAGATCGGTTTTTCCGACATGGGTTTTCTTGGTCTTGGGATCGATATGGTAGGTGGACCAGAACATGATGTTCGGGTCATTTACGTCGATGCGGGCGTCATGGACCGGGTGCGATTCGGCGTCACCGATATCGATTTTGGTGAGTTTGTTGAGATGAATCGGATTTTTGGCGGCAGGATCAATGGTACATTCTGCCTTGGCAAAGTGGCCGCCCATGGCAGCCACATAGAAAGTGGCCTCATAGGTTTGCGCCTGGCTTGTTGCAGCGCCCGCGGCGATAAGACCAGCGCCCATGGCGCCTGCAACCATGGTCTTGACCCAGTTTTTTTTACAGATTTGCATTGTTTTCTCCTCGTTGTAAATGCCAGCTGGTTTTGTACCGTGCCTGCATCCGACAGCTGATGACTGTCTGTTCACTTATAATGACCTTGGCTAACACGGTCAGCTCACCGATGCTGTCCAAGGCTGATTTATTTGGTGCGACAAATTGCCATGCGACAAAATGCCACATGAGTGTTTACGATATTACCACTTAGTGGTATATTGGCAACATCATTTTTATGCAGAGGCAAATAATTTTGCAGGGGATCTGCCAGGTGGCCTTTCCTGCCTCGTTTTGCTCCTGGTTATGACACAACATTGAATTTTACATTGGGGAAAATCGTGATCATCGAATGCAAGAATCTCACCAAGAGCTATGCGGTGGAAAACACCATGGTACATGCCGCCGACACCGTGAATCTTTCCGTGAACAAAGGGGATTTCCTTGTCATCCTGGGGCATTCCGGTTCGGGAAAAACAACCCTGTTGAGCCTGATCGGCGGCTTGACCTCCCCGGACAAGGGGCAGGTTTTTATCGATGGGGTAGAAAACTGGCAGCAATCCGACCGGGCTCTTTCCACCATGCGCAACAGCAAGATCGGCTTTATTTTTCAGTTCGCCAGCCTGATTCCCACCCTCTCGATCATGGAGAATATTTTGCTCCCCTTGAGTTTTGGCGAAAATCCCGCGGGCAGCCGTGATCTTGCCCTGGATATTCTCGACCAGGTCGGTCTGGCGGACAAGGGTAAGGCCTTTCCCTCCCAGCTCTCCGGCGGCCAGCAACGGCGGGTGGCCATTGCCCGTTCCTTTATCAACTGTCCGGATATCATTCTGGCCGACGAACCCACCGGGGATCTGGATGAAGAAACAGAAAGAGATATCCTGGCCCTGTTCAGAAGGTATAATGAACAGGGAACCACCTTTGTGGTTGTGACCCACAACAGCGATCTGGCCGCCACCCAGAAGGATGCCAGGGTTTTTTCCATGCGGCAGGGCGTTCTTTCCGGCCAGGCTGCCTGAAATTTTAGAATTCCTCAGACTGAGGCGGCTCTTGATAATGTTAAAAAAAATCGTCCCGGTGTTTCTGCTCTGCTCCGTGCTCTTTATCCTGGCCGCCTGTTCCGGTGGCGATTCGGCCGCCAAGAAACTGAAGATCGGCGATCCGGCCCCTGATTTTTCCGGTACCGACTTAAACGGGCAACCGGTATCGCTGGCCGCCTACCAAGGGCAGCCGGTCATTCTCCGTTTCTGGTCCACGGATTGCAAATTCTGCCGGGCCGATACCCCGATCTTCAATCAGTATTTTGAAAAGTACAAGCAAGCCGGGCTGCGGGTGGTTTATGTCAACCGGCATTCCGACGAGGCGACGGTGCGCCGGTTCGTGGCTGACCTGGATATTGGTTTTCCGGTGCTTATCGACAAGGACGGGGCGATTTCGACCCGGTACAATATCAAGGTGGAGCCGCAGACCATCATAATCAGCCCGGAACACAAGATTCTTGGCGCCATGCTTGGCGGGGTAAGCGAGGCAGAGCTGAAAGACATCCTGGGCGGATATTTCAGTAAAGACACAAAAAAGCAACAATAACTCGGCAGGTTGAATGAAAATAATGAGAATATTTCTTAAAAATCACATTGTCCGAAAGGGCGCGTTTTTTGCCTGCCTCGTTTCCTTTGTCCTGGCGGGGAACCCGCTTCTGGCCCAGCCTGTCAAGGAGATCTCCCCCCGGGAGCGCTGTTCGGTCTGCGGGATGTTTGTGGGAAAATATCCGGATTGGGTAACCCAGGTCCGGCTGAGCAACAACACCGTGAAATTTTTCGACGGGGTAAAGGACATGATGGCCTTCTCCTTCAACCCGGCGTCCTTCGGCGCCTCCGGGCAGAAGATTGAGGAAATCTGGGTAAAAGACTACTACACCCTTGCCTGGCTCGACGGCCGTTCGGCCTGGTACGTCATGGGCAGTGATGTTTACGGGCCCATGGGCCATGAGTTCATCCCCTTCAGCTCCGCAGCCGCGGCGGAAAATTTCCGCAAGGACCACAAAGGGACCAAGGTGGTGCGTTTTGACGAAATCACCGAGCCCATGGTGCAGTCCTTGCGCCATGGGCAGAAGATGCGCTAAACAATGCGGCCCGCTCTTGTTTTCAGCCTGCTCCTGAGCCTGCTCCTGACCCTTGACGGGGTGCTGTTTGCCGACGGCCTTGTCAGGCGCAAGGGTGAGGACGCGACCCTTGCCCGCTTGGAAGCGGCAACCAGCGGACTGGGGCTCACCGATCCGGCCGTGGCCACCGAGGCCCGCTACACCCGGCATCCGGCGGTGAGCGACGCGATGGCCCCCTTTATGGATCATCCCGGCGCCATCGAACATTTTCCCACCGGCACCTTCTGGCTGCCACCTCCCCGCTGAGACCAGCCATGGCTCCACGCAACCTCGAAAAACAGCTCAATATCCTGGATTATGCCCTCTCTTCCCTGTGGCGGCGGAGGATGAAAAGCCTCAGCGTGCTGCTGGTCTTTGCGGCGGTTATTTTCCTGCTGGCCTCCTTCCAGATGGTGACCCAGGCCCTCACGGACAAGGCATCCCAGGTGCTGGCCTATACCCCGGAGATTACCCTGCAGAAGATGTCGGCCGGCCGCCAGGAAGCCATCCCCCTGGCTTACCGGGACCGGCTGGCCGGAATTTTCGGCATCCGCAGGGTGGTGCCCCGGATCTGGGGCTATTACTTTGACGAGGTCCGGCTGGCCAATTACACGGTCATGGGGATGGATGTACGGGAGATGCCGGAAGGGGACCGTCTTGATACGGCCCTGGCCAAGGGGACAATACCCGGGCCTGAAGAGCAGGGCAGAGTGGTTGTCGGGCAATCCATAGTAAAAGCGTTGAATCTGGACGAGCGCAATACCTTCTCTCTGTTCCGGCCGGATCTTTCCCTGAAAACCTTTACGGTCAGCGGGGCGTTCTCGCGGGACACGGATATCATGACCAACGACCTCATCGTCATGTCCCTGGCCGATGCCCGCGATCTCTACGAAATTCCCGCCGGACTGGTCACGGACCTCTGCGTGTACGTGGCCAACCCCAAGGAAATCGGGACCATTGCCCGAAAAATCTCCGCAATCCTGCCCGGGGTCCGGGTGCTGACCCGGCCGCAGATCCAGAAGACCTATCAGGTTGTATTCGGCTGGCGCAGCGGCTTCGGCTCCATCTGCCTGCTGGCGGCCTTGGCCTCCTTTGTCATCCTGGCCTGGGACAAGGCCTCCGGTCTTTCCCCGGAAGAGCGGCGGGAAATCTCCATCCTCAAGGTGCTGGGCTGGGAAACCAGCGACATCCTGGCCGTCCGTTTCTGGGAGTCGGTGATCGTTTCCGGGCTGGCCTGCATTGTGGGGATGACCGCGGCTTACATCCATGTGGTGTATTTTGCCGCCTTCCTCTTCAGGCCGGTGCTCATGGGCTGGTCCGTGCTCCGGCCTGACCTGCATCTGGTGCCCAGGATGGCGGTGGGGAATATCCTGCTGATCCTGGCCTTTACCGTGGTTCCTTATCTGGCGGCCACGGTGATTCCGGCCTGGCGCAGCGCCACGGTTCCCGCCGATTCGGCGCTGGGAGGCTGAAGCGATGCTGATCGAACTTTCCGGGGTGAGCAAGATTTACAACCAGGGGCGGGCCAACGAGGTGCGAGCCCTTACCGGCATCGACCTTGGGGTGGAGCAGGGGAGCATGGTCTGCCTCAAGGGGCCGAGCGGCTCTGGCAAGTCCACCCTGCTGGCCATCATCGGCTGCATCTTCCCGCCCACCAGCGGCAAGGCCGCCATTGCCGGCCGGCAGCTGGCCCGGCTCCCGGACCGGTTTCTCACCCTGCATCGGCGGGAAACCATCGGTTTTATCTTTCAGCGTTTCAATATCCTGCCTGAGTTGACCGTGCTGGAGAACATCACCTTGCCCTTGCTGCCGCTGGGCGTGCCGCCCAAGGAACGCAAGCAGCGGGCCCAAGAGCTTCTGGAACGCTTTGCCATAACCCATCGGGCCCAGTTCCCGGCCGGCCAGATCTCCGGCGGCGAGCTGCAGCGGGTGGCCATTGCCAGGGCCCTGATCAACAATCAGCCCATCATCCTGGCCGATGAACCCACGGCCCATCTCGACACCGCCCTGAGCCGGGAATTCATGGAGATCATGCAGCAGCTGAAGGCAGGGGGCAAGACCATTGTCATCGCCTCCCACGATCCCCTGGTTTTTGAGCATCCGGCCATTGAGCGGACTGTCACCATCAAGGACGGCAGAATCCATGTTTCTTAACCCATGGAGCCTGGCCCTCACGCTCTGCAGCCTGGTGGTGCTGGTGCTCGGCGCGGTGGCCGCAAAAACCGCGGTGCGGGTTCTGCGCTTCTGGGAGCCGGGCAGCGACAGCAACCGCCAGATCCGGCTGGAAAACGAGATCTGGCTCTCTTCAACCCTGGTCGCCTACGGTCTGGGCTTCCAGATCATGACCCTGATCCTCTTCATGCTGGCGGCGGATCAGTTTTGCAAGGTCATCGTCGGGGCCATGTGCGCCACCGGCGCCCTGCTGGCAAATCCTTTCGGCATGCCCGCACTGCTGGTCAAGCTGGTGGGGGTTTTCTTCTATGGCTTCTGGATTCTCCTCCACCAGCTGGATATCCGCTCGGAGCATTACCCCCTGGTGCGGATCAAATATCTGGCCCTGCTCCTGCTTCTTCCTCTGCTTGTTCTCGATGCCACCCTGCAAACCCTCTATATCGCCGGAATCAAGCCGGACATCATCACCTCCTGCTGCGCCGTGGTCTTCAGCGACACTCCCGGCAGCACCACCAATCTGATGACCGGCTTTTCGCAACAGGGATTGCTCATCGCCTTTATCGGTTCCATCATCGGATTAACAGTGCTGGGGTGGACACTGTTGCGGCGCTGGCAGGCTTGGCTGGCCGACCTCTATGCCGCGGGCTGGCTCTGGTTTTTCGTCCTTTCCCTGGTGATGATCACCAACGTGATCTCATCCTATGTCTATGCCATGCCCTACCATAAATGCCCGTTCTGCATCCTCAAGCCGGAGTATCATTATTTCGGCTTCGCCCTGTATGGCGCCCTGATCCCGGCGGCTTTCTTCGGGGCCAGCGCAGCGCTTGCCGGTCTGGTGCGAGGCAAGGCAGGGCTGGGTGGGGTGGTTGACCGCTACCAGCGGCTGGCGGTGAAGGTTTCCCTGATTCTGCTGGTGATTTTTTCAGCCCTGTCGTTCTATCATTATCTCAAGTATCTGATCAGCGGCGGGGAAGGGTAAGGCCTGCCCCAGGCATTGAATTGCCGCACTTCATTTTCGATCCCGCACCGGGAAAATCCTGTCAATAATTTCAGCTCTCTGCTAGCGTTAACTCGGCAGATCATCCGGTAACGTTTTTGTGGCGGCGCCCCCATGGTTTTCCGGGGCGGCCCATGAACGCTTTCAGCGTATACTCTTCAACGTGGCATTGCGGCAGGCACCATGGATATTTACTTCAAATTCATTCAGGATTTCTGGCCCCATTTTTTGACGGCGGTCACCGTTCTGGCAATGGCTTCGACGGCCGTGCATGTCATCATGTACAAGCACGACCCCGGGGCGGCCATCGGCTGGCTGGGCCTGACCTGGTTTTCTCCGGTCCTGGGCGTCTGCCTGTACTGGCTGTTCGGTATCAACCGGATTCAGCGGCGTGCTAAAACAAGGTTCGCGGACCGGATAGCGGTTGAGCTGCCCCGGTTGGACACCTTGGTTTCCGCGGAACAGGTTGGCCATCTGTTTGGCTGGAAGAATTCCGGCATGCCGGCGCTCCACAGCCTGACGAATCAGGTGACTACCCGGCCGCTGCTTGGCGGCAACAGGATCACCGCTTTGCTAAACGGCGATCAGGCCTATCCGGCAATGCTTTCAGCCATCGAGGAGGCCCGGGTTTCGATCACCCTGGCCACGTATATTTTCGACAACGATTCCTGGGGCAAGAAATTCAGGGGGGCGCTACGGGATGCTGTCCGGCGCGGAGTCGAGGTCAGGGTTTTGATTGATGCGGTGGGCGCCCGCTACTCGTTTCCTTCCATCATCGGAGAGCTGGACCGTGACGGTGTCCGGGTTGCCGAATTCATGAAGACCATTCTGCCTTGGCGGTTTCGTTATCTGAATTTGCGAAATCACCGGAAAATCATGGTCACGGATGGGAGAACGGGTTTCACGGGGGGGATGAATGTCAGGGAGGGCGGCGTCCTGGGGGATAAGCCGGATTATCCGCTGCAGGACATCCATTTCAAGATCCAGGGCCCGGTGGTTGCCGAACTGCAGCAGGTCTTTGCCGAAGATTGGGTTTTCAGCACCGGAGAAAAACTGGCGGGTCCGGTCTGGTTTCCGATTCACGAACTCCAGGGAGAGATGATCGCCCGGGGAATATCGGACGGGCCGGATGAAGACTTTAACAAACTCCGCTTCGTGATGATGGGGGCGATCGCGGTCGCCCGTACTTCCATAAGAATAGCGACACCCTATTTCCTGCCCGACAACGAACTCCGGGCGGCGCTGCAGATTGCCGCTCTGCGCGGCATAAAGATCCAGATCCTGCTCCCCGGCACAACCAACCTCCGCATGGTCAAGTGGGCCTCCGATGCCTTGGTCGAGGAGCTGGTCCGGGCCGGTTGCGTGATCCATTACACCGCGGCGCCGTTCGACCACTCAAAAATGATGGTGGTTGACGGAGAATGGGTGCTCCTCGGGTCTGCGAACTGGGACACAAGAAGCCTGTCGCTCAATTTTGAGTTTAATGTGGAATGCTACGACACCGGGCTTGCCCGGACCGTGGAAGGTATCCTTGACGGAAAGGAACAAAACGCAACGAAACTGACCCTCTGGGACCTGGAGTCAAAGAAAATCGCGGTCAGATTAAGAAACCGGTTTTTCCGCTTGTTTTCCCCGTATCTTTAAGAGGAAGCAGGTTTTTGGATTTTGGACTGAACTCTGTCGAGAGTCGCCTGGTTTTTTTGGGGTTGTTGTCTCTCCCCCCGGCTCAGTGGGCCCGGAGTGGCCACCAAACCGGGGAAGGTTGACGGATTGGACACGGCGCTTGTTTCGTGTTTTTTTATTTGTCTTTTGTCGTTTTGAGCGTGTCTCCCGTTTTAAGTGCTTTGAGTGGGCGGTTTGTTGTGGAGTAAGTAGGGCCATTACTCGTATTTTTTTATTGCTCCAAAATCGCAACAATATCCGGAATCGCCTGCTTCATCAGATCCTGCATGGTATTGCGGAGCATGGTCTCTGCCAGCCGGTCGCGGTCCTTGATCGCCAGGTCGCTGCCCTTTGCCTCGTAGTGCAGCTTGCGCACCGGCAAGCCGTTCTTCATCACGGTGAGGGAAACGCTGATGGTGCAGGTGGCGTCAACTTGGGGGATCTTGGAGATCTGATCGACATTCACGCTTGCTTCGGTGATCTCCACCACCTTGTTGGAAAGATCCGGGGCTTTTTTGGCCGGGATCACCGAATAGCCGGTCTGGCTCAACTCGCGCTGCAAGGCGCTTTGCACCAGGCCGGCGGGGGAGACGCCGCTCCACAGGGTATCGATCATTACGCCATCACCATTCTTGGTGTTGCCGATGGCCCATGCCCCGGAGGCGGTCGGCGGCTGCAGTTCGGCATTGACCAGATAGAGGTCGCCGCCTCCAAAGCGCGTTTTGGTTACGGGATCATAGCGCAGAACAACCTGACGGGTATAGGTGGCGCAGCCCCCAAGGAAAAGCAGGGTCATAAGACAAAGGGCCAGCAGGTTGCGACGGCGATGGATGAAATGGATCATGGTGTTCTCCTTGAATTCTTCTCTTGTTCTCTGTGCCGGAACAGCCCGGCATTGCGTATTTTCTGGGTTGGAAAGGTGAAAGCATTGCTGCTTTCTTCATCGGAATGGTATGCCCAATGGCGCGGGGAAGTCAATGGAAAAACCTGAAATGGATATGAATGGGGAATGGGTTTGGTCTATTCTTCCTCGTCCGCCTCCGCCGCCAACTGGCCGCAGGCCGCGGAGATATCCCCGCCCCGGGACTCGCGGATCAAGGCGGTGATGCCGGAATCGCGCAGGGTTTGCTGGAACAGCTCCACCCGGTCGCGCGGTGGGCTTTGGTAGGGAAAGGTCTTGTTCTCGTTGTAGGGCAGGAGGTTGACCTTGCAGCGCAACTTGTGCAGTTTTTTGATCAAGAGGCGCGCATGGCGGACGGAGTCGTTGAGATCCTTGATCATGATGTACTCGATCATGACCTTGCGGCGGCTGGGCAGGGGATAAGCGCGGCAGGCGGCGAGCAGCTCGTCCACCGGGTAGGTCTTGTTGATGGGCATGAGCTGCGTGCGGGTTTCGTCGTCCGCTGCGTGCAGGGAGATGGCAAGATTCACCGTCACCGCCTCGCCCAGTTCCTTGAGCTTGGGGATGATGCCGCAGGTGGAGACCGTGATTCTCCGGCTGGAGAAATCGAGGCCGGTCTGCTCCATGAGGATGTTGAGTCCGTCGATCAGGTTGTCGAAGTTGGCCAGGGGCTCGCCCATGCCCATGAAGACCAGATTGTTGATCCGGTTTCTTCCTTGTGCCTGGACAATCTCGGTGATCGCCTGAACCTGGCCCACGATCTCGCCAGCGCTCAGGTTGCGGACAAAGCCCATGGTGCCGGTGAGGCAGAAGTTGCAGCCCATGGCGCAGCCCACCTGGGAGGAGACGCACAGGGTCAACCGTTCCTCCTCGGGGATGAGCACACTCTCGATGATTGCCCCGTCAGCCAACCGAAAGCCGTACTTGACGCTGCCGTCCTGGGAGCGCTCCTCCATGGCCGGGGCGAGACGGCTGATCACCGCTATTTTCGCAAGCTTGGCCCGCACCTCCTTGGAGATGTCGGTCATCTGGGAGAAATCGCTGATTGCTGGGCGGTAGAGCCAGGCGAAGATCTGCTGGGCCCGGAAGGCTGGCCAGCCCTGGGCCTTGACCCAATCGCGCATCTGGGCCAGGGTAAGGTTTTTGAGGTCGATTTTTTCCGTTTCCATCACAGGGCTCTCAGGTACTCGGGTTTCAGTCGGGTATGTCCGGCCAGAGCGCGGTCAATGGCCGCAAGCACCGGTTCTTTGTCCCGGGGCATTCTGGCGTTGATCGCCAGGTAGTTGGAGGCGTGGTTGGACTGGAGCTGGCCTTTTTTCAGGGTAAGATGTTCCACCATGGCGCGCAGCTCGGCCAACATGCCCTGCTGATCTGGGAGCACGAATTCTCCCGCTTTTTCACGGTGATAAAGTGGGGTATTTTCAAGCAGCATGAGGGTGAGGATGCCGGTCTGGTTGGGTTCCATGGCGGAGAGCACCCGGCCGGTGGCCCTGGCGTGTTCCAGGGAGAGCGCCGTCCCTGCGATGCCGAGCAATGCCGTGACCGAGAGAAAAAGATTGGCCGCCTTAACCCGCTGGCCCGCCTCGATCATGGCCGCGGAGTCAGCACCTTTGCTGATCGCCGTAAGCACCGGATCAAAGCCGCTCTCCAACCCCATGTACACCCGGTGCAACCCAAGCGTTTTCAGCTCAAGGAGTTGGGCAACGCTTTTATTGCGGATACCCTTGGCATTGCCGTAGAGGCTGACCCGGTTCACCCAGGGCAGCCGGTGCCTGATCTTGGTGAGCAGTTCGACCAGGCGGCGCTGGCTCAGGGCCAGCACATCGCCGTCGGCCAGGAAAACCCGGGACTGTCTGGTGCAGTACTGGGCGGCAAAATCAAGGTCCGCCTCGACTATTGCCTGATCTTTGATGCGGAAGCGTTCTTCATTATAGGTGCCGCAGAAGGTGCATTGGTTATGGGAGCAGCCCACCGTCACCTGGAGGATGATGCTGTCCGCCTCGCTGGGCGGGCGGATGATGTGGGCGCCTTCGTAGTGCATAGGGGAGATTAGCCACGAAACTCACGAAAAAATGGCTGGGCGATTGGTTGCGTCATCGCAGCTGATCGTACCGTTAAGTCCGCAGTGTCCTGTTAGTTGTTTTTTTTTGCATTAGACATCCCCTCCCTTGACGGGAGGGGATTGAGGGGTGGGTGAAGTTGCCAAAGGCATCACATTCGGCATGTTCCCCCTCACCCTAGCCCTCTCCCGCAGGGGGAGAGGGGACTTTCTTGCAGTCTGCGAGGTTCCAGGCGGACGATGCTGATTTTTCGTGCCTTTCGTGGGTTTCGTGGCAACTAAATATCAGCTGTTCTTCTTCTCGAATTCCTTCATGAAACCAACCAGCGCCTCTACCCCGGCTTTGGGGAAGGCGTTGTAGATCGACGCCCTGCAACCGCCCACGGAGCGGTGTCCCTTGAGGCCGTCCATCCCCTTGGCCGTGGCCTCCTTGATGAACTGGGCCTCCAGCTCCGGGGTGGAGAGGTTGAAGGTGATATTCATCTGCGAGCGGGAGCCGGGCAGGGCATGGCCCCGGTAGAAATCGGTTCCATCAATGGCCGCATAGAGGATGGCCGCCTTCTCTTTATTGATCTTCTCCATGGCCGCAACGCCGCCGAGTTTCTTGAGCCATTTCAGGACCAAGCCCACCACGTAGATGGCAAAGCAGGGCGGGGTGTTGAACATGGAGCCGTTGTCCGCGTGGGTCTTGTACTTGAACATGGTGGGCAGGTTTTCCGGCGCGCGAGCCAACAGGTCCTCGCGGATGATGACCACCGTTACCCCGGCCGGCCCCATGTTCTTCTGTGCCCCGGCATAAACCAGGCCGAAGGGGGTGATGTCGAACTCGCGGGAAAGGATGTCCGAGGACATGTCGGCGATGAGCATCTTCTCGCTCTTGGGCATGCTGGGAAACTGGGTGCCGTAGATGGTGTTGTTGGTCACGAAGTAGAGGTATTCCGACGCCGGATCAACGGTATAGTCGGTATCCTTGGGCACATGGTTGAAGGTGGATTCCTCGCTGGTGTAGGGTACCAGGATGTTGCCGAAGAGTTTGGCTTCCTTGATCGCCTTCTTGGCCCAGACCCCGGTGTTCAGGTAGCTGGCGGTTTTGCCATGACCCAGCAGGTTCATGGGGATCATGGCGAACTGGGTGGAGGCGCCGCCCTGGAGGAACAGCACCTTGTAGTTGGACGGGATCTTCATCAGCTCGCGGAGATTCGCCTCGGCCTCATCCGCCACGGCGATAAAATCCTTGGAGCGGTGACTCATCTCGATGAGCCCCATGCCCTTGTTGTTGAAGTTTACAATGTCCTTGGCAGCCTGGGCGAGAACCTCCTCGGGGAGGGTGGACGGTCCGGCGCTGAAGTTGTAAATTCTCTCGGGCATGATCTTCTCCTTTGTGGAATATATGGTATATAGATGTCGTATTCGCTGATAATGCTGGTTTTTCCGGCCCGGATCACTCCCGAGCCGGACGGATAGCAAACTTGTAATTGTACCGGAAGCCAGCCCGAAGAACAATTCTTTTCTTTGTCATATATAAGGATGTACTGCAAGACAATGGGTGGGCCTGCCACAGAATCGCCGCTTACCGAACCAGTGCTTATCCTCATCGGCCCGACGGCCGTGGGCAAGACCGCGCTCTCCCTCGCCCTGGCCGAGCGGTTTTCCTGCGAGATCGTCGGCCTCGATTCCATGCAGATTTACAAGCACATGGACATCGGCACCGCCAAGGCCACGGCCGGGGAGCGAGGCCGGGTTCCCCATCATCTTCTCGATGTGGTCGAACCGGACGAGGAGTACCATGTGGCCCGCTATGTCGCGGACGCCACCAAGGCCTGCAGGCAGATCATCGACCAGGGCAACCGCCCCTTGCTGGTCGGCGGCACGGGGTTGTATCTTAAGAGTTTACTGGAAGGGCTGTTTGAAATCCCCACCGTGCCGGAGACGGTGCGGGCCAGCCTCAGGCAACGGCTGGCGGAAGAGGGAAGGGCGGTGCTTTTTGCCGAGCTGAGCCTTTGCGACCCCGAATCCGCCGGCCGCATCCACCCCAACGATACCCACCGTTTGTTGCGGGCTATGGAGATCTTCCAGGCCACCGGCCGGAGCTGGAGCGAGCATCTCCGTGCGCAACAGGTCCGGCCCGCCTTGACCAAGGTGCTGCAGCTTGGCCTGCGCTCTGAACGGAGCGTGCTCTATGAACGGATCAACCTGCGGGTGGAGCGGATGGTTGCAGAGGGGTTGCTTGCCGAGGTGGAAAAATTGCTGGCCATGGGGTATGATCCAAGCCTGAAAGCCATGCAGTCCATCGGCTACCGGCACATGCTCCAGTTTATCCAGGGCCAGTGGGACTGGGACGAGACCCTTTTTCAGCTGGCCCGGGATACCCGGCGCTATGCCAAACGGCAGATGACCTGGTTTGGCAGCGATCCGCAGATCCGTTGGTTTGGGCCCACCGATACTCCGGCGATTTTTGACTGCGTCGAGGCGTTTCTTGCCGGAGCCCAAGGAAAATGAGCAGTGTATGAACATCCCTAATTTTCTCACCATCGCCAGGATTCTGCTGATCCCCCTCCTGGTCATCTTCCTGCTTGACGGCAGGGAGCTTGCCGCCTTCTGGGTTTTCGTCCTGGCCGGGGTTACCGATGCCCTGGACGGGTTTCTGGCCAGGGTGCTGAAACAGAAAACCGATTTCGGCGCTTTTATTGATCCCATTGCCGACAAACTGCTGCTGATCACTTCCTACATCACCCTGGCTGTGCTGGGCATTTTGCCGAAATGGCTGGCCGTGATCGTGGTGAGCAGGGATGTTCTCATCTGCGGGGGAATCGGCATTCTCATGCTCTATGACCGCGATTTCAAGATAAAACCCTCCCTGGTCAGCAAGGTGACAACCTTCCTGCAGCTGCTCACCGTGGTGTATTATCTTGGCCATGACTATTTCCAGCCCATTTTCCCCGTGGGAATCTATCTGATTTATGCCACAGCGGGATTCACCATCCTCTCGGGAGTCCATTACATCATCAGGGGGTTTGGCATTCTTGGCGACCCCGATGCAGCGACTCAGCGTCAGGCACACAAAAAGTAAGAATAGCTTCGCCAGTCCAACTTATTACAATAAAAATATAAAGTAAAACAAGAGGTGTTCCTTTGACCAGAGTTGAAAAAATCTGGGAGATAGCTCCCATTGACCACGAGCGCGTAAGTATTCTGGCAAAAGAACTTGACCTGCCCAAACCGCTTGCGGCAATTCTGCTTGGCAGAGGCGTGGAAACCCGGGCCCAGGCGGAACGGTTTTTCTCTCCCTCCCTTGCCGATCTGCCTTCGCCCTTTCTCATGAAGGGGATGAAGGAGGCGGTGGCGGTTGTCTTGCAGGCCCTTGCCCGGCAGGCCCCGGCGATTGTCTATGGAGACTATGATGTCGATGGCACCACCGGCGTAGCTCTCCTTTTTCTATTTCTGAAGAAAATCGGTTTTTCAGAGAGTTACACGTGCCAACCTCATCGTTTACTTGATGGGTACGGCCTGCATCTTGAGGCGATCCGGCGAACCGTGCCGCCTGGTGTGCTGGATCGAGCTCCCCTGGTAATTACCGTTGATTGCGGCATCTCAAATCATATTCAGGTGCAACAGTTGCAGGATCTCGGTTGCCAGGTCATTGTTACGGATCACCATCAAACGCCGGAAACATTGCCCCAGGCGGAAGCGGTGTTGGACCCGCAGCAAAACGAGTGCGGGTTTCCGGAGAAGATTCTGGCCGGGGTCGGGGTTGCTTTTTATCTGGCCATGGGAATCAGGAAAACGCTCCATGAGCAGGGGCAGTATGGAGCAGGACCGGGGCAGGAGATTCCCAATCTCAAAGCCTATCTTGACCTGGTCGCCATTGGCACCGTGGCGGATATGGTCCCGATAACAGGGATAAATCGTGTTCTGGTTAAAGCAGGGCTTGAAGTATTGGCCGCATCCGTCCGGCCCGGCATTGCCGAGCTCAACAGGGTGTCAGGCATTGCCGGCGCCGGGGTCAGCTGTGAGGATATCGGCTATCGCCTCGGGCCCCGCCTCAATGCGGCCGGGCGAATGGGGGATGCCGGGCGGGCTCTGGAGCTGCTGGTGGCAGAGGATCATACCCGCGCCATGGAGCTTGCCCATGAATTGAACACTGAAAACGATCTGCGGAAATCCGTGCTTGAGGCAATGTGCCAGGAGGCGTTTATCCAGGCGGAAACTGCTGTAAAAGCCGGCAAAAAAGGGCTCATTATCAAGGGGGAACGCTGGCATCCCGGGGTGATCGGCATTGGCGCGGCCAGAATGGTGGAGAGATTTAACCGGCCTGCGCTGTTTTTTGCGCTTCAGGATGGCATGGCAAAGGGCTCCGGCAGATCGGTGCCCGGAGTGAATCTGTACGGAATACTTAAGGAGAAGTCTGAGCTTTTCACGGCCTTTGGCGGGCACGAAGCCGCTGTGGGGCTGACTCTGCCTGTTGAGAAAATGCTTGAACTTGAAGAGCATTTTCAGAGGCGCCTCGACGAGATCGTAACGGAGACGATGCTTGTGCCCAAGGTCGGCATCGCCTGGCATGAAGAAAACGGCAGCATCTTTGAACAGGGATTCTTGCAGATGTATGAAAAGATGGCGCCGTTCGGCATGGGCAATCCGGAGCCGGTTTTCAGTGCCCAGGGAATACCGGAGAATCCCCGTGAGGTTGGCATCAATCATTTAAAATTCAGCGTGCGTTTCAACGGGGCGATTCTGGACAGCATTGGTTTCGGTCTGGGTGATTTTCAAAGCCTTATCGGGAATGGGCAGCTCCTGGGAGTGGCGTTCAGGCTCCGCCGTAACAGTTACCGCAATAAAACCAGCTGGCAGGTGGAGGCGGTTGATTTCAAGAAGATACCACCCTGATTTTATTTAATTTTATTTTAGTATACATAATATACATTATGCGACGTTGTGTATTGAGGTAAAACTTGCATCTGCCACAGGCCCCCTTTCACGAGCATTTTTTCTGTTTTCTTGGTAAAGAATTCGCTGTTAATGAAGCCGATATTTTCGGGTGCTCTAAAGCGAACCGAATCACATTAGTTAGAGATATGGAGATAGTCATGAATCGTGATATCTATCAGGAGCCCTTGGTTAGCCGCTACACCAGCCGCGAGATGCAGGAGCTTTTTTCCGAACGCACCAAGTTTGAAACCTGGCGTCGCTGTTGGATCGCCCTGGCCGAGGGCCAGCATGAGTTGGGTCTTACCGATCTCGTAACCAGCGGTATGCTCGATGAATTGCGGGCCCATGCCACGGATATCGATTTCGAGGTGGCCTCGGCCAAGGAAAAGGAGATCCGCCATGATGTCATGGCCCATGTCTACGCCTACGGACTGAAGTGCCCTACTGCCGAGCCGATCATCCATCTCGGCGCAACCTCGCAGTTTGTCGGGTGCAACACCGATCTGCTTCTCCAGAAAAAGGGTCTGCAGCTCATCAAGAAGAGTTTGGTCAATGTCATTGCCAACCTGGCTGGATTCTGTCGCCAGCATAAGGGTCTGGCAACCCTGGGTTACACCCACTATCAGCCGGCCCAGCCCACCACGGTTGGCAAGCGCAACACCCTGTATATTCAGGATCTCCTTATGGATCTTGACTACCTTGAATACCTTGAATCGCAGATCAAGGCGCGGGGCGTCAAGGGCACGGTCGGCACCCAGGCCACCTTTATCGAGCTGTTCAAAGGGGATCACGATAAGGTTCGTAAACTTGATGAGCTTGTCGCTAAAAAGCTCGGATTTTCCGATATTTTTGCCGTTACCGGGCAGACCTATACCCGCAAGCTCGACATGAAGACCGTGGAAACCCTGGCTGGCATCGGCGCAACCGCCCACAAGTTTGCCGTGGATCTGCGGTTGCTCAGCAATCTCAAGGTTCAGGAAGAGCCCTTCGAGAAGAATCAGGTTGGCAGCTCGGCCATGGCCTACAAGCGCAACCCCATGCGTTCCGAACGGATGACCGGCTTGGCGAGAAAGCTCATGGGTCTGGTGGGCAATTTCGGCGCAACCTACGCCAATCAATGGTTTGAACGGACCCTGGACGATTCGGCCATCCGGCGCATGGATATTCCACAAGGCTTCCTGCTCACCGACGCAATCTTAAAGTTGTTTCTTAATGTTTCTCAGGGAATGGTTGTCTACCCGAAACAAATTAGACGTCATCTTGCCCAGGAGCTCCCCTTCATGGCTACGGAGAAGATTCTCATGGCCTGCGTGGAGAAAGGAAAGAGCCGTCAGGAGATGCACGAGGTGATCAAGGTCCATTCGGTAGCCGCGGGCAAGGTGGTGAAGGAAGAAGGCAAGGAAAACGATCTGCTCGTTCGGCTTGCCAATGATCCGGCTGTGCCCTTTACCGTGCAGGAGCTCAAGGAGCTGGTCGGTGACGGCAGCGAGTTTGTCGGCCGAGCGCCGCAGCAGACCGATGAATTCCTCGATGAGGTTGTCATGCCCCGGCTTGCCCAATATAAGGATATCCTCGGCGGCATTGATTCCGCCCTGTCCGTATGATGGACGCAACGGCAAGTTCCCTGGCCAGTTGCCGGATTCGCATTGACCCGGAACAGATCTATTTTCTGAAATTTATCCTTGAAGGTTATGATAATCTGACGATCATGTCCACCGTGGACCAAAGCGAGGGGGTGATGGAACTGAAATATCCCCCTGAGTTGGAGCAGGATGTGAAGCACGTGTTGCAGAGTCTGGCCCAACGGCTCAGGTTGGAATATTTGGGCAGTTAGTAAGTCATGCCCGGATGCTAATGGCGGTGCGAGCATATTAATATAGTTAAGGTAACGTATTAAGAATGACACAACTTCTCTACATGGAAACCTTTGGCTGCCAGATGAATGAGCGTGATTCCGAGATCATGGCTCAGCTTCTTGGCGAGCATTCCTATGTCCGGACCAATAAGCCCGAACAGGCTGATGTGGTGGTGGTCAACACCTGCAGTATCCGCGGCAAGGCCGCGCACAAGGCGTACAGCTGCTTTGGCCGGTACAAGAAGCTCAAGGCGACGCACCCCAATCTCATCCTGGCCGTGACCGGGTGCGTGGCCCAGCAGGATGGCGCGGCCCTGTTGGAGCGGATGCCCTATATCGATATCGTCATGGGTCCGCAGTCGATCTACACCCTTCCCTCCCTGGTGGCGGCTTTCCGCCGGAACCAGAAGCCCCTGGTGGCCACGGATCTTTCCGCCGATTTTGTCATCCCCCCCTTTCTGCCCAACCTGGCGGAGTCCACCCCGCATAAACGGTTTATCACCATCATGCAGGGGTGCGATAATTTCTGCACCTACTGCGTGGTGCCCTATACCCGAGGCCGCGAGATCAGCCGGAACTTTGATGATATCCTCGCCGAGGCGACCCATCTCGTAGGCCAAGGGGTCAAGGAGATCACCCTCATCGGCCAGAATGTCAATTCCTACGGAAAAAAAGGAGACGCCAAGCAGAACAAAAGTTTTTCCGAACTCCTGCGCGCGGTGGCCGGTATCGACGGCTTGGAGCGGCTGCGTTTCACCTCTTCCCATCCCAAGGATCTTTCCGAAGAGCTGATGCGTTGTTTTGCCGAGATCCCCGTGCTCTGCCCCCATTTCCATCTCCCGGTTCAGTCCGGCTCAAACACTATCCTGCAGCGCATGAACCGCAAGTACACCATCGAGGCCTATCTCGACAAAGCGGCCAGGCTGCGGGAATACAGGCCGGACATCGCCCTGACCACCGATATCATCGTGGGTTTCCCAGGGGAAACGGACGATGACTTTGGAGCCACCATGCAGGTGGTGGAGACGGTGCGATACCACGGCGCTTATTCCTTCAAGTATTCCGACCGGCCCAACGCCAAGGCAGCTGATTTTCCCGACAAGGTCGCCGAAGAGGTCAAGACCGAGCGGCTCGCCCGCTTGCAGGCGCGGCAGGAGGAGATCGCCCTTGCGCTTAAGCAGGCGGAGATCGGCAAGAGCGTGGAGGTTATGGTGGAAGGGGCAAGCAAGGCTCCGGCCAATCAATGGAGCGGTCGGACCGGTGGGAATCAGATTGTGAATTTTTCCTGCGAAACTAAGTTGGTGTCTGGGCAGTTGCTTATGGTGGAGATTGAGGGTGCCTGTCAGAACTCCTTGCGGGGGAAAATGATTTAGGACGCGAGTGTCAGGAAATATTCTGGCAATGCTTGTGTTATGATGTAGATAATTTCAGCTTGTGTTTCGGTAAAGATAATGTCGGGTTTCGCTTTGCTCTACCCGACCTACCAATTAAGTCAGGATAAAAATGATGGATATATTTATAAGTGTAGCACTAGCATTGCTGACTATCGGATGTACATATTTCATGACGATTAATATCAAGTTTGCTACGGATAAAAAAACGGCAATGCGCCATATGAGACTCTTTCTTTTTCCGTTGGTTATCCTTTTTCTTTCATCATTCGTTGGCGTCTCTTTATCTAAAGAATTGTTATCGCCACTGCCCTTAACTAGGTTGTCTTTATTTACCATCTTATCCTACTCATTCATTCTGTTTTTTGTTTTTATCAATTTCTTTGCAATGTTTGTTTATTATATAATTTCAAAACACGAATGATATAAATATACCAACAGTCGGTAGGTCGGGTAGAGCAAAGCGAAACCCGACACGTTACCTGGACACAGAAGGCAAATCATGCAATACCGGCGGTCGAGGGCAAAAGGCGCAGCTTTTTTCTTTACCGTCGTGACTCACGGGCGGCGAAGGTTTCTCTGTGACGAAGCAAATATCAAGCTGATCAAGGAAGCCTTTCAGCATGTTATCACGCGTCACCCCTTTACCGTCGAGGCTTTTGTGCTGTTGCCCGACCATCTGCATTGTATTTGGACCTTGCCGGAAAACGATTCCGATTTCTCGATGCGGTGGCGGCAGATAAAGAGTTATTTCAGCAGGAAATGCCGTGATCAATCCAAGGGTACTCAAGCGGATGCCCATCTTGCTACAGGCAAACATCCGATTTGGCAGCCCCGTTTTTGGGAACATCAAATCAGGGATGAGATGGACTTCGTCAATCACGTTGAATATATTCATTTCAACCCGGTGAAACATGGCTTGGCAACTTCGCCCAAAGCCTGGCCGCATTCCACGTTTCATCGTTTTGTGACGCAGGGGATGTATCCTTTTGATTGGGGCGCGGATAAAGAGATTGATTTCGATAAAAATATTGGGAATGAGTAAGGCGTAATGTCATGTCGGGTTTCGCTTTGCTCTACCCGACCTACTCTACTACTCTACTGCATCAGTTCGTGTATTTCGTGGTTTTCGTGGCTAAAAAAATCGTGGCTAAAAAAATCGTGGCTGAAAAAATGGAGACCTCCCATGATCGACCTGCATACCCACTCCCTGTTCAGTGATGGCGAACTCGTCCCGGCCGAGCATCTTCGGAGGGTGGAAATTCTCGGTTATTCCGCCGTTGCCATCACCGATCACGCCGACTCCTCCAATCTGGATTTCATCATCCCCCGTATCGTGCAGGCGGCGGCTGATCTGAACAGGTATTCCAAGACCCAGCTCCTGCCCGGCATCGAATTGACCCATGTGCCGCCGGAGCAGTTCGGTGAACTCACCCGCAGGGCTCGGCAGCTTGGGGCCAAGATCGTGGTCGGCCACGGGGAAACCCCGGTGGAGCCTGTGCGGCCTGGAACCAACCGGGCTGCCCTTGAGGCAGGCGTTGATGTTCTGGCCCACCCCGGCTTCATTACCCTGGAAGAGGCCCGGCTTGCGGCGGACAAGGGCATTCTTGTTGAGTTGTCCGGTCGCAGGGGGCATTCGCTCACCAACGGCCATGTGGCAAAGATGGCCCTGGCCGCAGGTGCTGGGCTCGCGGTGAACGCCGACGCCCATGGACCCGGCGACTTTCTCACCGCAAAAATGGCGGAAACGGTCGCCCTGGGGGCCGGTCTTTCCCCTGAGGAGTACCTCCGGCTTCGCACAACCATGGCGGCGCTGGTCGCGAAAGTGGCTGGCTGATCCTCGCGACATTGACAGGAGGAAAACCACCATGGAAGCCTTCCTTGACGTCCCCATCCTGCCGCAACCCGACCTCACCACCTGCGGCCCGACCTGTCTCCACGCCGTGTACCAGTACTACGGCGACGACATCCCCTTGGCCAGGGTGATCGACGAGGTAAAAAGCCTGGAAACCGGCGGCACCCTGGATGTCTTTCTCGCCTGCCACGCCCTGCGGCGCGGCTACAAGGCGCGGATCTACACCTACAACCTCCAGGTTTTCGACCCCACCTGGTTTTCGCATGACCCGGACTATATCGAGGCGCGGCTCCTGGCCCAGATGGAGGCCAAGGACGACGAAAAACTCCACCTGGCCACCCGGGGCTATCTCGATTTTCTCAACCTCGGCGGAGAGCTGCGTTTTGCCGACCTCACCCCTGCCCTGCTCCGCAAATACCTGAAACGCGCCATCCCGGTGCTCACCGGCTTAAGCTCCACCTATCTCTACCGGAGCATGCGGGAATACGGCGATCTCTGCGCGGATGACGATGTGCGCGGCAACCCCTCCGGCCATTTTGTACTCCTCTGCGGCTACAACAGACCGGACAGATTGGTCGCCATCGCCGATCCGCACATGGGCAACCCCATGTCCGCCAGCCAGAATTACCAGATGTCCATAGACCGGGTAATCTGCTCCATCCTGCTGGGCATCGTCACCTATGACGCCAACCTCCTCATCATCGAGCCCGGCAGAAAAAATGGGCACAACTCGATGACTCACGCGGTGATTCCATGAAGGTGCTGATTGTAGTGAACGATCCCAAGGACTGGCCCCTTGCCATCAGCGATGTGGAAATCGTCCCGGCCCGCGCTTACCTCACCGATGCCGCCTACGCGGAACTGCCCTCGGCCAGGGTGTTCAACCTGTGTAAATCCTATCGCTACCAGAGCACCGGCTATTATGTCTCGCTGCTGGCCGCGGCCAGGGGGCACAAGCCCCTGCCGGACGTGGCCACCATCCAGGATTTCAAGACCCAGGCCATTATCCGCATCGCCTCCGATGATTTGGACGAGATTATCCAGCAGAGCCTGGGCCAGATAAAATCGCCGGAGTTTGTGGTGAGCATCTATTTCGGCCATAATGTGGCAAAAAGGCACGAAAGGCTTGCCCAGCAGCTGTTCAAGATCTTCCAGGCGCCCTTCCTGCGCGCCAATTTCAGCCATAACGAAAAGGAAGGGAAATGGCAGCTGACCGGTATCACCCCCATGGCTGCCAACGATATTCCCCCGGACCACCGCGATTTTGCCGTGGAAATGGCCCGTGAGTATTTCAAGGGGCGGCATCGCATTTTTCACCGGCGGCGAACCGCCCGCTACGATCTGGCCATTCTCCACGACCCGGCGGAGGCGGAAGCGCCCTCCAATGCCAAGGCCCTGCAGCGCATGGTCAAGGCAGCCGAGGCGGTGGGCTTTGGCGCGGAGTTCATTCAAAAGGATGATTACGGCAGGCTTGCCGAATTTGACGCCCTGTTCATCCGGGAAACCACCAGCGTGCTGCACCATACCTACCGTTTCGCGCGCAGGGCCGTGGCCGAAGGTCTGGTGGTGATCGATGACCCGGAATCCATCCTGCGCTGCACCAACAAGGTGTTTCTGGCCGAGATCCTGACCAGGCACAAAATTCCTATCCCCAAGACCCGCATCCTCCACCAGGGCAACTGGCAGCAGTTCAGCGCCGAGCTGGGCTTTCCCTGTGTGCTCAAGAAGCCGGACAGCTCTTTTTCCCAAGGCGTGGTCAAGGTGGAAAACAAGGAAGAGCTGGCCAGGCAGGTTACGGAGCTGCTCCAGAAATCCGAGCTGATCATCGCCCAGGAGTTCATGCCCACCACCTATGACTGGCGGGTCGGCGTTTTTGATGGGCAACCGCTCTTTGCCTGCAAGTATTTCATGGCCCGGAATCATTGGCAGATCATCAAACGGGATTCCGCCGGGCGCAAGCTCAGCGATGGCGACGCCGAAACCCTGCCGGTGGAGCATTGCCCGCCCGGCCTGATCAAGCTGGCGCTCAAGGGTTCGACCCTGATCGGCGACGGCCTCTACGGGGTGGACATCAAACAGGTGGGCAACCGTTTCTTTCTCATCGAGATCAACGACAACCCCAATATCGACGCAGGCGTGGAAGACAAGGTGCTGAAAGACGAACTCTACCTGCGGCTGATGCGGGTGTTCGCCCGCAGGGTTGACGAGCGCAAGGGCGGAGGGCTGTGGGCATGAGCCAGGAGGAATTGTTCCGAAAGTTCGGCATTGAACTGGAATACATGCTGGTCCGCGAGGATACCCTGGATGTGGCGCCCATTGCCGACCGCATTCTGGAACGGGTTGCGGGCACCATCACCAACGAGGTGAAACGGGGGATCATGGCCTGGTCCAATGAACTGGCCCTGCATGTGATCGAGATCAAAAACAGCGTTCCGGCTCCTGGGCTGCCGGGGCTGGCGGAAAAACTTCAGAAAGAGGTTGAGGAACTTGGCCGGGTGGCGGCCCAAGAGGGGGCAATCCTCCTGCCCACGGCCATGCACCCCTGGATGGACCCGCACAGCGAAACCCTTCTCTGGCCTCACGGCAACAAGGACATCTACAATACCTACAACCGGATCTTCAACTGCCAGGGCCATGGCTGGTCCAATCTGCAGTCCACCCATCTCAACCTGGGCTTTGGCACGGACGAGGGGTTTGGGTGTTTGCATGCGGCGATCCGGCTGCTGCTGCCCATCCTTCCGGCCATAGCCGCAAGCTCGCCTGCGGCGGACGGCGCGCTCACCGGCTGGCTGGACACCCGGCTGGAGTATTACCGGAATAACCAAAAGCGGATTCCCTTCATCACCGGTCAGGTCATCCCGGAGCCGGTGTTCAGCGAGGCCGAGTATGAACGGCAGATATACCAGCGTCTGCGCCGCGACATTGCGCCCCTTGATCCGGACGGGGTGCTGGAAGCGGAATGGCTCAACTCCCGAGGGGCCATTGCCCGGTTCGACCGCAGCGCCATCGAGATTCGCGTCTTGGATATCCAGGAGTGCCCGCTGGCCGATATTTCCCTGGCCGTGCTGATCTGCGCGGTGCTCAAAGGGTTGACCGCTGAACGTTGGTCCGGGTTGGCGGAGCAGATGGCAACGAAAACCGGGGGGCTGGCGGAGATTTTTACCGGCACGGTCAGGGATGGCGAAGAGGCGGTGATCAACGGCCGTCGTTACCTGAGCCTGTTTGGCAGAGCAGGACACGCGGCCATGACCGCGGGAGAGCTTTGGCAGGAGCTGGCCGCGGACTGCACCCCGGAGCTGGTCGCGGCCGGACACGGTATCCGGCAGACCGTGGAGACCATGCTGGCGCAGGGGCCGTTGTCCCGGCGGCTCATCCGGGCGCTGGGCACCAAGCCCGACCGGGAGCGGTTCGAGGAGGTGTACCGGGAGCTGGGCCAATGCCTGGCCCAGGGGCGGCTCTTTTTAGCGTAGTACGTTGAGGAGCCGTTCTGTTTAGGAGCCGTGCGAAAATAACTTGTACTGTTCTGCCTCGACTTTACGGCTCCTTATGCTGTGTCTTGGCAGGACTCGATGTTCAAGTTGTTTTTGCTCAACGGCTTAGAGCTTGTCCGTAAATAAATCTTTGGTGCTCGCATCCAGCTTTTGGCCGTCTTTGGCCGCTCCTCAATCGCAAAATCCTCGCCGTAGCGCTGCTACGCCTGTGGTTTTGCTCAATCGTCCCGACCAAATCCGTCTCAAAATCCGGCGCGATCCCTGAAAAGCTTATTTACGGACAAGCTCTTAATCGACAACCAAGTGAGCCTTTAATATCTTGAGCTTGGCCGGGCCGACCCCCTTGACCTCGTCCAGCTCATCAATGGAAGTGATCCTGCCGTGCTGCCCGCGAAACTCGATGATTCTCCGGGCAAGGACCGGGCCGATGCCTGGAAGGGTGATCAGCAGTTCTTCATCGGCCTGATTGACGGGGATGGGTCTGAAAAACAGGGGGGCCAGTTTTGCCGGGGGTTTTCTTGATGTTTTGGTTTCGTGTCCAGAAGCGGGTTCGGCCTGCGACTGCTCTTCCTCGGCCGGATAAGCGAAATCGGCTGGCACCCGATAGAGACCGGTGGCGACGGAGCCGTCGCACCAGGCAAGTTTTTGCGGGGCGGAAACCTGGCTGGGAGGCTTGAAAAGCCAGCCCATGCGGACGGCGGTAACAGTCAGGATGGTCACGGCGAAAAGGACCAGCACCAGCGGGCGCAGATCCTTTCTCCCGGTATCACTGCTTGTTTCGTTCATCCTTCATGAGCTTGTAGGTGATGCTGTCCACCAGGGCCTGCCAGCTTGCCTCGATGATGTCCGGGGAGACTCCCACCGTGCCCCACATGCTGTCTTGATCGCGGGATTCGATCAGCACCCGCACCCGGGCCTCGGTGCCGTGTTCGCTGGCCAGGACCCGCACCTTGTAATCCCGCAGCTCCATCTCCTTGAGATTCGGGTAGAACCGGGTGAGCGCTTTTCTGAGCGACCTGTCCAGGGCGTTGACCGGGCCGTTGCCAAGGGCTGCGGTATGCACCTCCTCGCCGCCGACAGCCAGCCGGATGGTGGCCTCCTCCTGAAGCACGCCGTCCGGAGACTTCTGGCTGATCACCCGAAAGCCGTGCAGGTCGAAATACTTCTTCGGGGTTCCCATGGCCCTCCGCATGAGCAGCTCAAAGGACGCCTCGGCTCCTTCGTACTGAAAGCCCTGGTTCTCAAGATCCTTCAGCTCCTTGACGATGGCGCTGACCACCGGGTCCTTGCTGTCCAAGTCCAAACCGATTTTTTTCGCCTTGACCAGCACGTTGCTTTTTCCGGAAAGATCCGAGATCAGCACCCGCCGCACGTTGCCCACCTTTTCCGGTTCCAGGTGCTCGTAGGTCAGGGGGTTGCGCTGCACGGCGCTGACGTGGATGCCGCCCTTGTGGGCAAAGGCGGCCTGCCCCACGTAGGGCTGATACTTGTTGGGGGAGAGATTGGCCAGCTCGGTGACAAACCGGGAGACCTCGGTGAGCCGGTGCAGGTTGGCGGCCGCCGTAAAGTCGTAGCCCATCTTCAGGGTCAGGGCCGGCATGATCGAGGTGAGGTTGGCGTTGCCGCACCGCTCGCCAAAGCCGTTGGCCGTGCCCTGCACCTGGGAGGCGCCCAGGGTGACGGCGATCAGGGAGTTGGCCACCGCGCACTCGGAATCGTTGTGGGCGTGGATGCCGAAATCTACCTTGGCCTTTTTTGCCTTCAGATGTGCCTTCACCGCCTTGATGATCTCGGAAAGCTCGGTGGGCAGGGTACCGCCGTTGGTCTCGCAGAGGGCCAGACAGTCGGCCCCGCCGGCAATGGCGCGGTCCAGGGTGGCATAAGCATATTCCCGGTTGGCCTTGAAGCCGTCGAAAAAATGCTCGGCATCGTAAAACAGATGCTGGACATGGGGCCGCAGGTATCTTAGCGATTCCTCGATGATCAGCAGGTTGTCATCCAGCTCGATGCGCAGAGCATCGCGGACATGAATGTCCCAGGTTTTGCCGAAGATGGTGATGCCCGGGGTTTTTGCCGCAATCAGGGCATTGAGGTTCCCATCCTGCTCCGCCGGGTTGGCAAAGAGCCTGGTGGAGCCGAAGGCCGTGACCTTGGTGTGTTTGAGTTCGTACTTGCGAATCTCCTTGAAGTATTCCACGTCCTTGGGGTTGGAGCCCGGCCAGCCGCCCTCGACAAAGTCGATCCCCAGTTCGTCGAACTTCAGGGTGATGCGCAGCTTGTCCTCCAGCGAGAGGTTGAAATTCTCGGCCTGGGTTCCGTCCCGCAGGGTGGTGTCGTAGATGGAGACTTTTCCGGCCATTCTCGTTCCTTACTTTTTTTTGCTTTTGGCTTTCGGCGTTGCCGCTTTGGCCTTTGGGGCTGCCTTGGTTTTCGCCGGGGCAATGCTCTTGCCCGGCCGCTTCTTGGCCGGGCCCTTTTCCAGGTTGAATGCGTCGTGCAGCGCCCGGACCGCCAGCTCGGTATATTTCTCCTCGATGACGCAGGAAACCTTGATCTCCGAGGTGGAGATCATCAGGATGTTGATCCCCTCGTCGGAGAGCACCTTGAACATGGTGGAGGCGATGCCCGCGTGGTTGCGCATGCCGACTCCGACGATGGAGACCTTGGCGATGTTCTCCGACCCGGTCACCCCATCGGCGCCGATGTCCGCCACAACCTTTTTCATGATTTGCATGGTCTTCTTGTAGTCGGTGCGCGGCACGGTAAAGGTCATGTCGGTGAGCTCACCTTCCCGGGTGTTCTGGATGATCATGTCAACCACGATCCCCTGGCTGGTGATCGGGTTGAAAACCCGGGCCGCGGTGCCCGGAACGTCCGGGACCTTGCTGATGGTGATGCGTGCTTCGTTCTTGCTGCAGGTTACTCCGGATACGGGATTTGATTCCATTTCTTTATCCTCCTCTACCACCCATGTTCCTTCGGTTTCCGTGAAGGTGGAACGAACATGGACAGGAACTTTATATCGTTTGGCAAAACCGACCGAGCGGATATCCAGCACCTTGGCGCCGAGACTGGCCAGTTCCAGCATTTCATCATAGGAGATACGGTCAATCTTGCGGGCATTCTTGCAGATGTTTGGGTCGGTGGTGTACACCCCTTCCACATCGGTGTAGATCTCGCACTCGTCGGCTTTCAAGGCCGCGGCCAAGGCAACCGCCGTGGTGTCTGAGCCGCCCCGGCCCAGGGTGGTCAGGTCGCCGTCCTTGGTGACGCCCTGAAACCCGGCCACCACCACGATCCTGCCCGCGTCCAGGTGGCGGTTGATCAGGTTCGAGTCAATATTCAGGATCCTGGCCTTGGTGTGCATCCGGTCGGTGGTGATCCTCACCTGATCGCCCAGAAGCGAGATGGCATCGAGACCCGCTTCCTTGACAGCCATGGTGAACAGGGCGATGGTCGCCTGTTCACCGGTGGCCAGGAGCATGTCCATTTCCCGGGGGTCGGGAATGGCCTGCATCTGGTTGGCCAGATCGACGAAACGGTTGGTTTCGCCGGCCATGGCCGAGAGCACGACCACCATCCGGTGCCCCTTGCGGCTGTAGCCCATGACCCGTTCGGCCACCGCCTTGATTTTTTGCGGATTCGCCACCGAGGTTCCGCCGAATTTCTGCACGATTAACGCCATTGCTGCCTGTCGCTCCTGATATTTATGTTAAAAAATCTGCCGGAGGGGAGGTTCCATTTAATGATATCCGGCCCCGCACTTCTGTTGAAGCCGGAAAAATTCCGAAAATGCAGTGTGCAACAATTTTTATTTTTTTTCAACCGAACAAATTGTTCGGGCAGGTTTTTCCAGCGATAAACAAAGGGAAAGCATTCCGCCTGGAAAAAAAGGCAAAAGAAACTTGTAATAGTCGTCCGATCTTGCTAAACAATAGCAGCTTAACTAAAGTCGACATCCAGGCAGATGCATGAGTGTCCGCTGAAATCTCTATGGAATAGAGTGTTAATGACGAAAAAAATCAAGAAATTCAGGGTATGCCCGGTGTGTTTGGCCGCTTGCCTCCAGAAGGCATCCCGCTTCGGCAGCAACACCAAAAGACATCTGGTTCTTTTTTTAAACAGCTCCCATTTTCTCACCGTTGGTGTTTCCCTTGCGCTGGTTGCTGCTTTTTTTCTCTGTGCCGTGGCTGGGGAATCCCTCCTGCCGCGGACCGCGGCCAATCCTTCCGTTGCCGGCGAAACAGAAGATTTTTTGCCCAACGTCCGGGAGATTATCGGCGAGATCCATCCGGGAGATTCGCTGGCCTCTTCCTTTCGCTCCAACGGGGTTGATGAAGAGGTTCAGCAATCGGTAATATCCGCCTTTGAAGGCCAGGTGAATTTCCGGGACATGAAGCCCCATGACCGTTACACCCTGACCCTTGATGACGATGGCGGCCTGGTGAAATGTTTGTACGAATCAGGCCCTCTTGAAGTGCATGCCATCGAACGCACCGCCGGAGGTTCTTTTAAAGCCAAGAAACTTGATGTTTCCCTTGATTGCCGGACGGTGAAATTGCAAGGCACCGTTGAATCGTCCCTTTTTGCCGCACTCTCCGCTTTTCATGAAGACCCCAAACTGATCTACAGCTTTGCCGATATCTTTGCCTCAAAGATCGATTTCAACACCGAGACCCGGTTTGGCGACCGCTTTGAGCTGGTTTTTGAAAAATATTACAAAAAGAACCAGTTTGTCGGCTATGGCAAGATTTTGATGGCGCGGTATAACAGCAAGGAAGTCGGCCCGCTTGAGGGCTTTTGTTTTGATAATGGCAGGGAAGAGCCAACGTATTTCGATCACCGAGGCTTTGAGCTCGGCGAATCGTTTATCCGCTCCCCCGTGCCCATGGCCAGGGTCACTTCCGGTTTTTCCTATCACCGTTTACACCCGGTCCTGGATATTATCCGGCCCCATCTGGGCGTTGATCTGGCCGCGCCGGTGGGCACCCCGATCATGGCCGCCTCCGATGGCCGGGTGGAGTTTGCCGGCTGGAAAGGCGGCTTTGGCAAACAGATCATTCTTGACCATAGCGGCGGCTACAAGACCTACTATGGGCATCTTTCCCGATTTGCCGCTAATATCAAGGCCGGGGCCAGAGTCCGGCAAAAGCAGATCATCGGCTATGTCGGCGCCACCGGTATAGCTACCGGCCCGCATCTCGATTACCGGATGGCACAGAACGGGGTGTTCGCCAACCCCTTCAATGTCAAGTTTCGCCCGCGCTCCCAGCTGGCAGGAACCCAGTTGGTTCTTTTTCATCAGGAACTCCAATCGCTCACCAAACTGGCCAGAAATCTTGATAATCCCAAGATCATCATGGTGAAAAATGTGGTGGTGACCCCGGACAACCCGATCTCCCTGCTCTAATCCCTTGCCCTGCCCTGCCCCTTTTCATATTGTCCTGGTCCAACCGGAGATCCCCCCCAACACCGGGAGTATCGCCCGGTTGTGCGGAGCCACGGACACGATCCTGCACCTGGTCCGGCCCTTGGGTTTTTCCACCGATGACAAGCATCTGAAGCGGGCTGGCCTTGATTACTGGAAGTTTGTCGATATCCGCTATTGGGACAGTTTCGAAGAATTTCTCGCAGCCCAGGATGAGCTGCGGTTGCACTTTTTCACCACCAAGGTGGAACGGCCTTACACCGAAGTGTGCTACCAGCCCGGTGATTATCTGGTCTTCGGCCGCGAAACCAAAGGGCTGCCCGAAGAGATCATCTCCCTGTACCGGGAACGGTGCGCCACCATCCCCATGAGCAACCCCAACATCCGCAGCATCAATCTGGGCATGGCCGCATCGGTGGTGCTCTACGAGGCGATCAGGCAGAATAAGTGAAACTGGCTGACACCTTTCCGGTAACCGGTCACGATTTTTCCGCCGCTGCCCCGTAACGGTATTGCAGATCCTGGGCCAGCATTTTTTCCAGGGTTGCATCCAGAAATTCCTTCTTGCAGTCCACATTCGCCATGTGCCCGTCGCGCTGATAGGCCATGGAGCGACAGCCGCCGAAGCAGAGGGGCAGGTAAACGCATTTCCGGCATTTTTCTTCCCTCTGCCAGTGGCCAAGATGATGGATTTCTTTATACTGTTCGTCGATCCCCTGCCAGATGTCGCCGATTCTGAACTGTTTCTGCCCTGCCCAGATCACGCACTTGTACAAACTGCCATCGTAATGCACGGTAAAGGCGTCCTCCACCTCAACGGCACAGGGCTGCGGGCCGAGCTCCGCAATCATATAGCCCCGCTTGAACACCTCTTCCCGGACATGGAGGGCGGCATCTTGCAGCCATGGCTCGTTGACGGTGCAACAGCCGCCGCGATAGATATTGCCGGCAGCTGTCTCCCGCACCTGCATGACGATGTTGAAGTTGACCAGTTCCACCGTGTCCGGGGTGAGTCCCTGCGCGGCCAGAAGGTCGAGAACGGGGGGGAAACTTTGGTAGTTCGCCATGGTATAGTTGCCGCCCAGGCGGATCTTGGTCTTGCCGCGAACCGCGTTCAGATTGCGGACAATTATTTCAAAACTCGGTTTCCCGGACTTGAATGGCCGGAAATAGTTGTGGTTTTCCGGTGGGCCGTCGATGGTAATCTTGATCCCGTCAAGCCCCCACTGGTTCAATTCATCCACCACCTGGGGAGTGATGAGCGAGCCGTTGGAAACAATATCTATGACAAGTTCTGCCCCCTGCCCTTCTACAAATGGTTTAAGCTGCCGAGCCAAGGAGATGATCCGTTTGGTGTAGAGCAGCGGCTCGCCCCCGTAAATTTGAAGCAGGAGCTTTTTCTTGCCCGGCCTGAAACATTCGCGGATAAAGGCAACGAGCCGGTCCGCCGTGGCATCGCTCATGGCCGCCCTGTCTTTCTGACCGCCTTGGAAGCAGTACCTGCAGGCGAAGTTGCACTCCATCCCCAGGATGAGGGCCACGGTCAGATTGGGATTGACTCTGTTGACTTCCGCCAGATATCCGTACACCGCCCGGCGTTCCTGATCGGGGTCGGAAACAAGAAATCCCATTTCGGTGAGCGGCTCAAGAGCGCCCTTTGCGACAAGCCCCTCTCGCAGGCCGGCAAAAACCTCTACCGGAAGGACAACCAGGGCGCCGGTTTTGGTGGCAAAGAGAAGGAGCTGCTCAGGATCGTCAGGATAGGGACAGACAACATGGTATGGGGTAAGCTGCATAGGGGGGCCCTCTGGTTTGCCGCGAGAACAAAAAAAGGAGAGCCGATAGCTCTCCTTTTTTTGTTCTCTAAAACTTTGGAGATCATTTTACTGCTGAAGGTACACCTGCACAGCATCCACTTGTTGCAGCCACGGTCTTGACGGTTTTTCCCTGGGTAAGAATAGTCATCGTTTTCATGTTTCCTCCTGTGGTAATGGGTTGTTTAAAAAAAATCCCTCGACCAAACAATCATATCACGGTTTCCACAACGGATAATTAAAATTTAAAGACTACACCGGCTTCCACCCAGCGGTCCGGGTTGGGATATGCGAAGTCCCAGTACTGGCTGCCGTTAAAGATATTATGGGCTTTGAGAAAAATTTCGGTTTGCAACAAAGGCAGGGCAAGCTCTTTGCTGAGCAACGCATCCCAGAGAAACGTATTACAGATCGGGTTATCATTTATGAGATCCCCGTTCATCCAGTAATAATGGCCGGCCAGTTCGGCGCGAAGCCCATATTCCCGGAGTCTGTAGTCCGCAATGAGGTTGGCGGTATAGGTCGCATCGTTTTTTCGATCGGTATCCCCATCGCCCATGCTGTTTTCCGAGGCAAGGGTGAAGTTGGCGGTGAGGGTAAGGCCGTGGTATTCGTTGGTGGTCGCCTCGAACTCCACGCCGTGCAAGCGGATGTGCCCGGCATTGACCCAAGGGACAGAGGACATATTCCAGGCATCGGAAATATTGTACTGGAAGACAGTGAGCTTGAGCAGGAGATCCGGCACCCGGTGGGTTTCGATCCCTGCCTGGTAAGCTGTGATGGTTTCCGGTTTCAGCCCCGGCGAATTTTGTATTGCTGAAAGGTAGGGGGCGGAAAAGCCGCGGGCTGCAGAGGCGCGGAGCAGGGTGTCGTTGGCAAGCTGGTAGGTCGCGCCAAGGGAGGGGCTGGTAAATGCCTGGGAGTTGGAATTATAGTCATACCTGATCCCGGGGGTGAGGGAAAACTTGCCCTGAGTGTAAGTGGTGTTGGCATAGAGCCCCCGGCGTTCCTCCTGCGCCGGATCATCGGTTGAGGAAGATGGGCCGCCAAAAAGAACGCCCGTGGCGCTGGAATAGACCATCTTGCTGCGGCTTGATTCAAAGCCGATGTTTGAGGCAAGGTTTTCGCCAGCCCAATTGAGGTTGCTGGAAAAACTGTTGACCTCATCGTCCCAGTTTTGGCGGTAGATGAAATCTCCATTGGGTCCGCCATTGCCGGTGCCCAGGGAACGAAAATCGTCCATGAATTCGTTTTTGTAGCGTTGAATGGCCAGATGCAGGTTGAGCTTTTGGGCGAGTTCCGCATCATAGTATACCGTGCCCCAGAAGTTGTGCGTACCGACATCATCGTAAACATTCAGGTCCGATATGCCCCAGGCATTGCCCCAATCAAGTAATTTGTAGTTCGGATCGCTGTAGCCGCCTGCAGCGGTGAGGGAGGAGTTGTTCGGCAACTTGACCTGAAGCTTGCCATAGGCGGAATTACGCTCGCCATAACGGTCGAGCTTCAGCCCGTCCGAATCAATATTGCCGCCATACAGGTAATATCCCACCTTCTCCCCGCCTCCGGCAAGATCGAGGGAGACTTCCCGGCTGTTTGCCTTGCCATAGCTTGCGCTTGCCGTGGCTTTGGGCACCGGGGTTGTGCCGGTATCCTTGGTGATGATGTTCACCACCCCGCCCAGGGCGGAGCCCCAGGAGGATGAGGCAGGCCCCTTGATGATCTCGATGCGTTTGATGATGCCCAGCGGCACAAAGGACAACTGCGCATACCCGCTTGAATTTTGGTTGATACGTACGCCGTCGAGCAAAAACAGGGCGTGCTGTCTGCGGGTTCCGGAAATTCTCATCGTTTCCATGCCCAGAAAATCCCGGCCATCAAACTCAACGAACATGCCAGCCACCCGGTCGAGAATCTCGCCAAGGGTATGGGCGTGCATCCCCTCGATCTCCTCCGCCGTGATTACGCTGACATTCTCCGCCACCTGGGCCATGGGTTTGGGGGCGCGGGTGGCAACCTCCACCATCTGGGAGTCATCGAAGTACATGGTCATGGGGTTTTGCGCCTTGTCCGTTTCGGCAGCGTTGCTCAGGGCCGGCAGCAGGGCGAGGAGAAAAAAGGCGGTTCCGGCGGAGGTGCGATTACGGAAAAAATACGGATAAGTCATTGGGGGCTCCCAGGAAAAAAATAATTATTATGCATGATCCCAAACGGTTATGCATCCTGTCTTGTCCCCCCCCCCAGGGTTGCAGGCACTTTTCCCGCACGCGGGGAAAGTGATCTCATGCTTGCGCAATGGCGCGCAAGGTTCTAGGATTATTGCAGGTTATTTGCAGTCAGATTTGGTTCTCCCTTTTTTTCAATCAACAGGGTCGATTCGCCGGTGAAAAAGTGTCTTCTCCTCATCGCGCCGTTGCTGCTGGCCTTTGCCTCCACGGCCTGGGCGCTGGACTGCGTCCTGCTCCAGTCTTCGCCGCTCAAACCCTACGAGGAGGCCCGGCTGGGCTTTGAAAGGGATTGGCTCGTTCAGCATCCGGCCTCGGGCCCGAAAAGCATCAGCGGCAATACCGTAACACAGGTGCTGCTTTCCGAGCAACAGGCAACGGATACTTTTTCCCTTAAAAAACAGCTACAAGACGCACGGCTGGTGGTGGCCATCGGCGATCAGGCCCTGGATTTCATCAAGGAGCTTCGGGAGGTGCCGGTGGTCTACCTGCTGGCGCCCTCGGCCGCCGCCGCATCCCTGCCCCGAAACTTTGCCGGCATCGAGATGCGCATCCAGCCCTCTCGTCAGCTGGCCGCGATCAACAAGGCGCTGCCCAGGGTCCATGCCATCGGCGTTTTGTACAATCCGGCCCAGTCAGGCCAGTGGGTGCAGGAGGCTTTGCTCTCGCCGGTGGCCTCGATCCAGACCCTGCTTTTCAAGCAGTTCGACAACCAGACCAGCGTGCCGGGGGCGCTCCAGGAGCTGGCCGGCAAGATCGACGCCTATTGGCTGCTGCCCGACCCCCAGCTCACCGCACCGCAGGTCTTGGGCAGCCTTCTTGAATTTTCCATGAAAAACCGCGTCCCCATCATCAGTTTTTCGGAAAAGTACCTGGCGCAGGGCGCGGCCATGGCGGTCACCTTCGACACCACCGACCTCGGTGCCCAGGCAGCCGAACTTGGCGCGCATATCCTGCGCGCCGGCCTGGGCAATGATACTCCCGCTCTGACCCCGCCCCGCAAGGTCAGGGTGGTGGCCAACCCCAAGGTGCTTGGCCGGCTGGGCGTTTTTTACGCCCCCGAGGCCATCGACGCCACCTACCCTCCGGAGACCGGACGATGACCCCACTGGACCTGCACTGGCTCAAGAAAAGATTCTGGCTGCCGCTGGGCTACCGCTTGAAGCTGTTTCTCACTTTTCTGGGGGTTCTGGTTCTTTGCGGCGGCGGACTGATCCTGCTTTTCGGCCATAGCCAGAAACAGACTCTGCTGGATGAAAATTACCACAAGGGGAAATTTATCTCCTCGATCCTGGCCCGCAACCTGGAGACCCCGCTTTTTTTCATGAACATGCCTCGAATCAGCGAAGACGTGGAGGCGGTACTCGGGGAAACCGGGGTCATGGCCGTTCTCATCTACAACAAGGACGGTGGTCTGATTTTTTCCCGCCTTGTGCCCCAGGCCGGAGAGGATGCCCTCCGGCCGAAGGAAATGGGCCGTCTTGCTCAAATCATGGCGGAACACCGAACCGCCCGCGAAAATGCTCCCAGCCCCAACTGGCGTCAGGATCGCTACTTCGTGTTCTGCAAACAGATCATCACCGTCGGCCAGTCCAAAGACAAGGCCTCCCTGTATTTTGACACGGGCAAGATGGAACAGAGCGCGACCACCAGGCTCGGCGACGTGCAGATTATTTTAAGCCGCGCCCAGTACCAAGAGGGTATGGAACGGATCATCCGCCATGCGGTGCTGGTTTTTCTCTCCTTCCTACCCATCTCCTTTATCATGTCCCTTATCCTGGCGCGGGACGTGATAAGGCCGTTGCGCGCCCTGGTCGCTACTCTGAAAACCCGGCTGGGGAAGACGGAAGAAGAGGCAAGCGATGAACTCGGCCAGCTTGAAATCAGCCTCACACAGCTGATCGGTCAGCTCGACCAAGCCTTTGTCACCATCGCCCAGATGAACGAGAGGCTTGAGGAAACCGTGGCCGCTCGCACCGCCGAACTCACCATGACCATGCACGAACTCAAGGAGGCCCAGTCCCAGCTGGTGCAATCGGCAAAGATGGGGGCCGTGGGCCAACTGGTGGCCGGGGTGGCCCACGAAGTCAACAACACCACCAATTTTATCACCGGCGCCCTGCCGCCATTGGAAAAAAGGCTGGACGAGCTGCGGATGATCCTGGAGGGCCACGGGGAGCAGAGCTGCCCGGATTCAAACCGGGTGAGTGAGCTGATGCAGAGCATCGACCTGCTCATGGGCAATGTCCGGGAAGGAGCGCGGCGCACCAGCAAGATCGTCACCGATCTCAAGAATTTTTCCCGGCCCGACCAGGATATCGCCCAGCCCATAGACATCAATGAGTGCCTGGAAAGCACCCTGGCCCTGGCCCTGCCCGAGTACCGGCACAGGATGGAGGTGATGAAGGAGTTTGCCCCGAAACTGCCCGCGGTGTCCGGCTCCCAGGGACAGCTCTGTCAGGTATTCATGAACCTGATTATCAACGCGGTTCACGCCCAGCCGGACAAGGGCTCCCTGCTGATCCGCACTTTCTGCGTTGAGAATGAAGTGCATGTGATTTTTACCGATAAGGGGGTGGGTATTCCCAAAAAGATCCAGGAGCGAATTTTCGATCCGTTTTTCACCACCAAGGAGGTCGGCAAGGGCACGGGACTGGGACTGAGCGTCTCCTTTGGCATCATCGCCAAACACCGGGGCAGAATTTTGGTTCGCAGCGAACCAGGCCAGGGAGCAGAGTTCGAGGTGATCCTCCCCGCCGGACAAGAACCGAGCGCATCACCACACGAGGAAAACAAAAGATGAGCAAAAAGAAAGGACGGGTGTTGTATGTGGACGACGAGGAGATCAATCTGATCAACTTTCGCGAAACCCTATGTGACGATTTCGAGATCTTCACCGCCGCTTCCGGGGATGAGGCGTTGGCCCTTCTCGGGCGGGAGGGGGAAATGGCCCTGGTGGTCTCCGACCAGCGGATGCCGGGGATGAGCGGGATCGAACTCCTGGCCAGGGTCAGGGAAGCATACCCGGAGACCATCCGGATGATCATCAGCGCCTATACCGAGGTTCATGAGCTGATCGAGGCCATCAACAAGGCGGGAGTCTACCGGTATTTCGTCAAGCCCTGGAAGGAGGAACAGCTGCGGCTCAGCATCGGCAACGCGGTGGGGACCTATGCCCTGGGGCAGGAGATCAAGGCCTTTGTCGAACAAGGGCGAAAACAGATGGCGGAGCGCATGCGAAGGCTTGAAGGAGACAGGGAATGAATCGACCCCGCCTGCTGTTCATCGACGACGAGGAGGTTAACCGGAGCAATTTCCAGCAGACCTTTGCGGATGAGTATGAGATCCTGCTGGCTTCCTCCGGGGAGGAGGCTCTGGAGGTCATGGCCCGGGAGGACGGCCTCGCCCTGATCCTCTCCGACCAGCGCATGCCCGGCCTGTCCGGGGCCGAGGTGCTGGCCCGGGCCAGGGAAATTGCTCCCCATGCGGAACGGATCATGATCACCGGCTATTCCGAGCCGGAGGATATCATGGCCGCCATCAACCAGGGGCAGGTCTACCGTTACATCCTCAAGCCCTGGGCCAGCGGAGAGTTGCGCATCGCCATCATCCATGCGGTGGAGCGCTATCAGCTCAAGGAGGAGAACCGGGCCCTGTTTTCAGCCTTGGAGGCAAAAAACGCCGAACTGGAGGAGCTGGTCCGCTCCCGGACCATGGAGCTGAAAAACCTCCAGAGCCTGCTGCCCATCTGCTCTTACTGCCGGAAGGTCCGGGACGACAAGAACGCCTGGCACGAGCTGGAGGTCTATCTGCTCCGGCATAACGACATTCTCTTTACCCATGGTATCTGCCCCCACTGCTACGATAAGGCGATGACAGAAAATATGCGCTTGCTCCGAGAAGGAGCGCAGGAGGGGGAATAACTCAGCTTCTGCCCCGTGCCAGGTCCAAGGCCAAGCGCGCGGCCCGGGCCGAGGCCCCTGGCCCGCCCAGCTGTTCCCGGACTTCGGCCAGACCTGCCAGCATGCGAGCCCGGCGGCCGGGGTCCGTGAGCAGGCTTAAGACTGCCCCGGCAATCCGCTCCGGGGTCGCCTGGTCCTGAAGCAGCTCCGGCACCACTTCACGCCCGGCCACCAGATTGACCAGGGAGGCGTATTGGACCTTGATCAGGCGGCGCCCCAGAAAATAGGTGAGCGGCGCAACCCGGTAGGAAATAACCATGGGCACATTCAGAATGGCCAGTTCCAGGGAAACCGTGCCCGAAGCCGCCATTACCGCGCCGCAGGCACCCATGAGATCATAGCGGTTCTCCCTGACCACCCGCACCTCGACCCCCGCGTCCGCCAGGCCGTTGGCCAGAAGATCATCCTCGCTCAGGGTGGGGGCCAGGGGCAGGAGAAAAACCGGCTTGACCAATTGCTCCTGCAGCCGTTTTGCCGCCGCCAGGAATACCGGGAGCATCCCGGCTATTTCCCGTTTCCGGCTGCCGGGCAGAATGCCGATCACCGTGCTTTCCGGAGCAATGCCAAGGGACTGCAGAAAATCCTCCCGCGTCCTGGTGGTTTGCACCGCATCCATGAGAGGGTGGCCGACAAAATCCACCGCCATCCCGAATTTCCGGTAAAAATCCTGCTCAAAGGGCAGGATCACGCCCATGCGATCCACCAGTTTTTTGATGGTTTTCACCCGGCCGCTGCGCCAGGCCCAAACCTGCGGGCTGATGTAGTAAAAAATCGGGATGCCGAGCCGTTTGGCCTTTTTGGCCAGGATCAGGTTGAAGTCGGGATAGTCGATGAGGATCAACAGGCCGGGGGGCTGTTCCTTGAGCCGTTTTTCAAGGGCGCGCATGGCTTCACGAATAAAACGGAAATGGCTGATGACCTCAACGATGCCCACCACGGCAAGCTGGGAGGCATCGTACAGGATTTCCACGCCCTGGCGCGCCAGTTCCGATCCGCCGATGCCGCAGATCCGCGCTTCGGGGGCTTGTCCCTTGAGGGCGGCGATGAGCTTTGCCCCGTGCATGTCGCCGGAAGCCTCGCCGGCCACGATCATAATCCGGGGGGTGTTCAAAGATGGCATGGGTTTGCTGGTCTCAGCCATTGAACAGTTGGCAATGGGTATCGGCATGTGCCTTGATCCGGGCCATGATTTCCTGGGCCACGGCCAGGGCCAGCCGCCCTTCCCTGCCGGAAACCTTTGCTTGGGTGCGGTTGCGGACATTTTTGACAAAATCCGAGAGCTCCATTTCCAAGGCGTCCTGGGGCAGGTAGCAGGAAGAGGTGATCTCCTCTTGGGGCATGCCGTTCGCGTCCAGCTCCTTGGTGGGCTTGATCACGGTGAGCTCCTTTTTGCCGTAATCAACCGCCAGGAAGGAATTGGGCTGAAAAACACGGAGCCTACGGATATTCTCCCGGGAAATGCGGCTCACCGTGAGATTGGCGGTGCAGCCGTTTGCAAAGATCAGCCGGACATTGGCGATGTCGGTGGTCTTGGTGAAAACCGGCATGCCCACTGCGTGCATGGAGGCAATGGGCGATTTGACCAGACTCAGGATAATGTCGATGTCGTGGATCATCAGGTCGAGCACCACATCAACATCAAGGCCCCGTGGCTTGAAGACATGGATCCGATGCGATTCGATAAAGAGCGGCTGGGTGAGGTGTTCGGCCATGGCCAGCACCGCCGGGTTGTATCGCTCGATGTGGCCGACCTGCAGGATGCGCTGCCCCTGGCCGGCCAAGGCAATAAGCGCATCCGCCTCGGCCAGGGTGGTGGTCATGGGCTTTTCCAGCATGACATCCTTTCCGGCCAGCAGACAGACAGAAGCAACCTCGTGGTGCAGGCTGGTGGGCACCACCACGCTCACCGCATCGACCTGGTCGAGCAGTTCCCGGTAATCACTGAAAGGGGTGGTATTGCAGGCATGGGCAACCTCGGCGGCGTAGGCCGGGTTGAGATCCGCCACCCCCACCAGTTCCACCTCCGGGTTTGCCATGTATTTTTGGGCATGAAACTTGCCGAGATATCCTACCCCGATTACCCCGATGCGTGTTTTGGCCATATTCTCCATTTTCCTGTGAGCTTGAATTTCCTGTGAAATTACGCCATTGCGCGGGAACTGACAAGGTAAAAGACAGGTGAGAGGTAAAAGGCTAAAGGCCAAAGGTGCGAGGCATTGCTCCTTTAGCCTTTAGCCTTTTACCTTTTACCTTTTCTTTAGCCTTGCGCCTGACAATATACTTTGGCAGATCCGAGGAAATCAATTTATAGAGACAACAAGTTGTGCTACTATCCTTTCTGATATTTTTGCGAGTTGTCATGCGTGTTTTTTTATTTCAGTTCGCATCCGGTCCAAGCCATATGTCGGCCGCCAGCGGCCCAGCCCTCGATACCCTATGAATTTGCCACGAATTTCCAGCCTGCGGATCAGAACCCGGATCATCCTTGCCTGTGCCATATTTCTTCTCCTGGGGATTCTCGGCCCGATCTTGCTGCTTCCGAGATTCATTGATCTTGACGCGCTCAAGGTGCGGATGAGCACCCAGGTAAACGCCAGACTGGAAGGCGCCCTGCAAACCGGTCGCTTGGAATGGGCCTGGCTGCCCTTGCCCCATCTGGACCTGCGCAACACCCGTTTTGCCGGCGAGGATACTGGGCTGGTTGCGCCCATGGTCAAGGTATATCCGGACTGGTGGGCTCTGTTTCACGGCCAGGTTCGGATCGGCACGGTTGTTCTGATCAACCCGGAGATCCGGGTGAAACGGTTTCCGGCCTCGCTGGCCGAACCCCCCGATCCTGAACTTGCCGGGCTGAAAGTTGTGATCCGCAAGGGCATATTGCAGGTTGACGCCAACAGTCAATGGCCCGAGCTGCACAGTAAGGATTTCTCCCTGAAAGACCTGAACGGCAGCATGTCTGTAGGCCTTGCCGCCATTGATTTTGACTTTTTCGGCAAACCCCAGGAGGAGGCGCATCTTGCCGTATCCGGCAACTATCTGCGGGAGGATGGATCCTACCGCATGAAATTTGCCTGCCGCAACTTCAATTTGCAGAAAGTATTCCATTCCTTTGCCCAGGGAAAACTGGCGCCATCCGATACCCCGCTCAATCTTACAGGCAGTTTTACAGGGCGCGGGTTTGAAAAAATCACCGGCAAAATTGTTGGCGACTCCCCCTGTCTGCTCGTTTACCCCAAGGATAAAAAGATTCCGCTGAACTGCGGGGTTGTCGATCTGGCCTTTGCCAAAAATGGAGACGACCTGCTGTTGACTCTCAATGAATTTGAAATGCATGAACCGGGGTTGAAGCTTACCGGCACGATCCGACGTTCCGCCGGAAGCAAGGCGAACCCGGCGCCGGTGTGGCAAATCGATCTCAAGGGCAAGGATCTTGATCTGACCGGAATCCGCGCCGCTGTTCTCTCCACCTGGGGAGAGAACGAGATTGTTAAAAAAATAACGGAAATCGTGCAAAGTGGTACGGCCGGCAAGGCCAGTTACAGTTTTCATGGCACAGAGGCCGATCTCAGGTACACGCGAAACATGCACCTCACCGCCGAGGCAATTGACGCCTCGATCAAGATCCCGGCGGGAGGGCTGGTTCTGACCAACGCCAAGGGCAGGATGCGGATCGAAAAAGGCCTTCTTATCGTGGATGCCGACGAGGCCCGAATGGGCAATAGCCGGGGCAAGAACGGCCACCTGATTCTGGGGCTGCCGGACGATGATTTCACCTTCAAGCTGGACGTTGATCTTGACGCCGATCTGGCCGAACTGCCAGGGGTTCTGGGGCGGGTCATCGAACACCAGCCTTTTCTCGCGGAACTGGCCAAGTTCAGCGGGGTTTCCGGCCGGGCGAAGGGCCATCTTCATCTGGGCGACCATCTGCATGATTTCAAGGTCGCCCTTGAAGTTGCCAGCATGCAGGGCAAGGGGCACTACGCGCCACTGGCTTGGGATTTCACCGTTGATGGGGGAGAGATGACGATTGCCCCTCCCCTGGTGCAATGGCGGAACGTGCATGGCGCCTACGGCCCCCATGTGGTGAAAAAAACAACCGGGCAGGTGCGTTGGGCCGACGACATTCTTCTTGATGTAACCCAACTTGATGCAGTGTTGGCCGCAAAGGAGCTGGAAAAAGAAAATCTTGCCTATTTCAAGGAAATAACCGGTGGTCTGCACGAATATATTACCCGGGCGGACGGCAGGATAGAATTGCGCAATACGACGATTTCAGGGAAGGCTTCGGAGCCTAAACTGTGGCAGGCGGAGGCAGACGTTATTGTGCAGAATCTTGCCGTGGAAACGCCATTTTTGCCGGAACCGATCCAGATAAAACAGGGAAAGGCCCATGTCTCGGACAAGGCAATCACGGCTTCCGAGGTCACGGGCTCCATTTTCGGCGACTCGTTCACCATGGGCGCTTCCCTGACCCACCAGGCCTTTGCCGCGCTACGCGGCAAGATATTCCTGCAAGGAAAGGTCGGACAGGGCTTGGGGCAATGGCTCAAGAACCGGCATCTTATTTCTCCAGCCCTTTTTCCGCATCTTCCTTTCCAGGTGGAATCATTGCAGATCGATCTGCAGGAAGGAAAAACGTATGCCAAGGGGCTGATCCGACCGGATGGCCCTCTGTTCAACGCTCCAAAGGCTGATTTTTCCCTGGAATTCACCAAGGATGACCCGCTTAAAATGTCGGTGCATGTTTACGGCGGCAAGGAGAATGCCACGATTTCCCTGGATTTTCTGGACAAAACCAGGGAGGCCTTTCTCTTCTCCTGGAAGGGGGCATTATCCAAAAATACCGTTGACCAGCTGTTGGATCGCAAAGACCTGCTGCGGGGCAAGATCGCCGGAGATTTTCAGCTCTATCTGCCCCATGACCCCAACAAGGTTGCCTTTACAGGACAACTTGAGGCGAAAGATCTGCGCTGGTTCCTGGATCAGGAGGCGCAACGCTTTATTGATATTCAGGAGCTTCGCCTTGTGGGGATCGGCAAGGATCTCAAGGTAACACGCCTGGCCTGCGCCTTTAACGACAGGGAATCCGTGGTGATCAACGGGCTGGTTTCCCGGGTTGCCAACGGCCTTGCGGTGAAGCTTGGCCTCACCTCTCCGGCGCTTTCCAAGAAAACACTGCTCGATTTCAAAGAAACGCTGAAACGGATCAAGGACAACGGCAATAAGCCCTCCGAGACATCTCCCTGGAATATTACCGGGACCGTGGCCTTTGATGTGGCCGAGTTCACTTCCAGTCACAAGACCGGGGAAAACAATGCTATTTCCACCTTGGCGTGGCAACCGTTGCAGGGAGAAATCAGGATTCATCCCCAGTGGAAGTTGTCCGCGCTCATAACCAATGGCCGTCTCTGCTGTCTGGATACCACCGGCGAATGGTTCTCCACCCCGGAGCTTGGCAAAAGCCATTTTTCCTTAAAGAGCGCCTGTACCACCCCGCCCCGGTTTGAGACGGTCCTGCCCTGTCTTGGTTACCCTCAGGACATCATTGAAGGGGAATTCTCCCTCAATGGTCAGTTGGATGGGATGTTGGACAACTGGAAGGACGGGCATCTGCAGATCGACTCCCACCACGGACGGATTCTGCGCATGAAGCTTCTTTCAAAAATTTTCAGCGTGGTCAACATCACGGATCTTTTCAGCGCGAGCCAGGGCGGAGACGGCGCCGCACCGTCCACCAAGGGATTCCCTTACACGGATCTTCTTTTCAAGGCCCATGTGAAGGACAACGAACTGATCATCGACGAGGCGGTGGTGCGCGGGCAAGGGCTAAATCTGTTTGCCAGGGGCAAGATGAATCTCAGCACCTTTGATCTGGACGTCGTGGTCATGATCTCCCCGTTCAAAACCCTTGACGCCATTGTCAGCAAGGTGCCGCTGCTGGGCAGGATCATTGGCGGGGACACCGCCACCCTTGTCACCTTCCCGGTTGGAGTCACCGGCAAGGCAAGCGACCCTCAGGTCACTCTCCTGCCTCCCGGCGCGGTGGGCGAGGGCCTGCTGAATATCGTCAAAAGAACACTGCTTCTGCCATTTAACATTCTTTCCCCAATCTTACCCGATGCGGCCCCGGAGCCTGAAAAGAAGCCATAGTCACGAACAGGGTTAACGGTATTGGCAAGAACGCGGTTATTTCATTATGGCTCTTAACCAAGGCGGTATTGCCGGCTATTGATATGGGGATATCCATGCAGGAATTTGTTCGGCTGATGAAGGCGCTGTCCGACCCGAACCGGGTCAAGATCATTACGATGCTGGGAGTGCGGGAGCTGTGCGTCTGCGAGCTGACTTTTCTCCTTGGCGTGGCCCAGCCCACGGTATCCAAGCATCTTCGTATTCTTGAGGATGCCGGGCTTGTTTCCTTTCGCAAGGAGGGCAACTGGATCATCTATCGGCTGAACGGTGAGTGCCGGGAACAGGCCCGGACCATGCTCGCCCTTGTCGATCAGTGGCTGGACACGGCTCCCGAGGTAGAGGGGCTGCGGCAGAGATTTTCCGAGATCCGTAATCTGCGGAAATCCATGGCCTAACCAAGCCGGAAAAGCCGTTTCAGCCAGCCGTTGTTCAATGAGGGCTGTACGGCAAGGAAAGCGCGCAGCCTTGTAATGTTGGGGTCTTCGGGGGGGACAAGAAATTCCATTCCAAGTTCAAAGTGCTTGTCCGGGGCGGAAAGAACGTGGTCGAACCAGACAGGATGGGCGGGAATGACAAGCCTGTCTCCCTTTTCCCTGTCTATTGCCTCAAGCTCAATGATCTTGTCCAGGTCATCCTTGCAGGCATAGAAAAGATGATAGTTGCCGGTCCGGATGTGGGGGACGGACAGCCGGGCTCCGTAAAACGAGATGTCCACCAATTTTCCTGGCACAGGGTCGGCAAGAACCAGCCTGTTTTTCGTATCGTGCAGAATGAGCGAGACCGCCATGCTGACGTTGAATCGTTTTGCTCGTCGGTGTTCTCGACCCATACAGATTCGCCCCGGGGTCTCTCCCCCCATGCCGTTTAATGCAGCCCTGTCCTCCTCATAAATTCATTGTACAGGATATTCCTGTAACACGTTGATGTCAAAGAAAATTTTCCAAAGTACCGGCCAAACCTCCCGAAAAAAAGCCGGTCAGTTTATTTTTTTGCTCTGTATTTCCTTAATTATTTCGCTGACCAATTGGCCATTGGGCGCCGTGGCCATTGGGTTTAAGCTGACCAGCCCCTGCCAGGCGGCAATGGCTCCAGCCTGATCCTTAAGGTCATAGAGCAAAACAATCCCCTTGTTGAACCGGGCTGTTTCATGCTTGGCGTTTACCTGGATGGCACGATCGAAGGAAGCGATGGCCTGCCGTGGATTGCCCGCCCGCCGGTACATGACCCCGAGGTCGGTGAGCACATCGGCATTATCCGGGGCCAGGGCCAGGGATTTGTTGTAGGCGGTGATGGCCTTTTCCACCTGGTCGGAGTCATAGTAGAGATGTCCAAGGTTGGTCCAGGCCTCGACGTTTTGAGGGTTTTTCTGCACCTCGAGTTCAAGCTGCAACAGATGCTGGGTCTGTTCGGCGTCGAGTTTTCCGGACTGGGCTGCCTGTTGGTCCGTGGCAACCTTGGCCGCTCCCACGCCAGCCGGGGTTTTGTAGACAGTGAAGACGATTCCGGAGAGAAAGCCGATGATCAGGCAGCAGAGGCCGATGAGCAGCACGGTTTCTTTTTTAAAAACGTCTGCTGATGATTGCTCTGGTTGTGATGCCATGGCGTGAAATCTCCTTCCTCGATTGGGGTTGCATAATGATGGACTCGTAACACCCACAAAAAGTCACAGGTCCGCAAGATAAACTCAACAAGTTACAGCAACGAAGCAAGAACCGTTGTAATTGCATCTTTTTTTTTCTGCGATTACAACAATAACGCGATGGGGTCAAACCGTTACCGGCAACTGAACTGCGATTGTCAAGCGCCACGTCTCTCAGACACGCGCGGCAGGATAAATGTTCCTGAAAAATGATGCTTTCTTCATGCCCCCAACTCATGCACCTGGATTTCGGATACTGAGGCAAGCTGCAGCGCCTCCTCAACAATCCGGCGATGGTGGGTAAAAAGGATGACCTGGGTTCCGGCGGCCAGTTCTGCCAATATCTTCAGGGCGGCACGGGAACGGGCATCGTCCGCGTTCACCAGGATGTCGTCCAGGATGAAGGGCATTGGTTCATGGCCGGCCAGACGCCACTCCAAGGAGGCCAGACGCAGGGCAAGATAGAGCTGGTCCCTGGTACCGGAGCTCATCCGTTCCACAAAAACCCTGGCGCCGTTTGGTCGTGTGCCGACCAATACCGGCTCGCCCTGATCGTTTTCATCGGTCAGCAAGCCGGCAAAGGAGCCCAGGGTGAGTTCGCTGAAATACCGGGAGGTGATGGCCAGCACCGGGGTCTGGTTTTCGCTACGGAACCGTTCGATCTCGCTTTTCAGGACATGCCCGGCCACCTTGAGCTGGATATAGCGCTCAGCCAGCCGTCGTATTTTGGCAAGCAGCTGGGCGCCCTGCTCCGCAGCCTCGGCAGCCCTGGCGTTGCCGTCCATCTGCCGGAGCTGGTTTCGTTTTTCTCCGATGAGCACGGAGAGGTGCTTGCTCTCCGGGGCCAGCTCCTGCTCGATTTCCTGGGTCAGCCGGGCGATTTCCTCGGGGAGGGCCTCCGGGTCGATCTTCGCTGCCTGAGCCTCCAGGTCGGCAAGGGGAAGGCCGCCCGCTCCCTCGATGAGAATTTTCTCGGTTTGCGCGAGGCTTGCAACAAGGCTGCGAAACTGGGCGGAGCGCTTCTCCGCGGCCTCCAGTTCCTCCGGTAACACCTTCCCGGCCAGTCGGCAGAGTTCCGCAAGCGCATGCTCCAGATCTTTCCGTTCCCCGGCCAGGAGGATCACTTCCTTTGCCTCTTGTTTCTCTTTCTCGAGATGTTCTTCCCGGATGGTTCGATCTGTCCGGGCCTGATTAAGTAGGGTCTTGAGCTGCGCCACGATTTCCCCTGCCGACTGGTCCACGCAGGCAGGGGAAATCTTTTTAGCTAGAGACAAGGCGGCCTCCTCGAATAGCCGGATGTCGCGCGCCATGCCATCGATGCGTTTGCGCAGCTCTTCGGCCTCCTTCAGTTTGGTAAAACAGCTGCGCAGATTGTCCAGAAGATCCCCTGCCTCGCCAGGATGGATATCCCTGCCGCCTCCAAGATCAGCAACCACCTCCTGCCATTGCCGCCGCCAGGCCGCCAGCTCTTCAGAAAAATCAGCCTTCTTCCCCTCCGCCAGCCTGGCGTTTTTCAGGGAAGCCGCCTTTTTTTCAAGGAGCCGGCTCCGTTTGTCCTCAAGGGCCGTGAGCCGGGAAAGAACCGCCTCTCCTTGAAGGATAAGGGGGTGAAGTTCGCTCTTGACCGTTTCTGCAGGCTGCGTTTCGGAGAACAGCGCAAGTTCGCTGGACAAGGCTTTTTTCAGCTCCTGTCGCTCGGCCCCCTTTCGTGCCAGCTCACGCTCATCGGTTTGAAGCTCCTCAATCCTGCCCCTCAACGCAACGGCCTTGACGAGCCAGGCCAGCATCTCTTTCGGGGAAAGCGGAATAATGGCGCACGGGTCCCAATGGCTGTGCCACTCCGTGTCCAGGGCCGTGCGGGCAAAGGCATTTTGTGCCGCCGCTGTTTCCAGCTCGGCAAGGGCCTCGGTGAGGCTCTGTTGTCTTGTGCGTAGGGCCGCGAAGACCTGGACCCGGTCTGCTTCATACCGGAGACGATCCGCCATGGTATCCGCCAAGGCCATCTTTTTTTCAAAGGCCTCGGGCAAAGGCAGACCCGGCCCGAACGCATCATCTTCCCCGGCGAGATCTTCGCCTTCAAGCCACTGTCGGCGGAGAAGCTCCCAGCCCCGGTCGCGTTGGCTCCGGATCAGGACGAGCTCTTCTTCCGTTGGTGTGCTTCCCGAGGTTTCAAGCTGCCGGATGCCAGCGAGCGTCTCATCCAGCTCTTTGTGCAGCCGTTCCCTTTCCTTCTGGATATCTCTCTGCCGTTCATCATGGATTTGAAAAGCCGTCTCGTATTTTTGCACAGTTTCGAGCAGGGGCAAGCTTAGGGATAAAAACCCTTCGAGACCGCCGGACCAAAGGGTAAGCCTGTCCAGGGCAACAAGACAGTCACGTTTTTTATCCTCGATCAGCCGCGCCCGGGCAGTCAGATCCTCATCGATTGCCCCACCCTTTTGGGCAAGACGGCAAGCCTGGCTCAAGCCTGCTGCATCTTTTGCTTCGGGGAGCAGGGCGAGTTCGCCGTCGATTACCGTGATCTCCCGCTGAATCTCCCGCAGGCTTTTTTCTGTCTGGGCAATCCCCTGCTGCAACCCTTCATGCCGGGCGGCCAGATCCCCGATGATCTTTCTCCGGCCGGAAACAGGCCGGAGGGATTCCACCTGTTCCAGGGATATATCCTGGCGCACCATCTTCAAATACTCCGAAGCCTCGCTCTTGCAGCTGATCCGCATCCCCTCGCGCTCGGGCAGGTCCTTTCTGGCCGTATTGTAACTGCCCAGACGCTGGTGCAAATCCTCAATGGCATCCTCCGCCTCGAGCACCGCCTGATACGGGGAGGTAGCAGTCATTCTCTCGCGCTGGGCCAGTTTTCCGGCAAGGTCTGCCTCCCGGCGTGTCAGGGTGTGGAGCGCTCTTTCAACCTCCTGGCGTCGGGCGGAAAAATCAGCCGGCAGCTCCGCAACCTCGCCCAATCCGGCAAGTTGTTGCCGCAGGGCATTGCGCAGGGCAAGCTGGGGCAACAGTTGGTGGATGCGCTCCAATTGCCGCCTGCGCCGGTCTTTTGCCCCATGTTGCTCCTCAATGGCTTGGAGGGCCGCCTGTGCCTCGGCCAAACTGTTGTTGAGTTCGTGCCACTCCCGGCTGGAAAGGGAGAAATCACGCACGATTTTTTGCGTTTCCTTATAGGCTGCCAGGGCCTCGTTGATCTCCCGTTTGGTGCCGCGCGCCGTGAACAGGGACTCGGCTTCGCTTTCCAGCCCGGCGAGAACTCCGCGCAGGGAAGAAATCCCTGATCCGGCGGAAAACAGGGCCTGGCCCACCTCGCCCTTCTGGACCAGGATATCCTCCCCGCCCCGGATGAGATCCTCGTGGCTCAAGCCATACAGCGATTCAAAAACCGCCTGCTCGGCCATGGGCAGAAATCCGGCCAGCGCACCTGCGGCAAGCGGGTTGCCATCCAGACCAAGAAGATCGTCCTTTCGTTTTTTGCGCCGGTAAAAGGCCAGTTCCCGGCCATCTTCCGTCTCCAGGCATCCGCCCACCAGCAATTGGTCGTTGGCGTGGAGGAAGTTGTCGCGGGTTCTTTCGGGAAACCCGAAAAGCCACGCCTTGAGCGCCCGCAGGGTGGTGCTTTTCCCCGCCTCGTTGGGGCCGTGCACGATGTGCAGACCGGGGCCCAGAGTCAGGGTGCGCTCGGTGAAACGGCCAAAGGCCTTGAGTTCGAGTCTGGCAATCCTCACCGGCTTGTCCCCTGTCCCAGCAGTCTGGCGATGAGCAGCTCCTTGACCTCTTCGCCGAGAGAGCTTGCCCCGCCCGGAGAGGCAGCTATCAGCTCGCCCTCATGCAGAAGTTCCGGCGGCAATTTACTCCGGAGCATCCCGATCTCCGGGATCAGCTCCATGAGCGCTGCGGGCTGGAAATCCAACCGGTCAATGGCCTGGATCAGATCAGCCATGGGCGTTTCCGTCCCGAGGCTTTCGTCAAGCGTCACGGGACGGTGGGTGGCAAAGGCCACCTTTTCCAGCCACATCTCGCCCAGCCCTGCGGCAAGGGCGCGGAATTCTTCGGTCAGGGACGCGGATTCCCGGTGGAGCTCGGCATGAACCTGGGTTTCACCAATCAGTTGCAGACGAATCGCCAGGGGCCTTCCCTCGGCGTGAGCTTGTTCCGTTTCCATGGCCTGCCGGACAGCGTCAATGGCCAAATCCATCGTAGCGCAGACCGAGAGATCGACCCGGCACAGGGACCAGCGCAGCACGTCAAGCTCGCGGTGCTCGACCGCATTGATGCGCCCCTCCTCCACCCGCACCAGGGTGGCTCCTTTGGCCCCGGTCTCATGGATGTGTCTGCCTTGGATATTGCCGGGGAAAACGATCCAGGGGGAGCGGCTCACTTCCTCCCGCTGGTGGACATGGCCAAGGGCCCAGTAATCATAGCCGCAGGCCAAAAGATCGTCGAGGGTGCACGGGGCATAGGGCTCATGTCCCTGTCTGCCGGTGAGGGAGGTGTGGAGCAACCCGATGTTCAGATAATGCGGCAGAGCCTGGGGATAATTGCGGGCGATGTTTTCGGCCAGCCCCCTGGTGTGGTAGCCTTGGCCATGCACCGCAACCCCCAACTCTTCGAAGATTACGGTCTCGGGCTGTTTGGTGGAAAAGAGGTGGACATTGTCCGGCAAGCGCAGGGATTTGGTGATCTGGCTTGCCGCGTCATGGTTGCCGGAGACCAAAAAGACCCGGATATTCTCCTTGCGCAGCATGCCCATGCGATTGACAAAGAACAGGCCGGTATTGTAATCCTTCCACTCTCCATCGTAGAGATCACCGGACAAAAGCACAAAGGCGACCCGCTCCTCAATGGCCAGGGCGATCAGGTTGTCGAACGCCCTTCTCGTCGCCTGGCGGATTTGATCAACCGGGGCATCGGCGTAAGACTCCAGGCCGCGCAACGGGCTGTCGAGATGGATATCCGCACCATGGAGAAAGGTGAACATGGCTTATTTCACCAAGAGGCCGTAGCCGACCAGGGTGGCAAACCCGGGCAACCCGCAACCAAGGACCAGCAGAAAAATATTGAGCACGGAAAAATCATGCATCCAACCCCCCGAAGTCATTGACTTTACTCAAACAGAATCTCTCTGTACCATAGGCCCGGCCAATTTGCCAGCAAACATTGGAGGTCTTGCAACAACCTCAAAAAGTTCCAGGTCCGCGACACAACTCAATAAGTTATAAAGCAATAACCGTTGTAATCGCGGTTTTTTGCGATTTCAACAAACATTGAAACATCTCGTTAGTCCCCCTTTCTTCTTGACATGGGGCCTGCCGGGCAGATATCAAGAGATTTTCGTGCGATAACGATAAGGGCGATCCGGGAGCGTGGTATGGACACACATGTGACAAGGCAGCTGCAGCAGTTTCTTGAGGAGGACATCGGCCTGGGCGACATCACCACCGATTCGGTGTTCGGGCCGATTCAGGAAGGAAAGGCCGTCTTCGTCGCCAAGGAAGACTTCGTGGTGGCCGGGCTCGACGAAATCGCTCCCTTGGTGTTTGCCACCCGCAATCCCAAAATTGTCTGTGCGGCCATGAAGAAAGACGGCGCGGCAGTCCGCTCAGGCGAGCAAATCTTTTCCGCGCAAGGTCCGGTGCGGGATCTGCTCAGCGCTGAGCGGCTGGCTCTCAATCTGGTGCAGCGGATGAGCGGCATCGCCACCCTGACCGCCGCGTTTGTCCGTGAAGTCGAGGGGCTGCCGGTCAGGATCATCGACACCCGCAAGACCACCCCTGGCCTCAGGGCTTATGAGAAATACGCGGTGCGGGCCGGCGGGGGCCACAACCACCGGTTCAGTCTGGCAGACGGCATCCTGCTCAAGGACAACCACATCGCGGCCTGCGGCTCCATCACCCAGGCGGTACAAATCCTTCGGGACAAGGCGCCGCATACCCTGAAGATCGAGGTGGAAACCGAAAATCTCGCCCAGGTTGAGGAATGTCTGGCCTGCGGGGTCGAGATCATCATGCTGGACAACATGGCCCCTGCCCTGATGCGTCAGGCCGTGAGCCTGATTTCCGGCCGGGCTCTGGTAGAGGCCTCCGGCGGAGTAAATCTCGCCAATGTCCGGGAGATTGCCGAAACCGGGGTTGATCTCATCTCCGTGGGGGCGCTCACCCATTCCGCCAGGGCCGTGGATATCAGCATGCGCCTCAGGGTGTAGGGCCGCGATTCCACCCTGTTTGTTGACAAAGAATCTCCTCTGTACTAAGCTTCCGCCAACTTTTTTTGTTCCAGTCCTTTTATTCCCAAGAGGTATTCATGGACCGTCTTATCAGCGAAAGTCTGCAACATTCCCTTGCCGCCAAAGAAGCGTTGGCTGTCAGTCAGCGCGACACCATCAAGCAGCTGGCCCAACGGATGATCGATACCATCAAGCGCGGCAACAAGCTGCTGATCTTCGGCAACGGCGGCAGCGCCGCGGATGCCCAGCACATGGCGGCCGAATTCGTCAACCGCTTCATGATCGACCGGCCACCCCTGGCCGCCATCGCTCTGACCACGGACAGCTCCATCCTGACCAGCATCGGCAACGACTTTTCCTTCGACGATATCTTCAGCAAACAGATTCTGGCTTTGGGCAAAGAAGGGGATCTGGCTCTGGGCATCTCAACGAGCGGTAACTCGCCCAATGTCATCAAGGCGGTGGAGGCGGCCAAGGGGCTGGGCATGCAAACCGCGGTGCTCACCGGCAAGGACGGCGGCAGGCTCATCACCCTGGCAGACCTGACCATCAACGTGCCCTCGCAGGTGACTCCGGCCATCCAGGAGGCGCATCTCTGGGTGGAGCACCTGCTCTGCCAGATCGTGGATGAGGCGTTGTACGGCCGCGGCGTTTCCGCCTAATTTCCTGGACAATCTCATGAAAAAATACCAGCCTCTGGATTTTTCCGGCCTCAACACCTATTCGATCCACGACCGTTACAGCAAGGTCACGGTGGATAATTTCGCCAAGCCGCTTTTGCCCGGCTCCACGCTCAAGGAATTCATCGCCTCCCTGCCAAAACAGCTTCTGGGCCTGGATTTTCCCGAGCTGGTCGGACGGCTGGCCGCCAGCCATCTTAATGGGCACCCCATCGTGGTCGGCATGGGCGCCCATGTGATCAAGGTGGGCTTGAATCCCATCCTCATCGACCTCATGGAGCGGGGCATCATCAGCGCCATTGCCCTCAATGGCGCCGGCATCGTCCATGACACCGAGATCGCCATGGTGGGCCGCACCTCGGAAGAGGTGGGCGACGTGCTGGGCAGCGGTGCCTTTGGCGCGGCCAGGGAGACCGGCGAGGTGGTCAACGCCGGGATCAACCTTGGCGCGGAAAAAGGACTTGGCCTGGGCGAGGGGTTAGGCGAGTATCTGCTGGCCCAGAATTTCCCGTACAACAACATGAGTCTGCTGGCCACGGCCAAGCGGCTGGGGATTCCGCTCACCGTGCATGTGGCCATGGGCACCGACATCGTCCACATCCACCCTTCCGCCAACGGCGCGGCCATCGGCCAGACCAGCCATCAGGATTTCCGGCTCTTCTGCTCCCTGGTTGCCGAGCTGGAGGGCGGCGCCTACCTTAACCTCGGTTCCGCCGTGCTCCTGCCCGAGGTTTTTTTAAAGGCCCTCACCGTGGCCCGCAACCTGGGGCATGTGGTGAACAATTTCACCACGGCCAACTTCGATTTTATCCGCCATTACCGGACCATGACCAACGTGGTCAACCGGCCGACCATGGGGGGCGGCAAGGGCTACAATATCATCGGCCACCATGAGCTTCTGATCCCGCTCCTGGCCGCTGCCCTGCTCGATCATCTGCAACAAAATGTTGCCGGAGAATGAGTTATCTTGCGCAATCAGCGGAAAAAAGATAAAGAACGGAGTCGCCTCCATGCCCTTGCATGATTTTGTCTGCCGCGGTTGCGGACATGGTTTCGAGGCACTGGTCATGGGCAAGGAGCAGCCAGCCTGTCCGCAATGCGGCAGCAAGGAGCTGAGCAAGCAGATGTCCACCTTTGCCAGCCGTACCGGCACCAAGGAGAGCTCGGGCACCTCGGGCGGCAACAGATGTTCCGGCTGTGCAGGCGGAAGTTGCACCACCTGTCATTAAAACGGTCTGTTCGAAATCACACCAGGGGAACAGTTGATGCAGAAAATAATCAGAATCGGTACCCGGGCGAGCCTGTTGGCCCTGGCTCAATCCAATTGGATCAAAGGACTGATTGAGGGCCGCTATCCGGAAACCACGGTTGAGTTGGTGAAGATCATCACCAAGGGCGACAAGATCCTTGATGTTCCTCTGGCCAAGGTGGGCGGCAAGGGGCTGTTCGTCAAGGAGATCGAAGAGGCTCTCCTCGCCGGTGCGGTTGACATCGCGGTGCACAGCATGAAGGATGTGCCTGCGGAATTGCCCGAAGGGTTGCACATAGGCATCATCACCAAGCGGGAAAACCCGCTTGACGCCTTTATCTCGAATAAATGCACCAGCTGCCGCGAGCTGCCCCAGGGCGCCACCGTGGGCACCAGCAGCCTGCGGCGCAAATCACAGCTGGCCAATATCCGGCCGGACCTTGTCATTGAAGACCTGCGGGGGAATCTGGATACCCGGCTGCGCAAGCTCGACGAGGGCCGGTACGATGCGATCATTCTGGCCGCAGCCGGGCTGAACCGGTTGTCGTTCAGCAACCGGGCCAAGTCTTTTTTCACGGAAGAAGAGATGCTGCCTGCCGTGGCCCAAGGCGCGGTGGGCATCGAACTGCGCCAAGCCGATTCAACGCTGCTGGCCGGGCTGATGTTCATGGATCATCAGGAAACCTCCCTGGCGGTTCGGGCGGAACGCGGTTTTCTTCACCGGCTTCAGGGCGGCTGCCAGGTGCCCATCGCCGGATTTGCCCGGCTGGTCGAGGACAAGACCCTGCAGATGACCGGCCTGGTTGCTTCCGTAACCGGAGAGAAAATGGTGCGGCTTTCCTTACAAGGGGACACCGCCAATCCCGAGGGGCTGGGGGTGCAACTGGCGGAAAGGCTGCTGGCGACAGGCGGCAAGGAGATTCTCTCCGAGGTGTATGGTCACGAAATGCACTGAGAGCGTATCCGCCCCTCCTTCGGACAGCATAAGAATCAAAACCGGCCAGGCGGGCCGGTTTTTTGTTAATGAGAAAAATCATGACAGCACACAACGACAAAAAAACAACACGTTCCAGGGGCAAGGTCTATCTCATCGGCGCCGGTCCCGGCGACCCCACCCTGATCACGGTGAAAGGGCTGGAGCTTCTTAAAAGGGCCGAGATATTGGTCTACGACTACCTGGCCACCCCCAAGCTGCTCAAATACGTGCCCAAGGAAGCCGAGCTGATCTACGCCGGAAAAAAGGGCGGGGAGTGCCACGCCCATACCCAGGAGGAGATCAACCAGATGCTGGTGGATCATGCCAGCGCCGGAAAGATCGTGGTGCGGCTGAAGGGCGGCGATCCTTTCATCTTTGGCCGGGGCGGTGAGGAGATCGAGGAACTGGCCAAACACGGCATCGCCTTTGAGGTGGTGCCGGGCGTCACCTCGGCCACCGCTGCGGCCACCTATGCGGGCGTACCCATCACCCATCGGGAATACACCGCCTCGGTGGCCTTTATCACCGGCCATGAAGACCCCACTAAGGAAACCTCCAATATTGCCTGGGACAAGATTTCCACCGGCATCGGCACCCTGGTTTTTTACA
>JAJZRF010000111.1 GCA_021847425.1 Deltaproteobacteria bacterium | reverse complement strand
CGAAGGCTGGCTGTATCTGGCGGTGGTCATTGACCTTTACTCCCGGCTGGTGGTTGGCTGGGCAATGTCCGAGCGGATTACCTCGGAACTGACCTGCAATGCGTTGCTCATGGCTCTATGGCGGCGGCGGATGGATCGTGCATTCCGACCGGGGCAGCCAGTACTGCTCTGCCCGATATCAAGGTCTCTTGCGCAAGCACGATCCGGTATGCCGCATGAGCGCCAAGGGCAATTGCTACGACAATGCCTGCGCAGAGAGTTTTTTCCACAGCGTGAAGATGGAAATTGTGCAGGGAGAGGAAGTTGTCAGTCGTAATGCGATGCGGCAAACGGCATAGCGCCAACGCGCTATATCAGTCCAGAGGCGTTCGAACTACAAAAAATCGCTTAACGCCTTGTCCGTCAGAGGCGGGTAAGATCAATTCCGCAGTTGCGCTTCGCTTCGTTCGCCGTGATCAACTTACGGTGGGACTTGCACCCACGGAAGTGCGCCCATGCTGGGCGCACCAAAAAAAAGGGGCTGCGAAAAATCCGCAACCCCTTGCTATTACTGGTCGGGATGAGAGGATTCGAACCTCCGACCCCGTGCTCCCGAAGCACGTGCTCTACCAGGCTGAGCCACATCCCGACATTATCAATATATGCATATGTTCACCAGCGCATCAGTGGCCGGAGAATTGTGGACCATATGTACCCAGAGTTTTTTGAGGCGTCAACAAAAAAGAAGGCAGGAGCTCCCTTCTCAAGGAGTACCTGCCTTGTCTGTCGAACAGATACAGCGACTGATAAAAATCAGTTTACCTTACTGATTCAGCAAGCTTGCTGCCGGGCTTAAAGCGAGCAACTTTCCGGGCCTTGATGGTGATGGCCTTTCCGGTCTGAGGATTGCGTCCCTGCCGAGCCGCCCTCTTGGTCACAGAAAATGTGCCAAACCCAACCAAAGTTACCTTGTCACCCTTTTTCAAAGCGGTGGTAACTGCAGCCAGCATTCCACCAAGGGTTTTTTCAGCTGCAGCCTTGCTGATACCGCCAGCCTTTGCCATGTTCTCGACTAATTCACTTTTGTTCATTCCTCTCCTTCCTCCTCGTGAATTTAGAGATTCTCTGCCTTCTACAAGCACCGTAATCAAGTTGCCTTAGTGGCGATTTAAACTTATGTGTGGTGATTGTCAAACAAAAATAAGCGTCTGTCAAACAAAAAATGTGATGAAATAAGAAAAAAATGACATGTCGATACATCTCTTTCCAGTTAATCTCCGGCCGGAAATCACCCTGCCGGGTCGAATCTTCCCTGTTGATCAATGACAACCTTACACAAGCCCATGGACAAAAAAACGTTTTTAATACTTGAAAATACGTTCTTATTTTGTATTTCAGATAAATCTTTTTGTAATACCACAACGGTTGCGCTCTCTCCGGAAAGGCGCACCCGCACCCCCATAAAGCCTTGTTTCCGAAGCAATGCCTCACACCGGGACACCAGTAAAATTTTTTCCCTGGTGACGGGTTCCCCTTTGGCTATTCTGGTGGCCAAGCATGACGATGCATAAGCATCCCAGGTTGACAGGGAAAATTCCCTGCTGAGCAGCCGGATCTCTTCTTTAGTAAAGCCGAGATCCGCCAGGGGGGTCTGCACCTTCAATTCGGAAACAGCCATCAACCCGGGCCGATCTTGCCCGAGATCATCATGGTTGGTGCCATCGAACAGCACTGCGCCTTTGGCAAAAAACGGATCCGCCAAAAATGTTTGATAGATTTTTTTCTTGCAGTGATAACAACGGTCGGAACCATTGGCCACGAACTCCGGCCAGCGAAACGGCGTGATCTCAATGGGATGAAAGCAGCAGCCACGCTCCTGGATAATGCGCTCAACCCGCTCCGTTTCCACGGAGGAAAGGAGCTCGGATCTGGCATGGAAGGCGTGTGCCGACTCGGGACCTAAAATTACGCAGGCCGCATGCAGGAGAAAGGAACTGTCCACCCCGCCGGAAAAGGCGACCGCAACCTTCTGGTGGTATGAAAATATTTTTTGCAGCTCCCGATACTTCCCGGATAAAGACTTTTCCACCCTGCTTGCACTTACTCTGACGGCAAGGTCTGGATCGGCTTTTCAAGAAGGAACTTTCCGGCTGTTATCCAGCCCTTGAGAGTCTCGGCAATCTCCCGGGCCCGCACCATACTGGAGAGAGGCGCGGTGGGCACCATCTTGCCATTCACCTCGATCTGGCCGCTTTTGAGCTGCGCGTAGCTGACCTCGCCATAGTTACGCGCCACGCCATGGGAGTAGTCATAGGAATAATCAACAATCTGAGTAAAAATCTCCGCATCGGAAACCCCGGTATAGGCTGCCATTTCCTCATTCAGGATGGGAATCGGCACCCCGATTCCCACGGCTAGGGAACTCCCGTAGCCCTGCATGCTCACGCCCTTGAGCCAGCGGGCGGACATCTGCTTCAAGTCCCCCTGCACCATCAGGGTGCCGGCAGCCCTTCTGGTGGTGCCGTTTTCCGAACGCAGGGCTTTCGGGTTATGCTGACTGCCGTGCCAGGTTACATAACCGATTCCGCCTCCTAGAAATATCCTCGTTCCCAGGCCGATGGTCTTATAATATGGATCGTTCAACAGAGGGCTCAACTCGCCGGCGCTGCAAAAAGTCGCATTTCTCACCTGGGGCTTCAGGGTGCCCATGTAACAATAGATGGTTCGCTCGGAAAGATTGATGGCGCAATTATAATTCTGATAACAGTTGCGGGGATTCACCAGAAGCGCGTAAGGCAAATCGGCAAGCGTCACCTCTTTTTCCAGATTTTTATTGGGATAGCAATCGGTTCCATAGCCAACCGCCTTAAGCAGCACCTTCTTCCCGGCCACCAGATCTTCGATCACATGCCCGCCGCCGTACAGAAATTCCCCGGGGAAGACCTTGTTCAAGGGATCATCCTCGGTCGGCTCCGTCGCGCCGATATAGACATCAACGGCGGCAATCCCGGCATAGGCGGGGACATTGTTCAGCCACACCTTGAGCGCCTTGATGGTGGGATTGGAGTGGCCGAAATTGATGAACGCTCCGGAGGAACACATGGGGGAAAAGGTGCCGGTGGTGACCACATCCACCTTTCTGGCAGCGTCAACCGGCCCGTGTTTTTTGACAATGCCCACCATCTCCTCGGCGGTGACAACCACAGCCTGCCCCGCCTTGATTTTGGCATTAATTTCTTCGTATGTTTTCTGAATCTTGA
>JAJZRF010000110.1 GCA_021847425.1 Deltaproteobacteria bacterium | reverse complement strand
TCTCACCCCCCAGCTTGACCACCCCCATTGCCTGGGCAATCTCTTGCTCGCCGCCGCCATATACGCAAGTGGTGCGGAAGAGGGGAGCGATCCCCCGTCCGAACGGGCCGTGCTGAGCGGTATCCGCCAACTGGCTGCACTGATTGGCGCCAACCCGGACGCGGTGTATCCCTGCACCACCACTCCGGCCCGGCTCAAGGTTCTGTATGGCAACGGGGTGCTGGTAACCGGGGAATTCAAATCGGGCCAGGCCAGACGCGGCTATGCCGTGGACCGGGTGTTCGTGGAGTTTGCCGCCAAGCCCCAGGCCCCGCCCCAGGTGCTGGCCGCCATTGCCGAAGCGGATATCATCCTCTTTGCTCCGGGCAGCCTGTTCACCAGCATTGTCCCGATCCTGCAGGTGCCGGGGATTGCCCAGGCGATCCGCGCCAACCATCGGGCGCTCAAAATGCTGGTGGCCAATCTCTGGGCCCAGACCGGGGAAACCGATATGGCCCATGGCAACCAGCGGCAGCGGTTTCATGTTTCCGATCTGCTTGCGGGCTATCACCGCAATATCCCCGGAGGGGTGGGTGGGCTTTTTGAGCAGATTCTGGTCCTTGGGTTGCGCGATATCCCCGGTTCCATTCTCCAGAGCTACGCCCTGGAAAACAAGGTGCCCATCTATCTTGACCGGGACAAGGTCCGGGCCATGGGCTTTTCCCCCATCGAGGCCCGGCTTTATGCCCAGGCGGATATCGAGCAGCGGCGGGTGATTCAGCATGATGCCGCTTCCCTGGCCGCGGCGGTGCGGGTCATGTGGGCGATCCGCGATTCCCTCGGCGAAGCCGGAGGCAAACAGCTCTCCGGGCCAGGCCTCGGGGCGGAAGTTCTTCTTGCTCCCCAAGGGCAAGCCGCCTGCCAGCGTTTTGGTGCGATCCGCGAACGGTTGCGCGCCCTGGCCATTGACCAGGAGCTGCGCCAGGTACTGGCCGAGATTTTCTGGCGCCACGGGGATATTCCCCTCGATCACCTGGACGGGGTCGCCGGGGTTGTTCTGCTGGACCGGGAGGAATGGGAGCGAGCCCAGGAATGGGACACCATCCTGTCGTTTTATGATCCCGCTGACCGGATGATCAAGATCCGTAAGGATATTCTTTCCGACCCGGATCAATTTGAGGTGGGTCTGCTGATTGCCCTTGGCCAGTCGTTGCTGGGCAATTACGCCGAGGAAAAACGACGGCTGCCCGTGGAGCGCGAGGGCGAATCCCTGGGCTATGAATTTTTATTGGTTCTGCGACCGGAACCGGAGCTGCGCTGTTTTTTCAGCCCGGCGGAACTTGGCCGGTTTTTGGGGCTGGTCCGGATGCGGCAGGCGACCGGCGACCCGCGTCTCTATACCCGGCTGGTGAACGGCGATGAGGGCTTTACCCCGCCCGGCCTGCTGTTCGGCCTGACCTATGCCTGGTATCTGGACAACCGCCATGTTTGCCATATCGAATACAAGATGTCCATCAACCGCATGACCTCCTGCGGCCTTATCCCGGAACAACAGCGCATCGCCGGGCGCAGGCAGGCGATGATCGATTTTTTCCGGACCGTGGTTTTTCGCTACAGTGCCGAGCAGTTGCAGCCTTCAGCGGTTCAGGGATTGGACTGAATCTTTCCCGCTTCCATGGGCAGGGCCAGCGGATCGATAAGCCGGAATCCGGGGTTGGCCCACAGGGTCGGCCAGCGTATTTCCGTTGCCGGCCACCCCGGCGCGAGCCAACCAAGGGAGAGGTGAAGATGAGCCGGCGGGGCCGATGATCCTCGCATCGTTTCCGCCGCGACCACGGCCAGGGGTTCTCCTGTCGAAACCTGCTCTCCGCATCCGGCCCGTGGCCGGACGTGGGCATACAGGGAGATAAGTCTCCAGCCCTGCCCATCCATTACGGGATGCCGGACCACCACGGTGCTGCCCAGAAAATCGTCGAACAGCGCCATTACCTCACCATCCCATAACGGCGGGACCAGGGTCTGCGGCGGCAACTCCCGCCGCAGGCCTGCGCGGTCGGCAAAAAAGAGCAGGTCAATGCCTTCATGCGGGGTCTGGCGGGGGGTGTTCTTCCACCACGCCTCTGTGTCCGTAAAGCGCATGCCGGGCAGGAACAGCCAGCCGGCGAATTTCTCGGCAAGGTGGTTCAGGTTGAGAAGGCCGCTGTAAAAAGAAACGCTCTTCATTCCGTCCTCTCTGGATTGGCTCATTTGTTTGGATTTGAGTGATGCGCCGGATTGCGCGAAATTATTTTGTGATACGAAGCGCATCGCGTCAAGAGGGCAGTGCTTCCGCGAATCTTTTTTGATCACTTTACGTAAAAAAGGGGGCCGACCGTCTGGTCCGCCCCCTTTTGCCGCCCGACTCGCTTTATTGGTCAGAAATTTCCGGACTCATCATCGTCAAAGGGGATAACCTCAGCCGGTTTAGCGGCAGCAGGCTTACCCTTTTGCGCCGAACCCGCCTTGGCCTTGGGCGGGGCCAACTGTTTTTTGCCGGTCTGGGTCGCTGAGGCACCGACTCCCTTCTTCCGGGCAGACAGCGCCCCCGGTTGCTGTTTGGCCCTGGATGGGCCGGTCGGGGCCGGCGTTCCGGAAGCACTGCGCGGGATGCCGACAATGTCGGCCAGAACATGCACCAGCTCGTTGATCTCCTTGGCCTGGCCGGAAAGCTCCTCGCTGGCCGAGGCAGCCTCCTCGGAGATGCCGGCGTTGGCTTGAGTAACCTGATCCACATCGGAAACCGCGGCATTGATCTGCTGTACGCCTTGGGCCTGTTCGTTGCTGGAGACGGTAATCTCCCTGGCCAGCTGGCTCACCTTGTTGACCCCGTCCACGATCTGGGAGAGAATCTTCTTGACATCGTCGGCCGCAGTCACACCGTTGCCGGCGTTTTTCTGGGATTCCTCGATCAGCTGGGCCGTCTGCTTGGCTGCTTCGGCACTGCGCAACGCCAGTGAACGGACCTCTTCGGCCACCACGGCAAAACCGGCGCCAGCCTCGCCGGCGCGCGCTGCTTCCACTGCGGCGTTCAAGGCCAGCAGGTTGGTCTGGAAGGCGATTTCGTCGATGGTCTTCATGATCACCGCAGTCTGGTCGGCCGATTTCTTGATGCTGGTGATGGCCTCGCCCATCTTCTGCATGCTGGCTTGGGCAACCTCTGCCGATTTCCTGGCATTTTCGGCCATCAGGCTGGTCTGGTTGACGTTGTCGGCATTCTGTCTGCTCATGGA
>JAJZRF010000109.1 GCA_021847425.1 Deltaproteobacteria bacterium | reverse complement strand
TCACCCCCTGGGCAGAACCCGTGATGATGCGGCAGGCGAGGCGTTTGACAAGGTGGGCAAGATTCTTGGCCTTGAATATCCCGGCGGGCCGGTCATCAGCCGTTTGGCCGAGGAAGGAAACCCTGCCACCATCCCCTTTCCCCGCGCCTGGCTTGACCCGGACAGCCTCGATTTCAGCTTCAGCGGCCTGAAAACCTCGGTTGCCAATTATGTCCATCAACACCAGCAGAAAAACGAGCCGTTCAATATCCACGATGTGTGCGCCTCTTTCCAGGAAGCCGTGGTGGAAGTGCTGTGCAAAAAAGTCCTCAAAGCTGCGCAAATGCACCAGATATCCACTGTTGCCCTGGCCGGAGGAGTGGCGGCCAATTCCAGATTGCGCGCTGCCCTCCAGAGCCTGGGCGGTGAGAGGGACATCAAGATTTTCATGCCTTCCCTTGACCTCTGTACGGACAATGCCGCGATGATCGCCCTGGCAGGCTTTTATCATTTTTCCGCAAGGGCCACGACCTCTTTTGACACCGATGCATATTCCCGCTCACCGCTCCTGCATGCGGGACCTGCTCTCGAGGGAAGCCCGCCGGTTTCCCCCGAAATCCGTTTGCAATCATGAAACCCAAACGCGCCGCAAAATATTATTACCTGAAATTTCTCCGCTTGCAGGGAGACCCGCATTCCCTGGCCTTGGGCGTGGCCCTTGGCCTTTTTGTCGGCACTACCCCGACCATCCCCTTTCACAGCCCGCTCATCATCATCCTTGCCTGGCTTCTGCGGGGGAACATCCTTGCCGCCCTGATCGCCGCTGCGGTGATCAGCAACCCCCTTACCTGGCTGCCGCAATATTATTTTGCCTGGCGGGTGGGAAGCTGGCTGCTTCCCGGACATCTGACCTGGCATCGGATACATGGTCTGCTGGGGCTGCTCACCTCCTGCCCGGATTTCAGGCAAAGCCTTTCCCTCCTCAAACAACTGGGCCTTGATGCTGCCGCGGTTATGCTTCTGGGCGGAGTCCTGCTGGCAATCCCGTTTGCCTGCGCCGGATATCTTCTTTCCTTCAAGTTCTTCCGTGCTCTCCGCCAAAAAAGGCTGGAAAAACACATTCTCAAACGCAACCCATGACCAACGATCTTCCCATAAAAAAAATCCTCACCGAGCACCAGCTGGCCCCCAGCAAGAAACTGGGGCAAAATTTCCTGGTCCACCGCCAGACAGCGGAACGCATTGTCGAGCTCTCTGGCGTTACCCCGGAAGATTCCGTGGTGGAGCTTGGGGTGGGCTTCGGTTCCTTGACCCTGCCCCTGGCCGAACGGGTCAGGCAGGTGATCGGCCTGGAGCTTGATGCCGGCATCATTGCCTACCACCATGCGCATCAGGATCTGCCCACCAACGTCACCCTCATCCACCAGGATCTTCTCAAGGCCGACTTCGGCGGACTTGCGGCGCAGACCAACGGCCCGCTGAAAATCCTGGCCAACCTCCCCTACTCCATCTCCAACCTGCTTCTTTTCAAACTCATTGAGAACCACGAGTCCCTGGACCGGGCCGTGCTCATGCTGCAAAAAGAGGTGGGCCAGCGCCTCACCGCCCCGGTCGGCTCAAAGGAATACGGGGTGCTCTCCGTGCTTCTCGCCGGCTGCGCCTCGGTGCAGACCATCATGCAGGTGGGGCCAGGCCAGTTCCATCCGCGGCCCAAGGTTGATTCCGTGGTGGTAAGGATCACCTTCCGTCCTGTGCCGGCAAGGGTGGCCGGGCTCCCTCCCCATGACCGGAAGCTGCTCCGGCGCATCGTCAATGCCGCCTTTGGCCAGCGGCGAAAGACCCTGCGCAATTCCTTAAGCGCGGGCATGATCAACGGGTTGTCTCGGGAGCGGATATCCGACCTGCTCAACCAATCGGGCATCAACCCGGAAACCCGGGCGGAGCGGCTGACCATTGAGGATTTTGTCCGCCTGACCAACTCCGTGGCCGACTGCCCCTCGGGCTGATCCGGTATGCGCGATTTTGTTTTTTGCAACCCGACCAAGATCATCTTCGGCCAGGGCGTTCTTGGGCAGGCGGGCAAGCAAACCGCCTCCCTTGGCACCAAGGCCTTGCTTGTCTCCGGCAGACAGAGCCTGAAAAGGCTGGGAGTTTACCAGGCTCTTCGCCATTCCTTGCGCCAGGCCGGGGTCGAGGTTATTGAGCATGAGGGAGTACAGCCGAACCCTGTTTTAAGCCATGTGCAACAAGGCGTTGCCCTGGCGCAAAAAAACGGGGTCGGAGTTATTGTCGCCGTGGGCGGGGGCAGCGTCATGGACAGCGCCAAGGCCATTGCGGCCGGGGCTCTGGCAGGCCACGATGTCTGGGGGTTTTTCAAGGGGAAAAAAAGCATCAAGGGGGCCCTGCCGGTCATCGCCGTGCCCACCGTTGCCGGCTCAGGCTCCGAGGCAAACAACGGCATGGTGCTCACCAATGAGGCAACCAATCAAAAAATCGGCATCGGCAACCGGCATCTTTTCCCAAGAATCGCCATCCTGGACCCGACCATCACCTTCAGCGTTCCGCCGTCCGCAACCGCCTTCGGGGCAGTGGACGCCTTCAGCCATCTGCTCGAGTTTTACCTGAGCCGGGAAGAGTCCTTTTCTCCCTTGCAGAATCATTACAGCGCCGGACTCATGCAGACGCTGATGGGAGCCTGCGAGGCAGCCTTGGCCAATCCCCTGGATTACCAGAGCCGCGCCGAACTCATGTGGGCAAGCGGTTTGGCCCTAAACGGTATCAGCGCCGCAGGACTGGGCCGGGTCGGATTTGCCTTTCACCTGATGGCACACTCCCTCGGCGGTCTGCATCCTATTCCCCACGGCGCGGGCCTTGCGGCAATTCTCCCCGGGGCCATGGCCTTTATGGCCAGAAATAAACCGGGCCGCCAGGCCCTTTTTGCCACCCAGGTTTTTGGGGTGCGCGGAGCGGACCAGCATCTCCTCGCCCAGGAAGGAATCCGTCTCTTCACCGGATGGCTGGAGAAAATAACCGCACCCACCTCGCTCACCGATCTGGGCCTCTCGCCGCAGGATATCCCCGCCCTGGCCGCCAACACCAGGGCGCAGGCACGGCTCTGGCGACTCAGCGAGTATCCGCCGGAGATTGTCGAGGCAATTCTTTGGGAGTGCCTGTAAAGGTAAAATGTCCGGCAGGTCCTGAGTATTCAATCAGTTCCGCCGTCAGGGAACCGATGACAATCTTCGCCTGAATCCTGGTGGGGATCCGCCATGCGTCATCGGTGAGCCAGATAACAGGATC
>JAJZRF010000108.1 GCA_021847425.1 Deltaproteobacteria bacterium | reverse complement strand
GTTTTGACGATCCCTTCCACCAGCCGGTCCTGGAGATGGGTGCCGGGCTCTTTGGTGAAATAGCCTTCGAGCACGTGGGCGATGGCGTCCACCGCGCTGTAAGCCGTGTAATTAAGAGGCACGGAATGGGTCAGTTCCGGGTTGAGGATGGAGACCTTCGGGTAGACGTGGGGCGAAGCGATATTGTATTTCTGGCGGGTTTCCGTATTGGTGACCACCGAGTTGCCGTTCATCTCGCTGCCGGTGGCGGCCAGGGTCAGGATGGTGAAGACCGGCAGGGCGCGCTCCACCTCCTTGCCGACAAAGAACTGCCAGACATCCTCGTCGGCCAGGGCGCCCACCGCAATGGCCTTGGCCTCGTCCAGCACCGAACCGCCGCCCACCGCCAGGATCGCCTCGACCTTGTCCCGCTTGGCCAGGGCCACGCCTTCCCTGGCATGGGAAAGGCGCGGATTGGAGTCCACCCCGCCAAACTGGGTACAAGCGATATTGGCTCCCTTGAGGCTGGCCAAGACCCGGTCGAGCAGGCCGCTTTTGACCACGGAGCTGCGGCCATAGACCAAGAGTACCCGGTTGACCCCGGCAGCGTTCAGTTCCGCGCCGATCAAAGTTTCCTTGCCTGCACCGAAGATGATTTTGGTCGGGTTGTGAAAGGTGAAGTCAAACATGGCTCTCTCCTTGTGGCGGGTGGTTCGATTTTTTGTGCTGGGCGTGCCGGAGGCGGGCGGGTGGGAAAAGGGCCGCGGTCATAACAACAGGTGGCCTGTTAGTTATTGACTATACACAATTTTTTTAGGTATTCTTACCTCACAAGTGATCATTGGTTGTCACCTGTTTTCAGGTAAGGAGTGGGGACAAGGTGGGGATCGGAGGGTTTGGCGTGGCGACTTGGTTGATTAAAACATCTTTTCCTGGGGTGCGCTACAGAAAACACAACAGCCACAAACATGGCGTCAAGTTTGGTCAGTATTATACCATTCGTTATCAAAAATTGGAAATCGGCGTTGAATCGGTTCAGCATCATGTTGAAGACAGGCTACCGGAATTTTGATTACAAAAACCTTTTACACCCCTTCTCATAACCTCAAGAGGATACGTGAGGTCATGACTGTGTGGACGAAAAACCGGCATGGCTCTGGCGGGCGCAGGATGATGTGTCTGGCGCTTCTTTTTCTTCTGTTGGCCGGTTGCAAAGCCGGGCAGGAAGAAAAATCGGGGCAGGAGCGCCTGGTCCGCCTGGACAAGCTCCAGCAGCTCCCGACCGGGCAAGTCGATCCTGATTCGCAAGCGCTCCGGATCGGGGTGGGGGCCATCCTTTCTCCTCAGGGCACCGTGCACTCCTACCAGCCGCTTATCGACTATCTGGGCCGCAAGATGGGCAAACCGGCAATTCTGGTGCAGCGCAAAACCTATCAGGAGCTGAACGACCTGCTGGCCAGAAACGTGGTGGACCTGGGCTTCATTTGCACCGGGGCCTATGCCGAAGATGTCAAAAAAGAGGCGGTGTCGCTGCTGGTTGTCCCGCAGATCAACGGCAGGACTACCTACCGGGCCTTTGTCATCGTGCCTGCCGCTTCCCCGGTCCGGGAATTTGGAGATCTGCGCGGCAAGGTATTCGCCTTTACCGATCCGCTTTCCAACACCGGCTATCTCTACCCCCTGTTCCTGTTGCAGAGTATGGGGCAGCAGCCGGAAACCTTTTTTGGCCGGACGATTTTCACTTACAGTCATGATCGTTCCATGGCTGCGGTGATGGAGGGCATCGCGGATGGCGCTTCGGTGGACAGCCTGGTCTATGCCTTCGCCAGTAAGAGCAACCCTGAAATTTCCAGGCAGACCAAGGTGATCTGGGAATCTCCGGATTTTGGCATCCCCCCGGTGGTGGTGCCGCGCACCATCTCCCCGGCGCTGAAAGCCTTGCTCAAAAAGCTGCTCCTCGGCATGCATCGTGATGCGGAAGGCAAAAAAGCCCTGGCCGCGCTGGGGGTGGAACGCTTCGTGGAGCCTGAGCCACGGCTGTATGATTCCAAGGGGAGACGCCCATGCCTGTTGCCGTGACCTCCGGGAGCGCATTTTTTCGGCAAGTTGCGCGCAAGGGCAGGTCCGCTCTGCTCAGTGTGCCGCTGAAGCTGAAGATTCTGGGGCTGGCCCTTTCCTTAATCCTTCTCTTTGGCGCGGTCAGTATTTACAAGGTGCAGGCGGCGCTCAGCGAGCACTTCGATGCCTTTCTCCGGGAAGAGAGCCGCTTCGTGGCAACGGAATTGTCCTATCAGTCCCACGATTATCTGCTGATCAACGATATGTACGGCCTGACCCAGATGCTCAGGAACACGGTGCAGAATCGTCCCGACCTGCGCTATGTCTTTGTCCGCAATGGTGCAGGCCAGGTGGTTGCCCACACCTTTGAGGGCGGGTTTCCAGTGGATCTGCTGAAAACCACCCCCACCCTTCCGCCGCAGGCATCCGGGCCGAAACTGCTTCGCACCAATGAGGGCAGCATCTGGGAGGCGACGGCAGGCATCAGCAACGGCAACGAAGGCGCGGTGGTGGTCGGGGTGAAGGGCGACAGTCTGCGCAGCCAGATCGGGGCGATCACCCGGTCCCTCGTCCGGACCACCCTGCTGGTCGCGGGATTCGGGGTGCTCTTATCCCTGGGGCTGACCTGGATTATTACCCGGCCGGTGGGCAGGCTGCTCGATGCAACCCGGGCCGTGCGGCGCGGGGATTATTCCGTGACCCTTGCCCCGATGGAAAGCCAGGATGAACTGGGAAGGCTCATGGAGGGCTTCAACGCCATGGTGCTTTCTCTTGCCAGCGCGGATAAGGCCCGGTTGGAAAAGGAGCATCTCCAGCGGGATTTTCTGCACCGGGTCATGGCCGGACAGGAAAGCGAAAGAAAACGCATCGCCCGCGAGCTTCACGACCAGACCGGCCAGGCCCTGGCCTCGGTCATGGTTGATCTTAAAATGCTGGAAAATGCGAACAACGAGACAGAGACCCGCCAGAGTATCAGCCGGTTGAGAAAGGCCATAACCGAGGAGATGGAGACGATCCATGATCTGGCGGTGGCGCTGCGGCCCAGCGTGCTGGACGATCTTGGCCTGGTCCCGGCGGTGGAGATGCTGATCCGGGGTTTTATCGGCCGGTACGGGATACCGGTGGAGCTGACGATCATCGGTTTTGCCGAGAAAAGGGCGGATGCCTGCACGGAAACCTGCATCTACCGGATCGTTCAGGAAGCCCTCGCCAATGTGGCCCGGCATGCCCAGGCCACGGAGGTGAA
>JAJZRF010000107.1 GCA_021847425.1 Deltaproteobacteria bacterium | reverse complement strand
CAGCAGGGGTGGATTGGCGCGTTGCTTTGTGCAATTGTCGCTCCTGTCAGGCATCCATCTTCCCGGTGAACGGGACAAAGGCGACGGAAAGAACGCTCCGGCTGGTGATCCGGTTGCCGAATTTTTCCACCAGCAACAGCTCCTGGGGCAGATGCGGCGGACCCACCGGAATCACCAGCCTGCCGAAAGGCGTGAGCTGCTCGATCAGGGCCTTGGGAATCCGTGGCGCCGCGGCGGTAACGATGATTCCGTCATAGGGGGCATGTTCCGGCAGCCCGGAAGAGCCATCGGCGGTAATGACCTCCACTGTGTCGCAACCCAGTTGCTGCAGGCGCCTGATCGCCTGTTTTGCCAGCTCGGGAATGACTTCAAGGCTGTAGACCCGTCTGACCAGTTGCGCCAAAATGGCGGCCTGATAGCCCGAGCCGGTGCCGATTTCCAGAATGGTGTCATCGGGCTCGGGCTCCAGCAGATCAGTCATCAGGGCGACGATGAAGGGCTGGGAGATGGTCTGGCCGTTGCCGATGGGCAGGGGATTGTTGTCGTAGGCGTGGGGCTTGAGTTCGGCCGGGACGAATTCTTCGCGCCGCACCGTGGCCATGGCCTCGAAAATTTTTTGGCGCAGGGTGTAGCGGCCGGTGAGGCCGCCGGTAAAGCGGCATTCGTCTTCAATGGTGCGGAGCATGGACTGTATCGATTCAGCGTTCATGATCACCTCCGATCCAAAGAGGATGGGACTGACTGCGCAAGAACAGCTCCTGTTTTCATGATTGCTCATTCGGCCGGCGCAAGTCAAAGATTTTGTTTGCCCTGGGGAGGGTGATTTGCGGCAAGGGGGAGGAAGGGGTTTTCACTAAAAGCTTGTGGTGCCCCAAAATACAGATTAGTAAAAAAAAATAGAGAAGAGAGAGGATTTGCCCCCATTTCCAGGAGACGGACAGGATGGATTTCTTCATGATACGGGCCGGCTTTATTTTCGACTGGATCGAGCTGCATCTGGAAAGCAAACAGGGCCTGAAGTTTTTCGCCACGGTGCTGGTGAGTTTTTTTGTCGCGGCCATTGTCCTCATCGAGTTGAACCGGCGGCAGCTTGTGCCCGAGCCGTTTGCCTCACACTTTTCTCTTTCCCACCTTGCCGCCATTGAACAGGCGTTTAATCTGCTGCTGGGCCTTGAGGTGGTGAGTCTCATCCTCAGCCTGTCCCATTCGGTGACCAAATCGGTGGGCAAGCAGTTCGAGATCCTTTCCCTTATCCTCCTGCGGGATACCTTCAAGGAGTTTTCCCATTTCGGCGAACCGCTGGTCTGGGCAGAGATTGCGCCATCCCTGGAAAGTATTGTCGCCTCCGCGGTGGGGGCGCTGCTTATCTTTGTCGTCCTGGGTTTTTTTTACAAAGCGCAGCGCTCCCATCCCCTCAGCGCGGATGAAAAAGTCCGCAGCCATTTCATCCTGGCCAAAAAGATGATCGCCCTGCTGCTGCTTTGTTCTTTTGCGGGCATCTGCGTGGTTGACCTCTGGGGTTATTTTGCCTTCGGGCGGCCGGAAAACGCCTTTGCCTCCTTTTATACCCTGCTTGTTTTCAGCGATGTGCTGGTGGTGCTTATTTCTCTTCGCTACAGCACGCAATATGAGGTATCCTTCCGTAATTCCGGCTATGCAGTGGCCACGGTCCTTATCAGACTGGCCCTGATTGCGCCGGCTACCCTTGGCGCCGTGATCGGGGTGGGAACCACCCTGTTCGCCCTGGGCATAAGTCTGGCATACAATGCCTTCGCTTCCACGCCGGAAGAGCTTGGGCATAAAGACTAAAAAGCAACGCAGGGGCGCGAGGTTTCAGGGTTTTTATTCCAAGAGGTTATCCTTGCGTCTCCGCGGCTTGGCGTTATGTTTTTTCCTTTTTGCGGGGCAGCAAATTTTACAGCGGGAATTTTGCGACTGCTGTATATAACCAGGGAATATAATGTGATTTTTCCTTGTTTGTCCGGCCTGGAAGGGGAGTGTCATGGGTATATGTCGTATAGTGGTGGCTGATGATCATGCCCTGATCCGGCATGGGGTCAAGAAAATGATCGAAGAGGACCCCGCCCTCAAGGTGGTCGGGGAAGCGGCCGACGGCCTGGAGCTCATGGGGCTGTTGAAAACCACCCCGGCGGACCTTGTCATCCTCGATATCTCCATGCCGAACCTGCGCGGGATTGAGGCAATCCGGGAGGTGCGCAAGATCTGTCCCCAGATCAAGGTGCTCATGCTGACCATGCACAAGGGCGAGCAGTACCTCTGCTCCTCCTTCGCGTCCGGGGCGGACGGCTATCTGCTCAAGGAAGATTCCGATACCGAGCTGCTGCCGGCCATCGCCAAGGTTCGCCAGGGCGAGTTGTATCTCTCCCCCAATCTAGCCGGAGAATTTCCCGAAGACATCATCGCCTCCTGCACCCGCTGGCGTGAGACGGACGGAGAAATCCTGACCCCGCGGGAAAAACAGATCCTGCAGCTGGTGGCCGAAGGGGTTACCAGCCGGGATATCGCCGACAAGCTCGATATCAGCAAGCGGACCGTTGAACACCATCGGGCGAACATGATGAAGAAGCTCAACATCAAACGCGTTGCCGACCTCATCAAGTATGCCATCGGCAGGGGGCTTTCCGACACGCCGCCTGAGTGAGGGGCCTCAGCCGGGATTGCTTCAAGCCGTTTTTCCTTTGTGTAAAAAAGCAGGATATCTGTCGTGGTGATGCGCGCCCGTATCTTCCCTAGGAGAAAGAGCATGAAAAAAATCGTTTATGTCCTCTGCGTGTTGCTGGCCGTTTTTTCCTGGGCGGACCGGAGTGGGGCTCTTGACAATCTTGAGGTGCAGGCCCTCCGCCAGAAAGCGAAGCTGAGTTTTCAATCCCTTGGGGAAGGCAAGGTGCTGGTTTCGGTCCATAATCAGGAAGGGGAGGCTATCCTGGGCCTGAAAAAAGAGGATTTTTCGATCAAGCAGGGCATCAAGACCGCGAAGATTCTTTCGGTGGAAGATGTCCAGGAGCAACGGAATATCGGCCTCAATATCGTGCTGGTGGTGGATAATTCCTATTCCATGGAGCAGCGCAAGGCGGTCGAGCCCCTGCTGGGTGCCTTGGACAGTTTTCTTGCTCTTGTCCGGCCCATTGACAATGTCCATATCGTCACCTTTGTCGACCCGGGGACGAAACAACCCAGGGTCTCCACCAGGATGTTTCAGTCAAGCCAGGTGTCGGCCTTGAATCAATTTCTCCGGAGCAGTTTCTTCCCTGACACCACCGACGGCACCTACCTCTATGACAGCATGCGGAAGGGGCTTGAG
>JAJZRF010000106.1 GCA_021847425.1 Deltaproteobacteria bacterium | reverse complement strand
CGGGTAAGTGCCGCAGCGGCAGATGCCGGTCATCTCCTTGTCGATGTCGGCGTCGGCCGGTTCCGGGAACTTGGCCAGAAAGGCGGCGGCCTGCATGATCTGGCCCGGCTGGCAGTAGCCGCACTGCACCACCTCTTCGGCCACCCAGGCGGCCTTGACCGGGTGGTTCTCCGGCAGCCCCTCGATGGTGGTGATCTTCTTCCCCACCGCTTCTTGCACCGGCACCTGGCAGGAGCGCACCGCCTCGTCGTTGAGGTGCACGGTGCAGGCCCCGCATTCGCCGATGCCGCAACCATACTTGGTGCCGGTGAGCTGCAGCTGATCGCGCAGCACCCAGAGCAGCGGCGTGTCGGACGCGGCGTCCACCTCAAAGGTCTTGTTATTGACGGTGAGTGTGATCATGGCAATCCCCTCGGGAGGTTGAAGGAAGAGAACAGGTGTCGATCAGGGGGTGATGAACGTCATCGATCCCATGGCTGCGGAACATGCGGATCATGACCAGATTACGTGGAGCAAAACCCCCTGTCAAGAGGGGAAACAGAGGGGAAACAGGGAAAGATGCGCGAAAAACAATCAAGGCCGGCCAGGGGTTTTGCCCCGGGATTAAGGGGAAATTCCGCTTTATTTTTCTGGTTCGTCACGCAAGGGTTGTGCCTGGTTTTCGGTAATGAATGCATCGAAGCAGTTGCGCAGATCATCCTTGCGGCAACGGAGCATCCGGACAAGTCACGCCTTGTCGGGAAGGGCAAGCCCAGCGAACCAAGCTGCTCATGACAATCCAGGGAAAAGGCCACCCTTCTCTCTCAGGGTGGGCCTTTTTCCCGAGACAGCCAGGAAATTTTATCCCACAAGCCCCGGAGAATCTGCACCTCGTGTTCTGTCAAGCCCTGCCGGGCAAGCATCCGGCGAAACGCACGGACCAAGTGTTCCGGATTCTGCGGATTGAGAAAACCCACCTCAAGAAGTACCTGCCGCATCTGCGCAAACATGGCTTCCAGGTTCTTTGCCAAGGCAGGACGCTTCCCCCGCGTCTTTTCCTCGGCAGAAACAGAAGCAGCAAACTTCAAGGAAGCTTCATACAGGCAGACCGCCACGGCCTGGGCCAGGTTCATGGAGGGCAGTTCGGAGTGGGTGGGGATGGTCACACAGTATTGGCAAAGATCCAGATCCTCGGTCTTAAGCCCAGTATCCTCCGGGCCGAAAACCATTGCCGCCCTGGCGGTTTTTGCCAGAGCCGCAATGGTTGTGGCGGCATCTCCCGGATGCAGCAGCTCCTCCCGATACTTGCCGAAGCGACGGGTCGTGCCCAAGGCGAGATTCCTGTCGGACAGAGCAAGAGCAAGATTTTCATACACCCTGGCCCGCTCAAGAATGTCAATGGCGGACACCGCCATGTTACGGGCTTCCGCGCCGAGATGGCTTGCCCGCGGCTGCACCAGACGCAGCTCGCCGAAGCCGAAATTTTTCATGACCCGTGCCACGGAGCCGATATTCCCAGCCCCCTTGGGCTCGACCAGAACGACACAGAGATGATCACAAGACATAGCCATTGCATGGAACCTGTTGGTGGACACAAAAATTATCATTTTTCCGGAAAAACAGCGCCCGAGCGAAACAAATTTCCCGAAATTCAGTGGATCTGAAGGTTGTCGACGACTCCCTTGACTCCCTCCACGGAACGAATCAGGTTGAGCACCTTTTTCTTCTGTTCCTGACTTGCAACAGTGCCGGTAACACTGGCTGATCCCGAGTAGACATCCACATCGATATTGAACGATCTGACGCCTGGCTCCTCCATGAGCCTCGTTTTGATCTTGACGCCAAGAACCTTATCGTCAACGCCCTGCCCTACGGTGCGGGCACCAACCTGGAGTTCATTTTTCACCCGCACAACCCCGGACACCGATTTGGCAAGGAGACCAGCCCGGTTCGCCTCCTGCTGCGAGTCAACATAACCGGAAAGGACCACCACTCCCGCGACGGTATCAACATCAATATTACGCGCCTGGACGTTTTTCTCGCCGATGAGCTCGGTTTTGACCTTGGCGGTGATCGCGGCATCATCGGCCATCGTCCCGAGAGAACGCTCATCCGAGCCAACGGCGTATCCGCCCGCCGCTCCGCCGCCCACAACAGCGGCGGCACAACCCAAACTTGTCAAGATACATCCGCAGCAGAACACTCCGACAAAAAAATCCACCGTTTTCATAGGACTGCTTTATCCTTAATATTAAGTTTTGCTTGCTTGGCCTGAATCCAACCAAAGAGATATAATGAAAGCCTGTCCCCGCAAATTCCGGAGAGAAAAAGCTGTCCATCTCAGAAAAAATTTGGCGGTCAGAATAGGCCCTGTACTCTTGCTTGTACAGACAACCACGCCGAGCCTGAAATGATGCCCCGTCTCCCTTGAAGAGAAATAAACCCGCCCACGGGAACACACAGGCATAAATTGTGATTATACTCAAAGACGCTCCCCATACCCACACCTTTATTGCTCCCCTTTGCCGCCCCCCCCAATAAGACCTTGGCCTTGGTCCCCGATTGCACCACATCGTCAAGGCAAAGAGCAGGCAAAAGAACGGCACTCCCACTTTTTGATCATCATGTTTTGTTTTTTCCCTGTTTTTTACTTGCCACACATTTAATCTCTTGCGCAAAAGAAAAAGTCAGGGTATGTTGTCATAACGAATATGAATTTAAATAGAAGTAATACCTCTTTTATGATATCCATCCGGCCGTGTTATTTCCCCTTGCTTCGTCAGTCTCCCCCCCAAAGTTTCTGTCGACTACATATTTCGTTAAACACAGAAAAATAGAGCGGAACATCCGGGCTGACACATTGTTGATTTTACCTCCTAGCACACGCAATCGTCACCCCCAATTACCTTCCGGCACGCATATCAACCTGACAAAAAAATATTCTGGTGATCTTGGAAAAGACACCTTTTACGCGATGCAACCTCAGCTTTCTCTATTCAGTTGCATTGCCACCCGAACAAAGGAGTTCTAATGAGTTTTGATGAGTTTCAGTTTCACCCCCAAATAATTGCCGGCATAAAAGCCTGCGGTTATACTTCCCCAACCCCCATCCAGCGCGAGGCCATGCCTCCCATTCTCGCTGGCCGCGATATCCTGGGCCTCGCCCAGACAGGCACCGGCAAGACCGCAGCCTTTGTGCTTCCGCTCCTCCAACGTCTCCAGGCTGGTCCCCGGAAAAAAGTCCGGGCGCTTATCGTTGCTCCGACCAGGGAGCTCGCCGAGCAAATCCATGAGAATATCGGCACAATGGCCGGACAAACCAGACTGCGCAGTGTTGTCGTGTATGGCGGTGTCGGCAAGC
>JAJZRF010000052.1 GCA_021847425.1 Deltaproteobacteria bacterium | reverse complement strand
GTTGGTGGGTGTCGGTTCCGCGCATGTTTTCCTCAATCTTTACGAGTTATTCTAGGTTGTTACATAATACATTGCGCGGATTAAAATGTCTCGATATTTGCTGAATTTTTCAACAGCCTGCTAGTTCAGGTGAATCTAACTAAGAGCACTAGAAATCTGTCCTTCCGACTTTTTTAAAAAGTGTGATAGGCATAAATCCTCGCCATGTTGATCGTGCTGCTTGCTCTCAACCGAAACCTTTGGGGGTATTCTTGGGGGTACGCTAAGCATTTAAGATTATGAAATGTAAAAAATAACAGCATGTTAATTTGTGAGTTCGAATAAGACCTCCCATTTGATAGTCCGATACCTTCCGGTATCATCCTGAAAGCCCTGAGAAATCAGGGCTTTTTCTTTCTCTGGTGTCCCATAATGTCCATCTTGATATGCTAAAATCCAGAAGTTTTGGGGGCCTCCTTGGGGGCCTCTGGGGGATCGCGAAAAAAAGGCCCCCAAAATATTTATTCTGGAGGAAAGCCAATGCCAGCAAGGACAATCCCCCTGGTGCCATTGCAGATCAACAACGTCAAGCCCAGGGAAAAAGAATACAAACTGTCTGACGGTGGGGGCCTTTATCTGCTTGTGACCCCAAGCGGCGGCAAGCTTTGGCGGCTCAAGTACCGTTTTGGGGGCCTGGAGAAGAAGCTGGCTTTGGGGGCCTTTCCTGAAATCTCTCTTGCCGATGCCCGGAAAAAACGAGCAGAGGCCAGAGAACAAATAGCAAAGGGAATTGATCCAAGCGCGGCGAGGAAGGAGCAGGAAGCGGCCCTGCTCCAGGAGCAAGAAACTTTCGAAGTCGTGGCCCGTGAGTGGCACAGCCAGTTTTCACCACAATGGGCCCCACGGACAGCGGAGGCGATTCTTGCCATGCTGGCCCGTGACGTTTTTGGGGAGATTGGGGACAAACCCCTTGCCGCGATCAATGCACCCATGCTGTTGACCATGTTCCGGCGGCTGGAAGCACGGGGAGCGAACTACACAGCCCATCGGGTGCGCGGACTCTGCGGGCAGGTGTTCCGGTATGGGTGGCAACCGGCAGGTGTGAGCGTAACCCCTCTGGCGATTTAAAGGGAGCTCTTACCCCGATCAAGACAACTCACCGAGCAGCGACCACAGACCCAAAGGAGGTTGCCCCGTTGTTGCGGATGCTGGACGCCTATCAGGGTTCTTTGGTGGTTAGATGTGCCTTGCGTCTGCTTCCTTTGCTGTTTGTCCGTCCCGGAGAGCTGCGGGCCATGCAATGGGCTGACGTGGACCTGGACAAGGGTGAATGGTCCTACATGGTGAACAAGACAAAGACCCCGCACATTGTGCCTTTGTCAAAACAAGCGGTGGCGATCCTACGGGATCCTACGGGAGATTTATTCGCCCACCGGAAGAACCAATGCAAGACCCATATCAGATATGACCATGAATGCCGCCATGCGACGCATGGGCATAGACACCAGGACCGAGATAACCGGCCATGGCTTCCGGGCAGTGGCCCGAACCATTCTGGATGAAGTTTTGGGCTTCCGGCCCGATTTCATAGAACATCAGTTGGCCCATGCGGTGCGTGATCCCCTGGGAAGAGCATATAACCGCACAGCCCACCTTCCGGAACGCTGGAAGATGATGCAGGCTTGGGGGGACTACCTAGATGCGCAGAAAGCCGGAGCAGAGATCATTCCGCTACAACAGGGCAGGGGATAACGGCTCTTTTCCTCTGTAACCAAGCCCGAATATCACCCACCATCCAGCCTACAGCACGAGAACCAAGGGACACAGAGCGCGGGAAAATACCATCGTCCATCATCCGGTAAATGCTGCTACGGGCAAGGGTTTCAACATCGCACTAAATCCCTTATGCATCACTCGGACCGTGGCAGCCAATACTGCTCAAAGGAGTACTGTAAGCTTTTACAACGATTCAAGATGCAATCCTCCATGAGCCGCAGGGGCGACTGTTATGATAACGCCCCCATGGAAAGCTTCTGGGGCACCCTGAAAACCGAGTTGACCTTTCACCGGCGATACCAGACCCGGCAGGAGGCGATGCAAGATATTCAGGAGTACATTGAGATCTTTTATAACCGCCAAAGGAAACAGAAAAAACCCGGTTATCTTTCTCCGGCTGCCTATGAGCGCCGGTTTTATCAACTGCAAAAAACGGCGTAGAATTTTCGTGTCCACTATTGACGACCCACCTCATTATCCGTGCCACCAAGGGTCAACTACCTGCGCGATATTTAAGCCCCACCCCGTTAAGAAAACCACGCAAGATCTGATCATGGCACTCCCGGTAGTGTTTATGGTCCGGCTTGCGGAAAAATGCACTTAATTCGTGTTTGCTCATCCGCACCCCCGCCAGGGCCAGGGTCGCCAGCATATCGTCGTCTCTCAGGTTCAGGGCGATTTTTAATTTCCGCACAATGATATTGTTGGTTAAGCGCTGCTCCGGTTGGGGTTGTTCCCCTTCTTTCTTGCCCCGTTTCTCGTTGATCAGGCCGTTGAGGAAAAGCGCCAGCTGGGGGTCGCTGCAGGGCTGATACCCCGGCTCAGCCTCCTTTTTCAACCAACCGCTGACCTGTGCTTGCGTGACCCGGTGCTCGGCCAAGCCGAAGAGGCCGATCATTTTCGCCTCGCTCAAGTTGAAAGTATAGCGGAGACGGCGCAGGATATCGTTATTGGTCACTGGTATGCCCTGATTTCAGCGTTCCGGCTCCGGCTGGTTGATTTGCGGGCCGGAGCGTTCAGCGAACGCGGGTGTTTTTCATGATTTTGTAGGCGGCGGTGCCGCTTGGTTTCGGCGGGATGGCGCGTGCTTCAAGTTGCTTGATCAGGAAGGCAAACGCCTCATCTTTCACGGAAGCAGGCCACCAGCCGGGCGAAGAGAGAATAAAGCGTTTATTGGGGCCGTGGAGCACCAGGGTGCCGTCCACTTCTCCAACCTCAACACTGGATATTTCGTCCCAGCGAATTTTCCAGGTGCCGAAGGACGACGTGTGGGTAAGGCCATCACCGTTGATGTCGAAGCTGCCGGCACTTTGCACCGCATACACCCCGAAGAGCGAAGAAAGGGCACTTCCCACCGCCGGCCAGTAAAGTCGGGACAGGATGGCGGCGGCCATGCAGAGCGTACAGAGCACAAGCCAAACCCAGCCGAGGAGCCGGTATGAGCGCATTTCGATGTGGTAATTGTCCATAATGGAGGCAGCCCAGATACGTTATTCCGCAGTGTTGGCTGTCATGGTGCGCTTGCAATTTGCATTCACCCGGAAAACCCGGCCATCCCAAACACTCCAGGCAACAATCCCATGCACCTAACAGATTGTCAATACTGAAAAAATATGACTTTCCGCTCCCGGCCCCGGCGGTGCCGGCTCCCTTGCAACCTCGTATTGACAAAAACAACGGACCGGGTCATTCTTATTCCATGAAAAACAACCCCTATTCCATCCCTGCCCGGTATCATGCCGGTTTTTTGCAGTTTGACGTGAATCTGGCCGAGCCTGCGGCGAATCTGGCTGCGGTGCGTGCGGGTCTGGCCCGTCTGGCCCCCGCCGGTCCCGGCCTCATCGTGCTGCCCGAGCTGTGGAGCTGCGGCTTTGCCTACGAGCGGCTCCAGCATTTCGCCCTGCAGACGGAGGAGGTGCTGGGGGAGATGCAGCGGCTGGCCGGGCAGTACTCCATTTATCTGGCCGGTTCCCTGCCCGAGGAGGTGCTCACCGAGATCGACAGCGCCATCTACAATACCCTGTACATCGTAGGTCCCGAAGGGGTTGCCGGTTCGATCCGCAAGCAGCAGCTCTTCGCACCCATGGGTGAAGATCGCCATTTCAGCCCCGGGGACAATCCCCGGCCGGTAGACACCGGATTGGGCCGGGTTGCCGGGCTGGTCTGCTATGACCTCCGCTTTCCCGAGCTGGCCAAGGGCCAGGCCGGTGCGGGCGCGGGCTTGCTGGCGGTGAGCGCGCAGTGGCCGGCCCCTCGGCGGGAGCAGTGGCGGACCCTGGCTGTGGCGCGGGCCATTGAGAACCAGCTCTTTGTGGTGGCCTGCAACCGCTGCGGGCTTACCGGAAAAACCGAGTTCGGCGGCCATTCCCTGGTCATCGGGCCGGACGGCGCGGTGCTGGCCGAGGGTGGAGCAGAACCGGACGGGGCCTGGGTCGGGATCGACCCGGCCGGGATGGAAGAGCTCCGGCAGCGTTTCAACACGGTGGGGCCGGCGCCGTACCGGTTTTATGATCAGGACAAGATCCTCCCGCTTGAGGAGCTGGCCGCGCTGACTGCCCGGTACAGGGCGGTGGGCCGCAGGGTGGTGTTCACCAACGGCTGTTTCGACATCCTGCATCAGGGGCATGTCACCTATCTGGAGCAGGCCCGGAGGGAAGGCGATTGCCTGATCGTCGGGGTCAACAGCGACGCTTCGGTGCGAAGCCTGGGCAAGGGCGACGACCGGCCGGTGAACCACGAGCAGAGCCGGGCCAGGATTCTGGCGGGACTGGGCTGCGTGGACCATGTGGTGATCTTTGGTGAAGAAACGCCGCAAAACCTCATCGCCACCCTGAGGCCCGAGGTGCTGGTCAAGGGCGGCGACTGGCCGGTGGAAAGGATTGTCGGCGCCCAGGAGGTGCTGGCCGCAGGCGGCCGGGTTCTCTCCATTCCCCTGGTGGAAAATTACTCCACCACCTCGCTCCTCAAAAAAATCCGCGCCCTCTAAGCCTGCGGGCAGAACAGCAGCTCAAGATCGTTCGGCAGCTGCTCCGGCCGGACCCCAATTTTTCCGGCAAAACCCTCCAGCTCCTCCTTGCTGCAGTTGAGGCAGGATTGCCGGAACCCTGCCCGGACCTCGGCTGCCTCCTGATGCAGGAAGGTGTGCAAGGCCGCGGCAATCTCCTGGCGCACATCCTCGACGGCCATGGCCTGGCGGACAGAGAACTTGCCCAGCCGCTCCCAGTTGAAGATGCAGCGCCTCAGACCCCGGTAGATGCGGGCGTCCCTGTTTTCCGGGCTGAGATCCCGCAGCAGGATATCCCGGTAACGGGCCACCACCTGTTGGCGCAGGATCTCCAGCTCCTTTCCCCTCAAGGTGAGTTGCGGCCCTGCCGGGTCTTCGCAGAGATAATACAGGGAGCTGTGGAAGGCGATTTCCGGGATTTCTCCGGAATGGCGGACAATGAGAATCTCTTCCGCCAGCAAACTTTCTCTATCGGTCATGGCCTCAGCCCCCGGATGACTGGATGAATGGCGGAAAAAAATTTCACGGCCTGACCGTTTTGATTTTCCGCAAGATATAGCTGTCTGTATCAACAGTCATACCACATGTTGTTGCCAAAGCACACCATGGGCTCCGGCAGGCAAGATCCGGACAGTTTCATGGCGCCTATCTTCTCAATTTGAAAAGCATTTTTTGTTAAAGACAAAGTGTCGGCCAACCGATGATTAAGGACAAACGGAGAGCTCTTTTCCGCAAACGGCGTTTGGCGGCGCGGAGGCGGCTTTTCGGCGTGATATAATAAAGGAGAACGGCGAGATATGCAATTACCAAGCAAACGATGCCCTGACAGGCCGACCCCTTCTTTCCACCCCCTCATCGTGGCGCTGGCCCTGCTTTTTTTCCCGGTCCAGGCCCAGGCCGCACCCTTCTGGTCTTTCACCCAAGACAAGCCTCCGATCCAGGCCGCTGCCCCTGAAGCCGTTGTCTTGCGCACGGAGATACAGGGGTTGGCCAACGATCTGTTTCGCCACCTGGCGGATGCTGATCCGGAAAACGGCGATCTGGGCAAGGGTGTCCTGGTCTGCACCTTTGTCGAGCTGAAAAAACTGACCCGCACCTCTTCTCTGGGGCGATATGTTGCGGAACAGCTGATGAACGAGTTGCAGCAGCACCATTACGAGGTGGTCGAGATCCGGAAAAGCCAGGCGATCCTGCTCCAGGAAAAACGCGGCGAGTTCGGCCTCTCCCGGAATCCCGCCGAGGTCAACCAGATGCCGGCAGCCGGGGCCATGCTCACCGGCACCTACACCGCCAGCAAAGACAGTATTGTCATCAACGCCAGGATCATCGACAACAGAAGCGCCAAGCTCCTCTCCGCGGCCACGGTCATCATCCCGAGAAATAAACTGGCCGAGCAGCTGCTGGCGGACACCGCCTCGGTCCGGCTGGAAAAACCGGAGCCGCTGTATATGAAAAAATTGGAATTATGATACGATATCCGCAGGGATGCATAGAAACATGGCTTTCCATGGAAAGAGAGCACAACGGTTCAAGGAGGACAGGATGAAAAAGGGCAGGGGAAAAGCGATATGCTGTTGCCTGGGAATGGTTTTGTTTGCCAGCACGGGGTGTGCCGCTCCAACGGCGGCGGAAGTGCGCAGGGTGCCGACCAAGTATAATGTCTATCAGTATATGCCGGACAGCGCAAAAACCGTGGGGACGGAAATTCTCCTGTCGGAAATGTCCAAGGAAGTGGCAGGGAAGGTGTACTATAAGATGCAGGAGGAGAGCGAAAAGAGCTTTTCCGGCAAGATTGCGGTGGTCAATGCCGTGCCCCTTTCCGATTTCAAGCGTGACACCGAGTTTGGCCGGGTCATGGGCGAATACCTGCTTACCGATCTGACGGATCGCGGCCTCAAGGTAACAGAACTTCGCATGGGAAAGGATATCACAATCCTGCCCCAGACCGGAGAATTCATCCTCACCCGGAACATCGGCGAGCTGGCGAACAAAACCCCCGAACTCGAGTATGTGGTGGTGACCACCTTTGCCAATACCCGCAAGACCCTGATCATCCAAGGCCGTCTTGTCCGTCTCAGCGATGGGGTGGCCAAGACCTCCTGGCGTTATACGTTGCCGCTTACCCGGGAACTGCTGGCCCTGTTCCAGTCCCCCGAAGCCCCCTATAAAATTGCCGTGAAGGGCATTGGCCGGTAAGAGGAAACCCCGCATGAAGATCTCCGGAGTCGTGAAAAGAATCGTTTTTCCGACGCAGGCCGTGCTGCTTGTTCTGCTTTGCGTCTTTTGGGCCACCGGGGCCTGGGCCCTGGAAAAAGAGGGGGATGGCCAGGGATCGGCCACCGAGGGGGTGGTCGGCCAGAAAAGCTACTCGTCGCTCACCAGCCTCGTGGCCATGGTCGGCAGTGACGCCATGGCGCATCTGCATGGTTTTTTCGATGCCTCGCCGGTGGCGATCGAACCCTTTGTTGTTCTCAGTGAGTTTTCCACCAGGCAGAGGATTTCCCTGCTTGGCGCGACCCTGGCCGAGCAAATGGCCGCGGTGATCGGCAATGAATCGCTGGCCGTCTGGCGGCCTGCGGTGGCAGGCGAGAATGAGCAGAAGGTTTCCGGAATTCTTCAGGAAGTGGACGGGTATCTGCGGATTGATATCATCGCGGCCAATACCCGGGGAGAGCGGAGGTCCTATGTGGTGAATGTCCAGATGTCGGAACCCGTTTATCGGGCGCTCCACAGCTATGTCTATATGCAGTAAGCGCTTGTGTGAGCCGTGGGGAATCGGGGGAGATTATGGCAGAAGAAGAAAAATCAGGCCTTGAAATAGACGACTGGCTGGACGACCTGGCGGAAGAGACGCCCGGTGGTCCGGCGAAAGATGCCGCCGATGAAATGGCTCAATCCGACATCGACTCCCTGCTTGGCGGCGGCGCACCGCCCAGTGGACCGCCGTCCGGCGGTATTGGCGACGGGGAGCTGGATCAGTCCGATATCGACGCGCTCCTCGGAGGCGGTGTTGGCGCGCCTGTCTCCGCCGCAAACAAAAGCGGCGAAGGATTCGCCGAGCTGGACCAGTCCGATATCGATTCCCTGCTCGGCGGCGGGGACGCGCCTGCGGTTGCGGCTCCGCCGCCGGCTGGCGATGATTTTGATCTGGACCAATCGGATATTGACGGACTCTTTTCCAGCCCGGAAAAGGAAAAGGACTCAGGCGAACCAGCCATGACCGAGGGGTCGGGCGCCCCCAGCCAGGATGATATCGACCATCTTTTTTCCGATATGGGCGGCGGGGAGTCAAAAGGCGCGGAAACGGTGAGTTTTGCCGAGGTCGCTCAGAACGGAAGCGGAAAAGCAGGGGCTCAAGCCCCTGGAGAAGATAGTTTCGGTTTGCCGGATGATGGCGGGGTTGATGACGATGAGTTTGATTTTGGCGACCTGCCCGATATCCCCGATGAAACAAATACCGTTGGTACAGCACCGCAGGGAGGGCTGGGCGAAGAAGATATTTTTGCCACGGCCTCTCCCGTTGCCGCTGTGCCGGACTTCCTTGCGGAGGCAACTATGGATAACAGCCGGGAAAAGCCCTCTGCTTCGGGCACTGATCACCCCTTTACTCCGCCGCCTAAAACCGGGAAGAAAAAAACCGGCCTGGCTGTCGTGGTCTGTTGCCTTATCCTCCTGGCGGGAGGCGGGGGATATTTCTTCATGAAAAACAGGAAGGGCGAGATGCCGGTTCCCGTGGTGCCCGTCCAGGAGAAGCCCGTCGTCCCTCCGGTTGCCGCGCCGCCCGTTGCCCCCCCCAATGCCCCGCCTGTTGCCAACGAGTCCCGCTGGCGCATGACAAAACCCAACGAGAGCCTGGCCATCGAGCTTACCGGCACGGATCCAAACAACGATCCCTTGAAGTTTGAAATTGTGACTCCTCCCAAGTTCGGCAGGATCTCCGGGGATCTGCCCAAGATCACCTATCTGCCCAACAAGGATTTTCCAGGGGAAGACAGTTTTGAATTCCGCGTTTCCGACGGGCAGCTGAGCAGCGCCCCAGCCAAGGTCGGGATCATGGGCCCGGAGGGAGGCACGCCAGCCGTAGCGGAAGCAGCCCCACCGGAAGCGCGGCCGGTGGTGGGGGCGAAGAATGTGCGGCTCCATACCCTGAGCACCGTCCCGCTCACCATTAACTGGAAAAACATCTGGGCTGCCGCCAATAAGGGGCCTTTTGGCGCCAAGGTGTCGGTGGAAATTCTCGGCGAGTCGCCCCTGCGCGGCACCCTGATTCGTCTCGACCGCAGCCGGCATCGCTATGAGCCGGACAGGTATTTCGGCGGCCTGGAGGTGATACGGTACCGCTTCAAGTCGGCCGGGGTTTTCTCCAAGGTCCGGAAGCTGATCATCGCGGTGAAACCCAACGACAAACCGCCCGTATTGGTCCTGAGGCCGGTGGCTGATTCGTACAAGGTGGGGGAAACCGTGACGCTTGACGCAGGGCTCAGCAGGGATGATTCGCCCGGCGGCTTGCACTACAGCTGGGAGCAGCTGGCCGGCCCGCCGGTGGACTTCGATAAACGCCACGGGGCAGAATCGACGGTTTCCTTTGTGGTGCCCTCTGCCTTTCGGACGGAGCAAAAAACAAAGATCGTCATTCGGGTGACCGCGACGGACCCCGGCGGCCAGCGGGCAAGCAAAGAGATCAGCATCACCTCTGTTTCCAAGCGGCAAAGCCCCCTGTGGGGGATTCCCCAGTAATTTTTCTTCTTTCTTGCTTATAAAAAAAGCCTGCTTGCACAAAGCGGGCTTTTTTTTGTCCCGGTCAATGGTGTATAAATTCGTATCCGGGCAATACTCTGTTGCCCGGCGGGAGACCATGGGGGGTGGGAAATTGAACTGTCCGAAATGCGGCCATGTGCAAACCGGCGAGCAGGAATGCGAACGATGCGGGGTAATTTTTGCCCGGCTCCAGAAAAAGGTGGAGGAGGAGACCCCCCTGCCGGACCCCATGGAAATGGCGCCTCCCCCGCTGAAACGGAGCGGTTCCGGGCTCACGGGCGTGGTGGTTGCCTTGCTGGTGGGGGCATCAGCCAGCTGGTATGCCTTCGCCCCGCACCAAAAAACAGCGGTGGATACCGGGCAGCCCGCGCCCGTCGCCTCTCCGGGACAGCAACGGGAGGGAAGAACCGCCTCGCAGACGACGCCGCGGCAGGGTGGGGCGGATCAGCCCCAAGGAGGTGAAGGGCTGGCCGGAAAGCTGGCCGCCGCCTTCCCGGTGAGCAATGGGGTGGAGCAGGCCCGGAATGCCACGGTTTTTATCAAAACTCCCTGGGGGAGCGGCTCCGGATTTTTTGTCACAGCCAATGGCTACATTGTCACCAACCGGCATGTGGTGGAATTCAATGCCGCCCAGCTGAAGACTCTGAAGGGCAACGCGGACAAGCTGGCCGCCGACCTGGAGCGGGACCGGCGGAACAGGGAGGTGCTGCAAGGTCAGGTTGGTAACATCCGGGACGCCGGGGTGCGGCAACAGGTGGAAGAGGAGTTGCAGCGGCGGCAGGAGGCGTACGAGAAATACAGCGCCCTGCACAAGGAGATCCTTGGCCAGCTCCAGCGGATCGAGCGCGCTTCGTGGAGTTCGGATATCAAGGTAATCCTGATCGACGGCAGCGAATTAACCGTGCAATCCCTGAAGATGAGCGACCATGCCGACCTGGCCCTGCTCTCGGTGGATTGTTACAATGCGCCTTTTATCCGGCCGGTGTCGGATACCCACCATCTCGGCCAGGGTCAGAGGGTTTATGCCATCGGCAATCCGAAGGGGTTGCAGCATACCGTGACCTCGGGGATCGTTTCCGGCTACCGGGAGTACAACGGCCGGAAGTTTATCCAGACCGACGCCCCCATCAACCCGGGAAACAGCGGCGGACCATTGATCGACGAGCAGGGCGGCCTCATCGGCATCAACACCATGGTTCTTCGCGACGCCCAGGGAATCGGCTTTGCCGTGCCTTTCCAGGAGGTCCGGACGGAATTCAGACAGTATCTGGGGGAGTATTGAGAGGCTTGGCTGATGGCCGCACCCGCTTTCTGCTGGGCGGCAAAGCGGTGCGCGGGGTCCTGGTGCAAGGGACCGATTTGGTCAAGGAGATGCGGACCAGGCACGGGCTCGGGTTGCTGGAAACCCTGGTCCTGGGGCATGGTTGCCTGGCTGCGGCCCTGCTGGCCACGAGCCTGAAGGGGAACAAGGACCGGCTTGCGTTGCGGATCGAGTGTTCCGGCCCGATCAAGGGGCTGGTGGCGGAGGGTAACGCCGCAGGCGAGGTGCGCGGCTACCTGCGGCAGACCCCGATTCCCCTGGAAACCCCCTTGGACTCCTTTGACCTCACGCCTTTTTTCGGGGCTGGATTTCTCTCGGTGAGCACCCGCCTGGAAGGCGGTAGCCAGCCGTTTACCGGAACCACCATGCTGGAATACGGGAACCTGGCCCTGGATCTCAGCCATTATTTCCAGACCTCGGAGCAGACCCCAACCGCCATAGCGCTGAGCATTCAGTTCGACGGCGAGGGACTGCCGGTGGGGGCTGGCGGCCTGTTGCTGCAGGCCATGCCCGGAGCCAAGCCCGAGCTCATGGCGGAGCTGGAGGAACGGATTGCGGGCTTGCCCTCGCTGGGGCGCTATTTTGGAGAAGGCGGCGGGGTGGAACCTTTCCTGGCCGAACAATTCGCTGCTTTTCAGCCGGAACTGCTCACCACCGCGCCGGTACTTTTTGCCTGCCCCTGCTCCAAAAAAGATTTGGGCGGTCGTCTTCTCACCCTGCCGGAAAAAGATCTTGAGGAGCTGTGCAGCGGGCCATTTCCAGTGGAGGCTTGCTGCCATTATTGCAACACCACCTACCTCTTTGACCGGCAGGAGATGGAGGAACTCTGGCTGGAACGGACAGGGCGCAGCGGAGAATGATGATTCCGAATCATCTGTCTAACGCGAAACTGGGACAAGAACTTCAGCAACGACCCTTGAGCTCACCGATGACCCTGGCGTAGTCGTCCTGGCCGAACACGGCGGACCCGGCCACGAAGATATTGGCCCCGGCCGCGGCAATGGAGCCGATGGTTTTCGGGCTCACCCCGCCGTCCACCTCGATGCCCACGGAAAGGTGGCGGTCGTCGATCATTTTTTTGAGCTTCCTGATCTTGGCCAGGGAGCTTTCGATGAACGACTGCCCGCCAAAGCCGGGATTCACGGTCATCAGCATGACCAGATCCAGATCGGGCAGGATCTCTGTAAGGCTCTCAAGCGGGGTGGCCGGGTTGAGCACCGCCCCGGCCTTCTTGCCCAGCTCCTTGATGCGGTGGATGGTCCGGTGCAGGTGATAGCCGGTTTCCACATGCACTGTGATCCAGTCCGCCCCGGCCCTGGCAAAATCCTCCAAGTAGGCGTCGGCATTTTCGATCATCAGATGGACATCCAGGGGCAGGTCGGTGATTTTGCGCACCGCCTTCACCACCAGGGGGCCGATGGTGATATTGGGCACGAAATGGCCGTCCATCACGTCGATGTGGATCACATCCGCGCCACCCTTGGCCGCAGCGGTTATTTCTTCTCCCAGCCGGGCGAAATCAGCGGAAAGGATGGAGGGGGCGATCATGGTACGCAGCATCTTATTCACCGATCTTTGTTGAGGGGTTCGGACCCGCGGGCTGGGGTTGCTGGACCGGCGGAGCGGCCTCGGGTCCGGCTTGGGGCGCTATTTCGGGCTCCGAGGCCGGAAGGAGGGGGTCGGCCCCCACCGTGATCTGCACATAGTGCTCGGGCCGGATGTATTTGCGGGCCATGGCTTGCACGGTTTTGGCATCGACCTGCTCAATGGCGTGTACATAGCGATTGCCGAAATCCTGCCCCAGGCCGTAGATTTCGTTCAAGGCCATTTCCATGGCCTGATTGCCGCGGGTCTGCAGGCTCAGCTCGTAATTGCCGATCAGGACATTCTTGGCCTTGGCCAGCTCCTCCTCGCTGATCGGCTCTTCCCTCACCCGGTAGAGCTGCTGCCAGACAGCCTTGATAGCCTCGTTCTTCTTGTCCGGGCTGGTGCCGAGATAGATGCCGAAGGAGCCGGTGTCCAGCCCCAGCAGGGAGAAGGAAGAGAGGCTGTAGGCCAGGCTCTCCTTGTCGCGCAGTTCGGTGAACAACCGGCCGCTCTGGCCGGAAAGGGCGGTATCCAGCACCTCGAGGCCGTAGCGGTCCTGACTGCTCAGGGTGGTGCCGAGAAAGCCGATGATGATATGCACCTGCTGCTTGTCCCGGGGGATGTTGACAATGTCCGGACCGGCCGGCACATCGGGGGGGAGAATGCTTTCCTCGATCTGCGGTTTTTCCACCACCGGTTTTTGCCAGGGGCCGAAAAGCTGCTCCGCCGTCTCCCTGACCTTTTCGGCGTCAACATCGCCTGCCACGGCCAGAACCAGGGATTCGGGCCGGGCGTGTTCTTCGTACAGCCTTTTCAGCTCGGCCACGGTGAGGTTGCGGATAACGGTCTCGCTGCCCTGGGTGTTGAGACCGTAGGGATGGCCCATGAACAGCTGTTTGTTGAATTCCTTGAAGGCCAGGCTGGGCAGGGAATCTTCCTGGTTTTTGAGCTGGGAGAGCAGTTCCGGCCGCACCTTCTCGGCCTCTGCCGGGTTGAAGGCCGGGGTGACGATGACATCCCGGACCAGGGCCAGCCCCTGGCTGGTGAAGCGGGACAAAAAGTCGCCCTTGACCCCGAAGGTATTCTTGCCGGTGAAGCCGCCGAGAGATCCGGCCATGTTGGCCACCTGCCTGGCCAGCTCCTCCGCGCTCAGCTGCTCCGTGCCCTTGGGCAGGAGTTCGCTGATAAAGGCGAAAGCGCCGTTGGTGGTCTCGGTCTCGCCGCGGAGTCCGCCCGGCAGGACGGCCCGGATGGAAACGGTGGGCACGTCATGGTTTTCGCGGACCAGGAGGCGGATGCCGTTTTTCAGCACAAAGCGATGGACCCCGGTCAGGTAGGCGTCGCTCACCCGTGAGGCGGGCTGGCCCAGCTTGGCTGCCGCCTCGGCCTTGGCGATAATCCGCGCCAGTTGCTCCTGATTCAGGGCCAGAGTGGTGCCGAGCGGGGCAATGGTGCCCACGGTGAGATGCTCTCCCTTAAGATAGAAGGCGGCAACCCGCTGGATATCTTCCTTGCTCACCGCCCGGATCCGGGCAAGATATTTGTCCTCGCGCGGATCTCCGCTCAGCATCTCGAAGGAGCCCAAGACCCTGGCCTGGCCTTCGGCCCGCTCCAGATTGAAGATGAAATCACTCTCCAGGTTGCGTTTGGCCCGGTCAAGCTCCTCATCGCTCACCAAGCTGTATTTCATCCGGAAAATCTCGGTGAGCGTTTCTTCGAGGGCGGGCGCGACCTTGTCCGGGTCCAGGGTGGCGGTGAACTCCAGCAGACCCGGATCGCGGGGGGTGAAGTTCGAGCCGTCGATGCGGTAGACCAGCCCCTTGTCGTTGCGCAGCCGGGTGTAGAGGCGGGAGGTGTCGCCGCTGGCGAGAATGCTGGTCATCACGTCAAGAACGGCCGCATCCTGACCCTTGAAGGCAGAGCCGGGAAAGGCCAGGGCCAGCTGAGTCTGATTGACGTCCTCGTTGAGGGCGAAGAGGCGGGTTGCCTGCTGGGCCGGCTCCGTGGGGATGGCGGGCGGCTGGGCATCGCTTCTGGGCAGCCCGCCCATCAGATTGTTCACCGTGTCCATCACCTGCTGCACCCGGACATCGCCCACCACCACCACGGTGAAGTTGCCGGGGTAGTAATGGTTTTTCATGTAGTTGAGGATGTCGTCGCGGCTGATACCGCTGACGCTCTCCGCCGTGCCGCTGATGGGCAGCCGGTACGGATGCACCGTGTAGGCGTGGGCCATGAGCTCCTGAAACAGGGCGATATTGGCCCGGTCCTTGCGCATGCGGATCTCTTCCAGCACCACCTTTTTTTCCCGCTCCAGCTCATTGGCGTCGAAATTCGAGTGCAGCACCGCGTCGGTGAGCACCTCCATGGCATCCGCCCAGTACCGGGAAGAGAGGGTGGCGTGGTAGACCGTGTATTCGTAGGAGGTGTAGGCGTTGATCTGGCCGCCCACCGCCTCGATGGCCCCGGCCACCTCGCCGGGCGCGCGGGTGGGCGTGCCCTTGAAGATCATGTGTTCGATGAGATGGGTGATGCCCGCTTCATGGGCATCCTCGTAAATGCTCCCCGCCTTGACCCAGATCTGGACCGTGGCCACCTTGGTGCCGGGGGTCTCCTTGACCAGAACGGTCAGGCCGTTGTCGAGGGTGTTTTTGTACAGATGCGGGGCGATTTCATCGGCTTCAACAGGGGTATGGGTCATGGTTATACACAGGAGAAAAAGGAAGAAAAAGAGTCCCTGCATCCGGTGGTTGCAACCGGTTGCAGGTCTCGCGTCTGGCGTGCGCTGCGGCCCGCCGCATTGTTCTATGGTCTTGAGCATGGTCTTTGGCCGAGGAGCTGTAACAACCGGCGAAAGCGTGTTTATGGTGTTGCACGCGTTGCCTGTTGTTTTTTGTTTCCCGAGCAGTGTAAGCCGTTGCCGTAAAATTTTCACCTAATTTTAAACAGCAAGGACGGCAGCGGCGCTAGCGGCGCGCGTTGCCATGGTGATGGTTATTCCGTGACGGCTCCTAAACATCTGAAGTTTATCTGCGTCAAGAGATCAGGCAGGCCCGTTGCTTTTTCGTCTGAAGACGAGGATGAGCAGCCCGGTGGCGATCATCAGGCTGCTGAGCAACTGGCCCATGGTGAAAAAATTGAACAAAAAACCGAGCTGGGCGTCGGGCTGGCGGAAGCACTCAACCAAGATCCGGAAGAAGGCGTACAGCAGGAGAAAGAGGGCCAGAAGCGAACCGGTCGGCCAGCGCCGACGCCAGTATTGATTTTTCAGGAGCCAGAGCAGGGAGAAGAGCACGACTCCTTCGAGGAACGCTTCATAGAGTTGGGAGGGATGGCGCGGCAGCGGCCCGCCCGCCGGAAAGACCATGGCCCAGGGGACATCGCTCATGCGGCCATAGAGTTCGCCGTTGATGAAGTTGCCGATTCTGCCCAGCCCCAGGCCGATGGGGGTGGTGATGATGTAGATGTCCGCGGTCTGCCAGAAGGGGAGGCCGGTGACCCGGCAGAAGATCAGACCGCCGGCCAGCATGCCGGCAAGCGCCCCGTGGAAGGACATGCCGCCCTGCCAGGTGGCCAGGATATCCTGGGGATTCGCCAGGTAGTAGGCGGGGTTGTAGAACAGGACATAGCCCAAGCGGGCGCCCACCACCAGACTGATGATCAGCACCAGGTTGAGGTTTTCAAAATGCTTGGCCAGCCCGGTGAGGTTGTAGCGCTTGATCTGGTGGCGGACCAGATGATAGGAGGCGATAAAGCCCAGGACATACATGAGGCCGTACCAGCGGACCTGAAGGGGGCCGAGGCGGAGGAGAACAGGGTCGATCTGGGGATAGGGGAGCATGATGGTCAATTAACAGTTGAAAGTTAAGGATGGAAAGTTAACCCAGGGGCGTAGCAACGCGAATAGAATTGTTTTAAAAATCAAATGGTGTACCTTCGGAGTCGACGCTCGGTCACGTCTTTGTAAAACAAATATGTACCCCTTTCCCGCAGGTTAGACAATGCAAATCAGCCTGATCACCCTCAATGCCCGCTATTCCCATTCCTGCCCGGCGCTGTTTCATGTGCGCAACGCCCTGGCGCAGGGGCTGCCGGAAAGCTGCCTTGTCCTGCGCCAGTTCACCATTAACGATCCCTATTACCAGACCCTGGTCCGGATCACCGGCGACCAGCCGGAGGTTGTATGTTTTTCCGTGTCCATCTGGAATGCCGACTATACCATGCGGCTCGTTGCTGATCTGCGGCGGATTCTGCCCCGGGTGCCAATCATCCTGGGCGGGCCGGAGGCAACCTTCATGGCCGCGGAAAACCTGCCCGCGGGCTGCGCCGTTGTCCGGGGCGAGGTGGAGGGGCTGGGGGATGATTTTTTCCGCGATCTGGCAGCGGGCGCCCTGCAGGCCGAGTACTGCGCCGCCAGCTCCCCCCCGTTTGCCATGCCGTACCGGGAGAATGATTTTGCCCTGCATCTTGAGCACCGCAATATCTATTATGAGTCATCCCGTGGCTGCCCGTTTTCCTGCAGTTACTGTCTCTCCTCGGTGGAGCACGGGGTGCGCTACCGGGAATTGCCCGAGGTGGAGCAAGAGCTGGCCCAAATCCTTGCCCATGGCCCGAAGATCATCCGCTTCGTGGACCGGACCTTCAACGCCCTGCCCGAGCGGGCCCTGGCCATCTGGCGCTACCTCCTCGCCCAGCCCGGCGAGACCCTCTTTCATTTCGAGATCGCCCCGGATCTGTTCAACGAAGAGATGCTCGGTTTCCTGGCCCAGGTTCCCCAAGGGCGCTTCCAGTTTGAGATCGGGTTGCAGTCCACCAACCCGGCCACCCTGGCCGCGGTGAACCGGAGGATGGATCTGGCCAGGGCCGGGGAGAACATCCGTCGGCTGGCGGCGTTGGGCAACATCCATCTGCATCTGGATCTGATTCTCGGGCTTCCCTGCGAAAGCGAGGCAACCTTCAGGACCTCGCTGAACGAGGCCTTCGCCATGGCGGCCCACCATCTCCAGATGGGGTTGTTGAAGGTTCTGCCCGGCACCCCGATCAGCCGGGCCGCGGAGGAGTTCTCCCTTATCAGCTCCGCGGCGCCGCCCTATTCGGTGCTGGCCACCCGCTGGCTGGATCATGCGGCTCTGCGCCGTCTGTTCTGGCTGGGCGAGTGTCTGGAATCCTTCCACAACAACCGGTTTTTTCGTAACACCTTGGATTATATCAGGAAAAAAGAAGAAGAGCCCTTTGGCTTTTTTGTCAACCTGCTCACCATCTGCCAGCAGGCGGATTTTTTCGCCTATGCGAAAACCCAGGAGCTCATGACCAGGATGCTGGTTGAGCTGGCCCAGACCAGGCCGGACCGGGAGCTGTTTTGCGAGCTGCTCCGGTTTGACTGGCTGGTGAGCGGGCAGAGGCTGCTGCCACCCTGTCTTGCCGCCCAACCAGCCAAGGAGATCAGGGACTATCTCTGGCGCCAGCTGCCGGAATCCCAGCCGGGGCACTATACCCGGCTGACCAGGAACGAATTTTTCAAACGGGGGATTTTCGCCCGGTTTTCCGGTCCGCTGCTCAACGCCGTGGGGTTGGCAAAGGGCGGGTCGCCCACCCACGGCTATGTCTGTTTTTTCCCGGAACAGGAAAACGTCGGAGGGCATCAACGCCAGCAACACACGGTGTTTTTTCTTGAGGAACGGGCGATGAGCAGCGGTAAAGCAAGGCAAAGTTAAAAATGGCGAGTGAAAAGTTGCGGGAAAGTTCCCCATCTCTTCGCCTCATTTTTAACTCCTGCCTACACCGCCAGCCTCAGGATCTCGGCAATGGTTTCCTTGGGGTAGAGCCCGCCAATCCCCCACTGCCGGGCAAGGCCTTCGGCGTTTTCCGCGATTGCCCCGATGTCGGCTGCCGGGATTTCCACCTCATGCAGCCGCACCGGCGACTTGATCGTCACAAACCATTGCTCCAGCGCAGCAATCCCTGCTTTTCCGGAATCCAGCCCGAAAATCTCCCTGGCGAACCGCGCAAACTGGCTGGGATTTTTTGGCAAATACCACTTCAGCCAGGCGGGCATGACGATGGACAGTCCGGCCCCGTGCGGGATATTGTAGATCCCGCTCAGGGCATGCTCGATCATGTGGTTGGGAAAGCTGTAGGCGCCGATTCCGGCCGGGGTCAGGCCGTTGAGGGCCAGGGTGGCGGTCCACATAAAGGAACCGCGCGCCTTGGCGTGGGTGGGCTCGGCCATGATCAGGTTGGTGGTTTCGATCACCGTTTTGACGATCCCTTCCACCAGCCGGTCCTGGAGATGGGTGCCGGGCTCTTTGGTGAAATAGCCTTCGAGCACGTGGGCGATGGCGTCCACCGCGCTGTAAGCCGTGTAATTAAGAGGCACGGAAT
>JAJZRF010000004.1 GCA_021847425.1 Deltaproteobacteria bacterium | reverse complement strand
CACCTTCATGCCGGCAAAGGTTTCATCACCCAGGTTCGTGGCAATGAATTCATGGGTTGGCTTGGCCACAAAGGCGCCGGCATCGTCCCACCAGGCCCAGTCCCGGGTGATGATATCCAGCCCCTCTATATCTGCGCCCAGATCATTGCCGATCTCGTTCAGGCAATGCCTGGCCGAGTGGATTTCCAGTTCCTTGAAACTTTGCAGAAGAACGTATCGGGAGACTGTGTGGAGAATGAGGAACGAAGAGAGAAAAGTGGCCACGAGAATGGCCAGGGTTTTTCTTCTGATGGTGCCAGCCGCCAGAAGACGGCGGAAGAAACCCTTTGGTGAACCGGATGGACGCATTCGTTCTCCTCCAGGAGAATAACGCTATTCATGCTACCCCAATCCAGTATATGCAGAAAAATTGGTTGCCGTCTTCTTCTTTTTTATTTTTTCTCAAACAATTCGGTCAGATGCACCCAGCACACCGCAGGCATAACGCGATTGCTTGCGTCCTTCCCTTGGCACTCAACATCCTGATAATGTTAGACAAAAAAAAACCCATGGTCGCCGGCGGCTTGGCAGCCATGGGTTTTCATCCTTAAAAAAGATCGTCCTCAAGCGCGGGTCAGGTGGCGGTACTTGATCCGGTGGGGCTGGGCGGCGGCATCGCCCAACCGGGCCTTGCGATCTTCCTCGTATTCGGAGTAGTTGCCGTCGAACCAGACCACCTGGGAATCCCCCTCAAATGCCAGCATGTGCGTGGCGATGCGGTCGAGAAACCAGCGGTCATGGCTGATGACCACGGCACAGCCGCCGAAGTTCTCCAACGCCTCTTCCAGGGCGCGCAGGGCGCTGACGTCCAGGTCGTTGGTGGGCTCGTCCAGCAGGATGACATTGGCCCCTTCTTTAAGCATCCTGGCCAGATGCACCCGGTTGCGCTGGCCCCCGGAAAGGAGCCCCACCTTTTTCTGCTGGTCGGCGCCGGAAAAGTTGAACCTGCCCACATAGGCGCGGGAGTTGACCTCGCGGTCGCCCATGGTGATGGTTTCCTGGCCCTCGGAAATGGCCTGCCAGATGGTCTGCTCCGGGTCCAGCACGTCCCGGGACTGATCCACATAGGCGAGCTTCACCGCCTCGCCCAAGCGGATGGAGCCGGAGTCGGGCTTGTCCTGCCCGGTGATCAGCTTGAACAGCGTGGTCTTGCCCGCGCCGTTGGGGCCGATCACCCCGACGATGCCGCCTGGGGGCAGGGAAAAGGTCAGGTTCTCGAAAAGCAGCCGGTCGCCGAAGGACTTGCTGATAGCCTCGGCCTCGATGACGATCTTGCCAAGGCGCGGTCCGGGCGGAATGTAGATCTCCAGATCCTTGGTCCTCTTTTCCGCCTCCTTGCCCAGCAGCTCCTCATAGGCCTGGATTCTGGCCTTGGACTTGGCGTGCCTGCCCTTGGGGCTCATGCGGATCCACTCCAACTCGTGCTGCAGGGTCTTGCGCCGCTTACTCTCTTCCTTTTCCTCGTTGGCCAGCCGCTTTTCCTTCTGCTCAAGCCACGAGGAATAGTTGCCTTTCCAGGGGATGCCCTGGCCCCGGTCCAGCTCGAGAATCCAGCCCGCCACATTGTCGAGGAAGTAACGGTCATGGGTCACGGCGATGACCGTGCCTTCGTAGCGCTGCAGGTGCTGCTCCAGCCAGGAAACGGTTTCGGCGTCCAGATGGTTGGTGGGCTCGTCCAAGAGCAGGATGTCGGGCTTTTTCAAGAGCAAGCGGCACAGGGCCACCCGCCGCTTCTCGCCGCCGGAGAGAACGTTTACCGGCGTCTCCCCCGGCGGGCAGCGCAGGGCGTCCATGGCCATGTCCAGCCGGGCGTCGAGATCCCAGGCGTCCAGGGTGTCGAGTTTCTCCTGCACCACCCCCTGCCGGGCGATGAGCTTGTCCATGGCGTCATCGTCCATGGGCTCGGCGAACTTGTTGTTGATCTCCTCGAACTCGGCCAGCAGATCCACCGCCTCCTGCGCTCCCTCGCGCACGATCTCGATCACGGTTCTCCCCTCTTCGAGAAGAGGCTCCTGCTCAAGATAGCCCACGGTCAAGCCGGGGGAGATGTGGGTTTCGCCGTTGAACTCCTTGTCCACCCCGGCCAGGATCCGCAACAACGACGACTTGCCCGAACCGTTCATCCCCAAGACCCCGATCTTGGCCCCGTAAAAATAGGAAAGGCTGATGTCTTTCAAGATCGGCTTCTTGTCGTAAAACTTGGCGACGCGGATCATGGAATAGATGATTTTATTGGGCTCGACACTCATTGGGGCAACTCCTTATCTGGACAAGAGAATTTCAGGGCGAACACGCCTCTTGCAAAAAGCTCCAAAGTCCCCTCCCCCCCGGAGTCTACGCTTACCTGGCGGGGGAGGGTTAGGGTGAGGGGGAACAGCCATACAATCGGCAGATTGCAGCTTCACCCACCCCCCTGCCCCCTCCCGTCAAGGGAGGGGCTTTATTTTCGAAGAGTTTTGCAAGAGCCTTACAATTTCAGGCGCAAGGATAGCACAGAGCGGGAAAATCTTCACTTCGAAAAAAAGGGGAGGGAATCGGGAAAATTCCTACCGTTGATCAAGCAGTTCCCGTATGGCACCGGCAAGCTGGGCAATGTTCACCGGCTTCATGATAAAGCGGCGAATCCCGACCCGGACGGCATCCTCTTCCGAGGCCTGGGAGCTGTACCCGGTGGAGAGGATGATGGGCAGATCCGGACGGATCTGCAAAAATGCCTTGGCCAGTTCCATGCCGGAAAGATGGGGCATGGTCTGGTCGGTCACCACCAGATCACAACCCTGGGGATCACCCCGGAAAGCGGCCAGAGCCTCCTCGCTGTCGGAAAAGAGTCGCACCTGATAGCCAAGGCGTTCCAAGGCGAGTTTCTCCATGGCCACGATGGCCTGTTCGTCATCGATGACAAAAATACGCTCACTGCCTTTTTCCGGGGGAGCGCAGATCTTCTGGGGAGCCTCCTCCCCTGCCTTGTCCGGAACCTGGGGGAAAAAAATCCTGAAGGTCGTGCCTTGGCCGATGGTACTCGTCACGGAAATCCTGCCCCCGGAGGCCATCACCAGGCCATGCACTATGGCAAGCCCCATGCCCGCTCCCTTGCCCTGCTCCTTGGTGGTAAAATACGGTTCAAAGATGTGATCCAGCACCTCTTTTCCCATGCCATGCCCCGTATCGGTCACCACCAGCAGAACATACTCCCCCGGTGCCAGCCCCTGGGCCTGCGCCTCCTCTTTCCCCATGGCGGTATTTTCGAGGAGCACGCTCAAGGTGCCGCCCTTTGCTTCCATGGCATGGGAGGCATTGGTGCAGAGGTTCAGGATAATCTGGTGAATCCGGGTTGGATCGGCCAGAACAGCCCGACAATCGGGGGCTATCCGCTGCTGGATGTCAATGCTCGAAGGAATGGAGGCCCGCAGCAGCTTGAGCGCCTCCTTGACCACCCCCTGGATGCGCAGGGGCTTCATCTCCTGCTCGCCCTTGCGGCTGAAAGTCAGGATCTGCTGCACCAACCCCTTTGCCCGGGCAGTAGCCTTCAACACCTCGGCAAGACAGTGGTCCGGTTCGCTTTCCGGAATCATTTTCTGTTTGGCCAGCTCGGTATAGCCCAGAATCGCGGCCAGGATATTGTTGAAATCATGGGCGATCCCCCCGGCCAGGGTGCCGATGGCTTCCATCTTCTGGGCCTGCCGCAGCTGCGCCTCAAGCTCGCGCCGCTCTTCCTCTTCCCGAAGGCGCACTATCTCGGCCGCCGCCTTGACCGCCACGATCTCCAGGATTTCCGGAAGCCTTGCCGTAGACAACATCTCCCGGCTCGAAAAAATATTGAGCACCCCCAGCACCTTCTGTTCACCATCCCGCAACGAGATACCCACACAGCTCTCGACCCCCATTTCCCTGATATCCTTGTCCTCGGGAAAAAGGCGGCGGAGATCCTTGGGGTAACTCTTGTAGACATCCCGGACAATCCCCTCGCAGGGCGTCCCGGCCAGCGGATAGCTGAAATTTTTCTGCCCCTCTCCCTGCCGGTAAAAAGAAAGCGTCCGCACCTCCCCATCGACCAGGGCGCCGATAAGGCCATAATCCGCGCCCAGCCAATCACAGAGGCCCCCGATGATCCGATCAAAACATTCTCCCCCCGTGGTGCCGACCATGCCCCGCACCAGGGTGTCGATGGCTCTGTCCGCCTCCGACGCCGCCTTCCGGTTTTTCGCCTCCCGCAACCCCCGGATAACGGCGGGCGCCAGCCGGGCCAGCTTATCCTTCATCACATAGTCACAGGCCCCGGCCCGCATGATTTCCACGGCGCTTTCCTCTCCGACCGCGCCGGAAACCAGGATAAAAGGCAGGTCAAGCCCCTTTTCCTGCATGAGCTTGAGAGCCGCCAGGCCGTTGAACCTGGGCATGGAATAGTCGGAGAGAATCACATCCCACTCCTGCCTGGCAAGGCAAGCCGCCATGGCCGCGGGAGTCTCCACCCGCTCGTGGCTCGGCGCAAACCCTCCCTTGCCGAGCGCGCGCAGCACGAGCGCCGCGTCATCCTCGGAGTCTTCCACCAATAGAACGCGCAGGCTATCGGCCACGGCTCAAGCCCTCACCACTGGGGGCGCCTGATTCAGCACCAGCCAATACACGCCCAGCTGCCTGATCGCCTCGCTGAACTGCTGAAAATCAACGGGCTTGCGGATAAAGCTGTTGGCGCCCAGCGTATAACTGCTGATCTTGTCCTGGTCCTCGTTGGAGGTGGTGAGGATGACCACGGGCAGCAGCTTGGTTCGCGCGTCCTCCCGCACCCTTTTCAGCACCTCCAGGCCGCTGAGCTTGGGAAGATTCAGGTCGAGCAGCACCAACTCGGGCAAAACCGAGGGATCACGTCCGGCATGCTTGCCGGTGCCATGAAGAAAATCAAGGGCCTCCGCCCCGTCCCGCGCCACCACCACCGTATTCAGGATGTTATTTTTCTGCAGAGCCCGGATGGTCAGCGCCTCGTCATCCGGATTGTCTTCCACCAGTAGAATCATCTTTTCCCTCATCGTATCCCTTGCCCCTTTTCCTTACAGAGTGAAATAAAAGGTTGCCCCTTGTCCCACCTCGCCCTCGGCCCAGATCTCTCCCCCATGCCGGTGGATGATCCGCTGCACCGTGGCCAGGCCGATCCCGGTCCCTGCAAACTCCTGGGGAGAATGCAACCGCTGGAAGGCGGTAAACAGCTTGCCAACGTAAGCCATATCAAAGCCGGCGCCGTTATCCCGGACAAAGATCACCTTTTTTCCGTCGCGCTCCTGCGTCCCAAAGGCAATCCTCGCCCCCTCGGTCCTGCCCGTGAATTTCCAGGCATTGCCCAGAAGATTGCCCAGCACCGCCCGCAACAATATGGCATCGCCGCTCACCACAACCCCGGGAGCAAGATCAAAGGCAACAGCCCGATCCGGGGCGGATTTCCTCAACTCCCCGGCAATCTCTCCGGCCATGCCGCTCAGATCCACCTCCCGGCGATGGATCTCCCCGCGGGAAAGCCGGGAAAGCTGCAACATGTCGTCGATCAGATCCCCCATCCGAAGGCAGCCTGCCCGCACCCGGCCGAGGTAATCCTTTGCCGTATCGTCAAGCCGCTCGCCATAATCCTCCAGCAGGGCCTGACTGAAGCCGTCGATGCCGCGCAGGGGCGCCCGCAAATCGTGGGAAACCGAATAGGCGAAAGAATCGAGCTCCTTGTTGGCCGCGACGATCTGGGCGGTGCGCTCCTCCACCCGCTCTTCCAGGACTTCATTGGCCTTGCGCACCTCCTCCTCCGCCCTGCGGCGCTCGACAACCTCCTGCTCGAGCGCCTGGGTCCGCGCCCGCACCATGTCTCTGAGCCGGGTATTGAAAAGCAGCAAGCCGGTCACCGCCAGCAGTCCGGCAAAGGCAGAGGCAACGACGATGTAGAGGAGATAATACTGGTGTCCCATGGGCGCGCGGATCGACTCAATCGCCCGGATATCGCCGACCTTCTCCCCAAAGCCCCCCTGCCCCGGATAGCGCTGCTGGAGGCCGAGGGGCGCATCCTCCCGCTTGCCATGACATTTCAGACACTTCTGCTGGTTCACCAGAAAGGGCAGGGCGACATAAAGATAGTCCTTGCCGTTGATCGAGACGACCGCCCGGTAGTCCTTGATTTCCTTGTGTTCGTTGAACATCCGGATGAGCTTTTCTTCCAGGGCGTCCGCCTTATTCACCGGATTGCGCGGATTGAGGGCGGCCATCTTGTAGTAAACCTCTTCCAGCCCGGCTGCCTTCCGTTCCTCATTGTACAATTTATGCAGGTTTCTGACGATGAACGACGAGGAGAGGATCTCCGGGGAATAGAACTCTTCGGCGACATAGCCTTCCGCCTTCAGTTTGTAGAAGGCGGGATGCATGATTTCCTGGATGTAGCGGTGCATGCCCCTATGGGAAAGCAGCACGGCCTTGATGTTTCTTTCCGCCTCATTGAGCACATAGAGCCGGGCAAGATAGTACAGCCCGGCGGCGACGGCGCAGGTGACACCCAGCGCCACCACGGTTATCTTCCAGTAACTGTGGCCGGATTGCGAAACAGACCCCGGTGCTCCTGACCCCATGGCTTCCTCCATTGAAAAGATGCCTTCATAATTATAGGGCCGGATTTCTGGCGAAGTCAAACAAAGAAATGACGTGAGGAAAAGGGGTTAGACCACAAATCCCCTCAGCTGGCCACCCGGTTGCGCCCCCCTTCCTTGGCCCGGTACAGAGCCTGATCCGCCGCCTTGATCACGGCCTGGGGGGGTTCCCTGGTTGTGCCGCGCTGAGCCATGCCGATGCTGATGGTAAGCGAGACCTTTTTCCCGGCGCCCCCGTCCTTCTGCCTGTTGCCCGGGTTCTTGCCGGCCCGGCCCGCGCTCCTGACCTTGAACCCGGCCTCCGCCACGGCCTGACGCAGTTTCTCAAGATGGGGCTGGGCCTCTTTCAGTTCCTTGCCCGGAAAGAGGATGGTGAATTCCTCGCCGCCATAGCGGAAGGGACGCCCTCCCCCGCCAACCCTGGTGAGCAGACCGGCCACCATGGCCAGCACCTGATCGCCCACGTCATGGCCGTGGCGGTCATTGAATTTCTTGAAAAAGTCGATATCCACCATGGCCACGGTGTAGGTGTTGCCCAGCTTGAGCAGGGCCTCGTTCAAGGCCCGCCGGCCTGGCAGTCCGGTCAGCTCATCCCGGAAGGCCATCCGGTGGGCAGCCTCAGTGGCGGCGACAATGAGAATCAGCGCGGCCACGCTGAAAAGATAGGACTGCCGGGCGGGATTCCCGGCCAACAGGGCAAGAAACAAACAGACCATGGCCCAGAGGAAGCCATGATCCAACAGATCGCGCTCCCGCCAAAAGCGAAAAGAAAGACCCAGGGCAGCCAGAACGAAAACAGCAAGGGCCGGGGAGGACAGGGTGCCGGCCAGGGGCAGGGAAACGGTCATTCCCTCCAGCTGCCGCACAATGAGCGGGCCACGCACCCCGTAGAGCCCGGCCAGCAGGAGCAACTGAAAAAGAAGGAAGCCAAAACGGCGCAGACCCTGGCCGGTAAGAATGCCCCGTTCCCGCCAGAAGGAAAAGAGGAGCAGGTTGAGGGGCAGCGCCAGCAGGGCCATATGAAACACATACCTGGCCAGGAGCTGGTTGATCTGGGCAACCCCGCCATAACGGCGCAGCAGTTGACCGGCCAAAAGCACCACCAGCGCCCCGAAGATCAACCGGCTGCGGTTGAACCGCCAGCCGAGAAAAACGGCAACAAGCCCCAAGGCCGGGGGGAAAAGCCAGGTGATCCCGAACAACCATTGGGCCAGGCCATCGTGCAGCAGGGCGGCCAGCGCCGCGGCGAGCAGCAGGCCGCCCGGCGCCAGATACAGGAAAAGCCCTTGCCAGAAGTACATGTTCCCTCCGGGGATTATCTCGTCGTAATCAAAATCCCATTGTCACGCAGCCGAGCACCGCAGAGGCTGCCGAGATTGCTTGGCGCAGATTCTTAAAAACCGGGCAGCGCCGTCTTGTGCTGAAACTATGCGTCCCCGGTCTTTTCGTCAACTACATATGCGAACCCTTCCATTTTTTCGCAAAGCAGGGCATGATGGACAATCATGAGAAACCGACACCCACACGCCAGGCCGCAAGCCCCGGCCATCGACCAGGAAAAATGCACCGGCTGCTCCCTCTGCCTTACGGTCTGCCCGGACCAGACCCTGTCGCTGCTGCACGGCAAGGCCATGGTCAGCGGGGACCGCTGCCTGGCCTGCGGTCATTGCCGGGCCATCTGTCCGGCTCAAGCCATCACCGTGCCGGGTCTGGAAATCGAGCCCTTGTTCCATACCTTCAGCGCGGACAACCGCTATCTGCCCCCTGGCCAGGGGGACACGGACCAACTGGTCCGTCTCATGCTCTCCCGGCGCTCCTGCCGCAACTACAAAAAACTCACCGTGGACCCGCAGCTGCTCGAAGACCTGGTCCGCATCGGCACATCCGCCCCCTCCGGCACCAACAGCCAGGCCTGGACCTTTACCATCCTGCCACACCGGCCGGCGGTGGAGAGCCTGGGCAGGCTGGTTGCGGCTTACTTTGCCAGACTCAACCGGTTGGCGGCCAACCCCTTGCTGCGTGGTCTTCTCCGCCTGTTTGGCAGACCGGCCCTGGCCGACTATTATCACCGCTACCACCAAACCATTGCCCTGGGGCTGCGGGAATGGGAGGAGCAGGGGGTTGACCGGCTGTTTCACGGCGCGCCCGCCGCCATTATCGTCGGCTCCCGCCCCGGGGCAAGCTGCCCGAAGGAAGACGGGCTGCTGGCCACCCAGAATATCCTGCTCGCGGCCCACACCCTGGGTCTCGGCTCCTGCCTGATCGGCTTTGCCGTGGCGGCCATGGCCAAGGCCCCGAAGATCCGGCAAGCCCTGGGTATCCCCGCCGGGGAGACGATCCAGGCGGTCATTGCCTTGGGCTATCCCACGGAACCGTACCAGCGGCTCACCGGCAGGAAGCCGGCAACAACACGATATTTCTCAGGATAACCGCCAAGGATACCCCATGGAACACCGGCTCATCGAACTGGAAACCCGCCTGGCCTTCCAGGAAAACGCCCTGGAAGAGTTGAACGAGGCCCTCATTTCCCAGCAGGCCCAACTCGACGCCGTGGAAAAAGAATGCGGACGGCTGGCCAATCTGCTGGCCGCAACCCTCGCCCCCCGTGACACAGAACGGCCATGACCCAGCCCCTTACCCTCACCGTCGGGGCGCAAGCCTGCCTGCGCGGGGCCTCAGCCACTCTGGCCGAGGCGCTCAAGCAGCAGCTGACCATCGAGAACCCCGAGTATCTCGAGGCCAAGAAATACAGCCGCTGGCTGGGCAAGAAGCTCAAACCCCACCTCTATTTCTTCATTGAGCACAACGAGGCCCTCACCTTCCCGAGGGGCTACGCCAACCACGCCATCCTCCTGGCCCGCAAATTCATGCGCCAGGACCCGAAGATCATCGACCAGCGCCGGACCGCCGCCCCGGTGGATTTCCGCTTCCTTGGCGAATTGCGGCCCTACCAGGAGGAGGCCATCGGCGCCATAATGCGCCATGATTTCGGGGTGCTTGAGGCAGGCACCGGCTCGGGTAAAACTATAATCGCCCTGGCGGTGATCGCCAAACGGCGCCAGCCCACCCTGGTGCTGGTCCACACCAAGGAGCTGCTCTACCAATGGGCGGAACGGGCCAGAACCTTCTTGGGCATGGAGGCGGGGATGATCGGCGACTCCAAATTCTCCCTGGCCCCCATCACCATCGCCATTGTCAACTCGGCCCGGAAAAGACTGGATGAGCTGCCCTCCCATTTCGGCCAGCTCTGCGTGGATGAATGCCACCGGGTTCCGGCCTCGCTCTTCACCGAGGTGGTGAGCGCTTTTGACTGCCGGTACCTGCTGGGCCTCTCCGCCACCGCCTTCCGCCGGGACGGCCTGACCAAGCTGATCTACATGTACCTGGGCGACCGGGCCTGCGCGGTGGACACCCTCGATCTCCAGGCCAGCGGCGCGGTGCTCAAGCCGGAATACCTCCAGCGGGCCACGGAATTCCGCTATGTGTACCGGGGCAACTACCAGGCCCTGATGAAGGCCCTTACCGGCAACGCCGAGCGCAACCAGCTCATTGCCGCGGACATCCTCAAGGAGCGCGCCGCAACCCCGGGCACCATCCTGGTGGTCAGCGACCGGGTCAAACACTGCGAAACACTTGCCGCGATGCTCGAAAAACACGGCTGCCGGGCCGCGGTGCTCACCGGCAAGCTCCCGGCCGAGCAGCGCACCGGTCTGGTGGACGCCATCCGCCAGGGCAAGGTCAAGGTGCTGATCTCCACGGTGCAACTCATTGGCGAAGGCTTCGACTGTCCGGACCTTAGCACCCTGTTTCTCACCACGCCGATCAAGTTCACCGGCCGCCTCCTCCAGGTGGTGGGGAGGGTATTGCGCCCGGCCCACGGCAAGCAGCCCCGGGTCTACGATTATGTCGACCCGGTGCGGGTTTTGAGCTCCTCGGCCCAGGGCCGCTGGCTCACCTTCCAAAAGGGGTAGCTGTCTTTTTTTACCCTTTACAATTTCTTTTTGCCCGTGTTAGTAAAATGTTTTTTGTGGAAGGCACCTTCGCATTTTCCATAACCGTACGATCTGAAAAAGGGTATAGCATGCAGGTAAAACAGCTTGAAATCTTTCTGGAAAACAAGTCGGGGCGGCTGGCCGACATCAGCCATGCCCTGGCGGAAAACGCCATCAACATCCGGGCTCTATCCCTCACGGACACCCCGGATGTCGGCATTCTCCGCCTGGTGGTGAACGATACCGCCAAGGCCCGGCAGGTTCTGCAAGAAAACGGCTTCACCGTGACCATCACCGAAATTCTGGCCGTGGAGGTGCCGGACAAGCCAGGCACCCTGGACTGCCTCCTCCAGGTGGCTCGCAAGGCTGGTCTCAATGTGAAGTACATGTATGCCTTCACCAAGATGAGCGGCAAATCCGGCCTGCTTTTGTTCCGCTTTGATGAGCAGGACGCAGCGGTGGCTGTCTTCCAGAAGGCGGGCTGCAGGCTATTGAGCGACGACGAGATTCACGCCCTGTAAGCAAGAGGTCAAGCGGAAGAAAGAGGAACCCATGGCTATCTCACAAAAAATGCTCACCTTCGCGGAGCGCTCCTCCTGGATCCGCAGGATGTTCGAGGAAGGCGGCCGGCTCAAGGCCCAGTACGGCGCGGACCAGGTCTGCGACTTCAGCCTCGGCAACCCGGACCTGCCGCCGCCCGCCCAGTATCAAGAGGCGGTGCGCAGGATTATCGCGGCGGAAACCCCCGGCAGCCACGGCTACATGGCCAACAACGGCTACTTGTTTGTCCGGGAGGCGGTGGCAAAAGAGATTGGCGCCGAACAGGGCATACCGGTCGGCCAGGACGATATCCTCATGACCGTGGGCGCGGCCGGGGGCATCAACGTGGTGCTGAAATCCCTGCTTGATCCGGGCGACGAGGTGATCATCCTCGCCCCTTTCTTTGTCGAGTACAACTTCTATGTGGACAACCACGGCGGGGTCGCCAGGGTGGTCAACACCGCCCCCGATTTCAGCCTGGATCTGGCGGCCATCGAGGCGGCCATCACCCCGAAGACCAAGGCGATCATCATCAACAGCCCCAACAACCCCACCGGCCAGATCTATCCGGCCGTGGAGCTTGCCGGCCTCGGAGCGCTCCTGACCCGGGCACCGCAGACCGTCTACCTGATCAGCGACGAGCCCTACCGCAAGATCGTCTACGACAACCACACCGTGCCCAGCGTCTTTACTGCCTATCAAAACAGCATCATCGTTTCCTCCTACTCCAAGGATCTTTCCCTGCCGGGCGAACGCATCGGCTACATCGCCGCGCACCCGGAGATCGAAGGCAAACCCCAGCTCCTCGGGGCCATGACCTTGGCCAACCGGATTCTGGGCTTTGTCAATGCTCCGGCCCTGATGCAGCGGGTGGTGGCAGAGCTCCAGGGGATCACGGTGGATTGCGGAATCTATGCCCGCCGCCGCGAGCTGTTCTGCAAGGTGCTGGCCGAAGCGGGCTACGAGTTTATCCCGCCCAAGGGCGCCTTCTATATGTTCCCCAAATCGCCCATCGCTGATGACGCCCGGTTTGTCGGGCTGCTGGCCGAGCAGAAGATCCTCGGCGTGCCGGGCCGGGGCTTCGGGATGGAGGGTTATTTCCGTCTCGCCTTCTGCGTGGAGGATGCGGTCATCAGCCGCTCCGCCGAGGGCTTCAAGAAGGCCTTGGCGCAGGCAAAATCCCTGGCATAAGCCAACACAGCAAATCCGAGGTTTTCCCATGGGAGACGCACTGGCGTTACTCGCCCTGCTGGTCGGGCTGGAACTGGTCCTGGGGGTTGACAACATCCTGGTCATTGCGATCTTTGTCGGCCGGTTGCCCGCGGAAAGGCGCGACGCCGCCCGGCTGGCAGGACTCGCCTTCGCCCTGGTCGCCCGGATCGGTATGCTGGTCGCCCTGCTCCGCCTGGCCAACCTCACCAACCCCGTCCTGCTCAATTTTTCCGTCCGGGATCTGATCCTGATCTCCGGCGGCCTGTTCCTGCTCTTCAAGGCGGTGAAAGAGATCCACCACACGGTGGAGGCCAAGGAGGAAGGAGGCGGCCCCGGCATGGTCATGGGCGGCTTTGCTGCGGTGATCTGCCAGATCGTCCTGCTGGACATCGTCTTTTCCATCGACTCGGTGATCACCGCCATCGGCCTCACCGACCAGGTCTGGATCATCATCGCCTCGGTGGTGGTCTCCTTCGTGGCCATCCTCTTTTTTGCCCGGCCCATCGGCGAGTTCATCCTCCAGCATCCGGCCATCAAGATCCTCGCCCTCTCCTTTTTGATCACCATCGGGGTGACCATTTTCATGGAAGGGCTGCACAAGCATGTGCCCAAGGGCTATATCTACCTGCCCATGGGTTTCGCCCTCCTGGTGGAGATCCTGCAGATGCGCTACGAGCATAACCGCAAAAAGGGGATTGCCTCCGGGCAGGAATCATGAGGGACATGGCAACGGAACGAAAACCGCCGTCCCTTTCGTGATAATAGTAAATTGCCCTTGGCGGGAATGTGTCTCGCGCTTTTTTATAGACCATGCGGGAGCATGAGCTTTTTTTCTGTGGGTAACTTCATAGGACAACATTGGGGGGTGAGCCGATATGAAATCTTCGAGGCAATCCACGGAACAAGTCCCTAATACTTCCCTTACGCCGGATGATCGTGTGGCCATCGACCAGATGCTTTTGTTTTGTGAGCAAAAACATCTGGTTATCGCAATGGCGGTCGCTGCCCTCTGCATGACCATTTTTTTCTGGGGAGCTGCGCCGTTAAACCATTTGATATTTCTCCTGGTATTTACGCTGATTGTTATCGTGGTCCGTGTCCGTTCCATTACGGAATTTCCCAAGCTCCCGCCCCTTCAAATCAATATTCACACTTGGAAAAAACGCTTTGTCAGAATGGCGTTTTTTAGCGGAAGTGTCTTTGTTGTGATGGAAATGATCGGCTACATGGCATTGACTAGTGAACGCTGGGGGTTCCTTGATATAACAGTAGTCGCGGCATGCGGCGCCGCCTTGGGTTCCATGACGCTTATCCCAGGGCTCTACCCATATTTTGCGATTCCGCCTTTGCTCGTAATGGCGGGGTTTCATGCGGTTGAGGGAGGAGTTTATAATTTTTTTGTAGTGTTTGCTACCGTTGTCGCATGTGTGAATTATCTTGCTACCTCCAGGAAGATCGGAATGTCCGTCGGGCAGTCCTTGCGGCTTCGCATTCAAAATGAAATCCTGACAGCAACCTCTGAACAGCAGCAGCAGCATCTGGCGGCCATTCTCAACAATCTGCCGGACGCCACCTTCGTCATCGACAGCAACGGCATTGTCACCGCATGGAATCACGTCGCCGAACAAACAACCGGCGTCGAAGCCGCAGAGATCATTGGCAAGGGCGACTACGAATATGCGGTGGCGTTTTATGGCGAGCGCAGGCCAATCCTCATCGACCTGTTATCTGCGAGTGACAGCGAATGCCAAAAAATATATGGCCATTTCACGAGGCGGGGAGACACCCTTACCGGAGAGGGCCTCATTGCCGCGCGCGGTCTGTGGTTCGAGGCCAGCGCCTCGCCGCTGCGCGACGCCTTGGGCAACATCGTAGGCGGGATCGAAACGGTCCGCGACATCACCGACCGCAAGAATATCCAGATCGAGTTGGAGGCATCCCAGCACAGGCTGGCCGACATCATCGACCTGTTGCCGGACGCCGCCTTTGTTGTCGACGCAAACGGCGTCATCACCGCCTGGAACCGTGCAGCCGAGCGGATGACCGGCGCCAGGGCAGCCGACATGATCGGCAAGGGGAATTACGAATATGCGATCCCCTTCTACGGTGAACGGCGGCCGATCATGATTGACATGGTCTTGTCTCCCGCCCAGAAGGCCTATGAGAGATATCAGTATGTCCGGCTTGCCGACGATGTCATCTCCGGTGAGGCCTATATCCGTCCCCGCGGCAAGGAGCTTTGGATTCAGGCCTACGCCACCTTGCTGCACGACGCCCAGGGCAACGTCACCGGCGGCATCGAGACGGTGCGCGATATAAACGAACACAAGCAGCTTGAGGACGAGTTGCAGGCCTCGGAACGCCAACTGGCCCAGATCATCGACCTGCTGCCGGGAGCCACCTTCGTCATCGACCGCGACGGGATCGTCACCGCCTGGAACCGGGCCGCCGAACAGCTGACCGGCGTTGAGGCCGCCGACATCATCGGCAAGGGCGATCACGAATATGCCGTGGCGTTCTATGGCAAACGCCGGCCGATTCTTATCGATCTGGTATTCCTGCCGGAACATGAACTGCTGCAGGGCACCTACAGCCACGTCCGGAAAACGGGCGACACGCTCTTCGCCGAGAGCCATGTCACCATGCGGAGCGGACGCAATGCCTGGCTCCAGGGCAGTGCGGGGATACTGCGCGATGCGGAAGGCACCATCACCGGGGCAATCGAGGTGGTTCTGGACCAGACGGAGCGCAAACAGTTCGAAGACGAACTGGCCGCCGCCCGGGAGGCAGCGGAGCGGGCGTCCCAGGCCAAGGCGGATTTCCTGGCCAACATGAGCCATGAGATCCGTACGCCGATGAATGCCATCATCGGCATGTCGTACCTGGCCCTGCAGACGGAACTCACTGCCAAGCAGCATAACTATGTCCAGAAGATTCATCGCGCCGCCGACAACCTCCTTGGCATCATCAACGAGATTCTTGATTTTTCCAAAATCGAGGCCGGCAAGCTGTCAATGGAGAAGATTGACTTCCAATTGGAAGACGTCATGGACAACCTGGCCAACCTGCTCGGTATCCGGGCGGAGGACAAGGGGTTGGAACTGCTCTTCAATATTGCCCCGGAGATTCCCACCGCACTCATAGGCGACCCGCTGCGCTTGGGGCAGGTACTCGTGAATCTTGGCAATAACGCCCTGAAATTCACCGAGTACGGAGAAATCATCGTCGGCATTGAAACCGTGGCACTCACCCCCCAGGAGGTGGAGTTGCACTTCTGGGTCCAGGATTCAGGAATCGGCATGACCTGGGAACATCAGCAGAAGCTCTTCCAATCCTTCAGTCAGGCCGATAGCTCAACAACCCGTAAATATGGCGGCACTGGCCTGGGACTGGTGATTTCCAAGAATCTCGTTGAACTGATGCATGGCAAGATCTGGGTGGCGAGCGAATACGGCAAGGGATCAACCTTCCATTTTAATGCCAGGTTCGGCCTCCAGGCTGAACAGATGCCGCGGCGCATGATCCGCGCCGATGAATTGGCCGGGGTCCGGGTATTGGTTGCCGATGACAGTGCCGCTGCCCGGGAAATTCTGGCCACCATGACCAGAACCTACGGCATGGAGGTCGAAGTGGCCACCGATGGCCGCCAGGCGTTGGAAATGATCGGGTTGGCAGACAGGCAGGCTGCCCCTTATGGCCTCGTCCTCATGGACTGGAAGATGCCCTCCATCGATGGCGTCGAATGCATCCGGCAGATGCGGGAAGCGGGCCTTGCCCATGAGTCGAAGGTTATCATGGTTACCGGTTACGGCAGGGAGGATGTGCTCACCTCGGCGGAGAAACGCGGCGTGCCCCTGCACACCGTGCTGACCAAGCCGGTGACCGCCTCGGCCCTGCTGGAGGCTATTGGCGCAACACTGGGCAAGGCGGTCATTAGCGCGGGCCGCGCAACGGAAAGGGCTTTGCAGCAGAACGAGGCCATGCGCAAACTCCGGGGGGCGCGGCTGCTGCTGGTGGAGGACAACGAAATGAATCAGGAACTTGCGCTGGAACTGCTGGGGAATGCCGGCGTCGAGGTCGTGCTGGCCACGAACGGCCAGGAAGCGCTCGATCTGCTGGCCGGTGATGCCCGGTTCGACGGGGTGCTGATGGACTGCCAGATGCCGGTGATGGACGGCTACACGGCAACCCGCCAGATCCGCCGGAATCCGGCTTGGGCGACATTGCCGATCATTGCGATGACCGCCAACGTCATCGCCGGAGAGCGGGAAAAGGTTCTTGGCGCGGGCATGTGCGATCATATCGGCAAGCCGCTCAACGTCAACGCCATGTTCGATACCCTTGCACGCTGGATCGTGCCGGCCAACCCGGCTGACCCAGCGCCGGACATGCACACGCAGCCGATGAGCGAAGCAGTCTCCGATATGCTTCCGGACCTGCCCGGCATCGACACGAATACCGGACTTGCCACCACCATGAGCGATCCTTCGCTCTACCGGAAGTTGCTCGCCAAGTTCCGGGACAGCCAGGGCAGCTTCGCCGAGGCATTCGAGCTGGCCCGGCGGGATCCGGATGCCTCGGCAGCGGCGAGAGCGGCGCACACACTCAAGGGAACCGCCGGGAATATCGGCGCAAAGGAGGTGCAGCATACCGCCGCCCAATTGGAATACGCCTGTCGCGATAAGGCCGAACACGACGAGATCAACCGGTTGTTGACGTTAACGCTCGATGCGTTGCGGCCGGTCATCGACGGCCTGGCAACCCTGGACGCAGGTGCGGCGCCGGCCCATGCCGTGCGGCTTGACAAGGGGCAACTGCAACCCTTGATCGATAAGCTGTTGGCGCTGCTGGAAAATGACGACCTGGCAGCCGGTGATGCCGCCGAAGAGCTTGTGGCGGCAACGAAAGGAACACATCTGGCGGAGCAGGCGAGAAAGGTAGCTCTGGCTGTTGCGGGTTTTGATGTTGATGCCGCCATCGAAGCCCTGCGGCGCGTCATCGGGTCAATGGAAAGGAGGTAACCTGGCAATGAAACCGTCCGATTCGCCCAAACCATCGCTCCTTGTCGTAGACGACACCCCCGACAACCTGACTCTTATGTTTAGTCTGCTCAAGGAACATTATACCGTCAAGGGGGCCAGCAACGGAGAACGGGCGTTGAAGATCGCGCGGAGCGACAACCCTCCCGACCTCATTTTGCTTGACATCATGATGCCGGGCCTTTCCGGTTACGATGTCTGCCGGGAATTGAAGGCAGATCCGGCCACGAGCGACATCCCGATCATCTTTCTGACGGCGATGAGCGAAATGGAGGATGAAAAGCTGGGGCTGGAAATGGGGGCCGTTGACTACATCACCAAGCCGGTCAGTCCCCCCATCGTTCTGGCCCGGATCAAGACGCATCTCGAGAACAAGGTCGCCCGCGATTTCCTCAGGGACCAAAATGCCTTTCTGGAGAACGAGGTTGCCAGGCGAACGCGGGAAGTGACGGCAATCCAGAATGTGACGATCCTGGCCATGGCTTCCCTTGCCGAAACCCGCGACAATGAAACCGGCAACCACATACGGCGTACCCAGCAATACGTCAGGGCCTTGGCCGAGCAACTGAAAACGCATCCGCGTTTTTCCGCCGATCTGACGCCGCGCCAGATCGAGGTTCTGGTTAAGTCTGCCCCCCTTCACGACATCGGCAAGGTCGGCATTCCCGACAGCATCCTGCTCAAACCCGGGAAATTCGAGCCGGAAGAGTTCGAAATCATGAAGACGCACACCACCTTGGGCAAGGAAGCTATTGAACGTGCCGAAACCGAACTCGGCATGGAGATAGAATTTTTGTTCTGCGCCAAGCAGATTGCCCTGAGCCACCATGAAAAATGGGACGGCAGCGGTTATCCCCAAGGGTTGGCCGGGGAGGCGATTCCCATTTGCGCCCGGCTGATGGCCCTGGCAGACGTTTTCGATGCCCTGATCAGCCGCCGGGTATACAAGGAAAGTCTTCCCCACGAGAAGGCCATTGCCATAATCCTGGCGGGAAAGGGGGGGCATTTCGACCCGGACGTAACCGACGCCTTTGCCGCTATTGCCGATGAGATGAAGGCTATTGCCCAACGGTTCGCCGATTCGAAATGACTGCACATGCAGGGAGTATCCGCATCATTTAGCCATCGTCACTGTGAGGCGGTCCACATTAAAGCACCGCAAGAATCGGGTGGAAACGCCCCCCCATTCGTGGCATCATGGATACATGAACGATTACGAACGCATTGCTCTCGTCATCCGCTATCTGGATGAACACCACACCGAACAGCCCGACTTGGCGACCTTGGCGGAATACCTCGGCTTGAGCCAGTTCCATTTTCACCGCCTGTTCCTTGCTTGGGCGGCAATCACGCCCAAGGATTTCCTCCAGTGCCTCACGCTTGCCCATGCCAAGGAACTGCTGCGCCAGGGGAAAAGTGTGCTGGACGCCTCCCTGATTTCCGGACTTTCCGGCCCTGGCCGCTTGCACGACCTCTGTGTCACCCTGGAGGCCGCCTCGCCCGGCGAATTGAAATCCGGCGGCGAGGGCTGGACGATCTCGGCCGGCCTTGCCGAAAGCCCCTTTGGGAGATGTCTGGTGGGTGAGAGCCCCCGCGGCATTTGCCATCTCTCTTTCGTCGCCTCGCAAGACGGCCAGGCAGAGTGGACAGCGCTTCAGGGGAATTGGCCGCAGGCGCGGTTGCAGCGAGACGACTCAGCCGCTGCGCGGATAGCTGCCCGGGTTTTTGCGCGACCCGGCCAGAGCCGTGCGCAGCCAGCCTTGCGGGCGTTTGTGCAGGGCACGGTCTTTCAGCTTAGGGTCTGGCGGGCATTATTGCAGGTGCCGCCCGGCACCCTTGTCAGCTACGGACATCTGGCCTCGGCCCTGGGCAAACCCGCTGCCGCCCGCGCCGTGGGGACTGCGGTGGGGCAAAACCCGTTGGCCTACCTCGTTCCTTGTCATCGGGTGATTCGGGAGACGGGCGTGATGGGCGATTATCGGTGGGGCCAGGTCCGTAAACGTGCGGTTGTCGCCTGGGAAAGTGGACTACGCTCCCCCGTCGAGACTTTGGATTAGGATATTCCCTTGGACTGCACACTCCCCATCCATGAAATCCTGCCGGAGCTGCGGGCGCAACTGGCCAGCCGCGAGGCGGTGGTGCTCAGCGCTCCGCCCGGTTCGGGCAAAACCACGGTGGCGCCCCTGGCCCTGCTAAGTGAACCCTGGCTGGCGGGAAAAACCATCCTGATGCTGGAGCCGCGCCGCCTGGCCGCCCGGCTGGCCGCCGGTTTCATGGCCCGGCAACTGGGGGAGGAGGTCGGCCGGACCGTGGGCTACCGGGTTCGTTTTGAAACGCAGGTTTCCGCGACAACCAGGGTGGAGGTGGTTACCGAAGGGGTGCTCACCCGGAGGATGCAGGACGATCCCGAGCTGACCGGGGTGGGGCTGGTGATTTTTGACGAGTTCCACGAACGCAGCCTGCAGGGTGATCTGGCCCTGGCCCTCTGCCTTGATGTGATGACCAGCCTGCGGGAGGATCTCAAGCTGCTGATCATGTCCGCCACCCTGGATACCGGGGCGATCAGCCGACTGCTTGATAACGCCCCGGTGGTTTTGGGCACGGGCCGGAGTTATCCCGTGGGCGTGGAATACTGCCGGGCCGGGCAACTGCTCCAACCCCAGCCCCGCGAAATCGCCAAACAGGTGGCTGCGGCCATCCACAGGGGTCTGGCCGAGCAACCGGGCGATATTCTGGCCTTTCTCCCCGGCGGTGCGGAGATTCGACATACCCAGGCGCTGCTGAATACGGCTCTGCCCCCCGCCGGAATCGCCATCCATCCTCTCTACGGCGATCTGAGCCTCGCCGCCCAGACCGCCGCAGTGCAGCCGGACCGGGAAGGAAAACGGCGCATCATCCTGGCCACGCCCATTGCCGAAACCAGCGTCACCATCGAGGGCATCCATACCGTGGTGGACAGCGGCTGGAAACGGGCCCCGCAGTTCGACCCCAACAGCGGCCTGAGCCGCCTGACCACCCAGCGCATCTCGCACGCCTCGGCCACCCAGCGCGCCGGCCGGGCCGGACGCCTTGGCCCGGGTTACTGCTACCGGTTGTGGAGCACGGGCGAAGATCACTGCCTCAAGCCCTTCGATCCGCCGGAGATCATGACCGCCGACCTGAGCCAGCTGGTCCTGGACCTGGCCCGCTGGGGGGTGCATGACCCTGAGGCCCTGCGCTGGCTCGATCCGCCGCCAGCCGGGCATTTCGCCCAGGCGCAATCGGTGCTGCTGACGCTCGGGGCCCTGGATCAACAAGGGCGCATCACTCCCCTTGGCAAAAAAATGGCCGACCTCCCCACTCACCCGCGCCTTGGCCACATGCTGCTTGCGGCTGCCAAGCTTGGGGCGACCGGTCTGGCCTGCGACCTGGCGGCCCTGCTGTCGGAACGCGACATCCTCAAGGGAAGGGACCGCTCGGCGGATATCGAAGACCGGCTCCACGCCCTGGCTGCCTTCCGCAGCGATGGCCGGGCAGCCGCTCAATCCCTGGAGGCGGACACCGATGGCTGCCGCAGGGTGATCCAGACCAGCAGACAGCTTCGGGAGCATCTGCCCAAACCCGCCCGGGGCAAGGGCGATGATAGAGCCGTGCCAGCGGCGGGCGCGGGCGAACTCCTGGCCCTGGCCTTTCCGGACCGGATCGGACAGCGGAGGGTCGCCGGCCAGGGCCAGTACAAGCTGACCTCCGGCCGCGGCGCGGCTCTCCCAGCACACGACCGCCTCGCTGCCCACGAATACCTGGCGGTGGCCGAACTTGACGCGGGCAAAATCGAGGGGAGAATCTTTCTCGCCGCCCCCCTGACCAGGGAAGCCCTGCTGACCCTGTTCGCCCCCCGGCTGGAACGTGAGGAGAAGGTGTCCTGGGACGAGCAGAGCAACACGGTGAAGGGTCAGCGCCTCCTGCGGCTGGATGCGCTTGTCCTGGAGTCAGCCCCTCTGGCAAAGCCCTCCGCCGGGGCGGTGCTGGAGGCCCTGCTCTCCTCCATCCGCAGCCGTGGTCTTGCGGCCCTGCCCTGGAGCGACAAGGCCAAGGAGTTGCAGGCACGGATCATAAGCATGCGCCTCTGGCAGCCGGAAGCGGGCTGGCCTGATGTCTCGGATGGTTGGTTGCTTGAAAATCTTGCGCAGTGGCTGGCCCCCTATCTCGCCGGGATGCGCAGCGTGGAACATCTCAAAAAACTCGACCTCTCCGGTATCCTCTCCGGAATGCTCGACTGGCGCCAGCAAAAACAGCTGGACCAGGAGGCCCCCTCCCATCTCACGGTGCCCAGCGGTTCCAAGGTCCGGTTGCGCTACACCCCAGGCGAGCCGCCGGTGCTGGCGGTGCGCCTCCAGGAGATGTTCGGGCTTGCCGACACCCCGCGGATCTGCAACAATACGGTGCCGGTCCTTCTTCACCTGCTTTCCCCGGCCCAGCGCCCCGTGCAGATCACCCAGGATCTGCACGGCTTCTGGGAGGGCGCCTACCATGAGGTAAAAAAGGAACTCCGGGGCCGCTATCCCAAACATCACTGGCCGGACGACCCTTGGCAGGCCCAGCCCACCCGCCGGAGCAAACCCAGAAAATAGACGGAAGATGCTGGGGCAAATCCTGCGTGCGCTCCCTGTTTTGCGTGGTACAATACCCGGCGAAAAAACCTGAAAAGGAGCAAGCCATGGAGCTTGAGGTTCCGGTAATCGGCATACTGCGTGGGGTGGAGGGGGATTTCTTCGGCGAGGTCATGCAGATCTCCTTTGCCGCCGGGCTTACGGCCATGGAAGTCACCATGAACACCCCAGGCGCCGAGGAAATCGTTGCCGCATACCGCCCCGCCGTGCCCGAGGGCAGGCTGTTGGGCATGGGCACCATCCGCAATCTTGAGGAAGCCAGACGGGCGGTGGGGGCCGGGGCCATGTTTTTGGTGAGCCCCAACCTGGACCCCGGGGTAATCGAGTATGCCAAAGCGGAAGGGGTTCCCATTGTCGCCGGAGCGCTGACTCCCACCGAGGTGTATGCAGCCTGGGCCGCCGGGGCCGACCTGGTCAAGGTCTTTCCCTGCGGCGCCATGGGCGGCCCCCAGTATATCAAAGATCTTCTGGGTCCTTTCGATCATCTCCGGCTCGCCGCCGTGGGCGGGGTCAGCCTGGCCAATCTCCCGGAATATTTTGCCGCGGGCGCAGCAGCGGTGGGGGTTTCCGCCAGCCTTTTCGGCAGCAAGGCGCTGCGGGAGAAGAACCTTGGGCTGATCGGGCAAAACGTAAAAAATTTCATTGAGCATTGCCGCGTGGCAAAAGATCGGGTATGATCCCTTCCTTTACTTGGTAAATTTAGGAGCCGCTACGCAATAACCTCTACATTTCTGACTGCTTCGTTACGGCTCCTTATGCCGCTTCCGATATCCCCGAGGTGAGAGATATTCTGAAACAGCGGCCTACGTCTTTTTCAAGGAGACTTCCCCATGTTCAGACCGGAAATTAAAGTTATTGACTGTACTGTCCGCGACGGCGGCTTGATGAACAAATGGCAGTTTGACGATGCCTTTGTCAGACAGGTGTACCATGCCCTTGCCGAGGCAGGGGTCGATTACATGGAGATCGGCTACCTCAGCTCCGAATCCGCCTTTGACCGCAAGGAAGTCGGCCCCTGGCGCTTTTGCGGGGAAAAAGACCTGAAACGCATCATCGGGGACTCGGAAAAGAAGATCAAGCTCTCGGCCATGGCCGATATCGGCCGCATCGACTACGACGACATCCCGGTGCGCTCGGAAGGCTCCCTGGACATGATCCGGGTGGCCTGCTATGTCCACCAGATCGACAAGGCCGCCGACCTGGCCCACCACTGCATGGACAAAGGCTATGAGACCACGATCAACCTCATGGCGGTTTCCACCGTGGGTCCGCGGGATCTGGAAGAGGGGCTCAACGACCTGGCCAAGTGCCGGGTGCCGGTGATCTATCTGGTGGACAGCTTCGGCGCCTTCTACCAGGAGGACATCGAGGTGCTGGCCAAGATGTACATGGAGCGGATGCCTGACAAAACCATCGGCATCCATGCCCACAACAATCAGCAGCTGGCCTTTGCCAACACCATCTCCTCCGTCATCTGCGGGGTCAACTATCTGGACGCCACCCTGTACGGCATTGGCCGCGGCGCAGGCAACTGCCCCCTGGAGCTGCTGCTTTCCTTCCTGAAGAATCCAAAGTTCCAGGTCCGCCCGCTGATCAAGGTAATCGAGGACCAGATCCTTCCCTGGCGGGAAAAAATCGACTGGGGCTACTTCATCCCCTACATGGTTTCCGGGGTTCTTAACCAGCATCCCAGGGCCGCCATGGCCTGCATGGAATCGGAAAAAAAGAATCAGGTTACCGAATTCTATGACCAGATGACCAGCGCCGCTTCAGGAATCTGAATTTTTCCGTCCAGCTTTCCAAAAAGGCAGATTCCTTCCAGGGGTCTGCCTTTTTTATTGCCACACATCCCCCTATTTCTGCATATAATGGAGAAAAAGCACTGGAGGAGGAGACCATGGCTAACCCTGTAAAACAACATCTTCCCAAGCAGCGCCTCGCTCTTCTGATGCTGCTCCTGCTGACTGCCGCCTGCGGCCGGCCAGCCTACGTTTTCCATGAAGACCTCCGCATCAACGCGGCCCTGGAATCGTATCACCCCTTGCCGGGCTACACCTATTACTACAGCGGCCCCGAGGATTTCCCCCTGGCCATCCTGGGGATCAGGCCGGAATACCATCTGAAAAAAGAGTTCTGGATTCCGGTGGAGCTGACGGAAAAGAAACTGCGGGGCTGGATGGAGGTCATCGACAACCCCCATCGCAACCTGCAAACCAGGTATCACGGAAAGATAATCCGCACAGCGGAAGGGGAAGAGATCGGCATCTGGTACTCACCCCAGGACTGGTCCACGGTCCGCCTGGGAGCGGATGGGGAGGTCGAAATCTATACCCCGCCCAACACCCTGTATGGCAAGATCAACGCCAGCGAGGGAGGATTCCCTTGAGCAACCGGCCGTAAGAGGTAACCATGCCCGGCAACGGAATACAATTAACGGATGGGGATATCACCACCCTGGCGGTGGAGGGAATTGTCAATGCGGCCAACAACGCTCTCCTGGGCGGCGGCGGGGTTGATGGGGCCATTCACCGGGGTGCCGGGCCGGAACTGCTGACTCAGTGCCGGACCCTGGGCGGCTGCCCGACGGGCGAGGCGCGCATCACCAGGGGCTACAACCTGCCCGCCGCCTGGGTCATCCACACGGTGGGCCCGGTCTGGCGCTCCGGCGTCCAGGGGGAGCCGGAGCTGCTGGCCCGCTGCTACCGCAGCTGTTTTTCTCTTGCCCGTGAATACGGCCTCCGCAGCATCGCCTTTCCCGCGATCAGCACCGGGGTCTACGGCTATCCAAAGGAAGAAGCGGCCCGCATTGCCGTGCGGGAAGCGCGGCAGGCCCTGGCAAAAAACGAAACCCTCACCAGCATCATCTTTGTCTGCTTTAACAGCGCAACACGGCTGGCGTACCAGAAGGCTCTGGCAGAGCCTTCTGGTACGCAACGAAGCGCTTAATCTCCCGCCTGCACCACAATCTCCAAGATCTCCCCGCCAAACTCCACCAGATCTCCGGCCACAAGCTGCCGGCCTCGTCTGGTATCCACCTCGCCGTTGACCCTTGCCTCGCCCTCCTGAATCCGGAGCTTGGCCTCGCCGCCGGTCTCAACCACCCCGGCCAGCTTAAGAAACTGACCAAGCCGGATAGACCCGCCGCGCACCGCCACCTGTTGTCTGCCCATACTGTGTATCCTTTTGTTAAAACGGCGGGGCAATGGTCACCAGAATCCGCAGATCGGTATGCGCCCGGACGCCGTGGGGTTCGCTGATGTCGCAGATCAGCAGATCGCCTGCCTGGGCCGGGATGGCCTGGTCATCCTTGCCGAGAAATTCCCCGGTTCCCTCCAGCACCTGAATGGAAAGCCGGCCTTCCGTGTCATGGGAATGCACCGGGAAGACCTGGCCGGCGCTGAGATTAAAATTTAAAATCCTAAACCAGGGCGAATCATGGAGCAGCACCTTTTTCATGCTCCGGCTGTCAAATATCCTGGTTTCGGCAAGGCTCTTTTTCTCCATCATCGTCGCACCTCCTGCGGGCAGATTGAATACATCTCCATGCTCCCCATCATTATACGAGACCCGCGCCCTTTTTTCCTTGACCTGAATCAACGCTCCCGCGATTTACCATAAAAAAAACCGCCATCCGGGATTCGCATGGCGGCAGGCAGACACAGGACGTTGGACTGCTGATTACTTGAGGGCGATACCCTTCTTTTTGGCCTGGCCCGGAGAGGCAGCTTCTTTCGTCCGCAGCTCCCAATCCTCTTCCGGCAGAGAAGAACCGGGCACCAGCCGCAACTCCTGGCTCCGGGATTTGATTTCCCCGCTTAAGACAGCGCCGGACTCCACCGCCAGATCCATGGTCTCGACCTTACCCTCGATAAAGCCGCTTTTCACCACATACAGCTTCTTGACATTGACCGTGCCCTCAACCCGGCCCGAACAGACAAAGGTGGAGACAACGATGTCCCCGGAGATCGTCCCGGTTTCCCCAAGGATAAGATACTCCCCGCGGATATTTCCCTCGGCCTTGCCGTCAAGCCGCAGCTTGCCTTTGAATGAAATATCACCAACCAGCTGCATATCCGCGCCGATTACGCTGGTAATCATCTCTGATTTTGCCTCTCCGATGCCATGCCTGTTGAAAAAGCCCACGTCAATCACCTGCTGCGGATTTTTCGAATGTTACTCCGGACGAAAACCCCGGAGCTGCATCATTGGGTCAATGCCGCAGCCTGTTTCGGCGGCAACGCGGCAACGCGGGAATTCACCTGAATGAATTTAAGCGGGTCGAGCAACTTGTCCCGGTATCTGATTTCGTAATGCAGATGGGGCCCCGTGCTTCTCCCTGTGTTGCCCATCAGCCCGATGACTTCCCCCCTGGTCACGGTGTCCCCCTGCTTGACAAACTCCTGCTGGAGATGGAGATAGCTGGTCTGAAATTTGTTGCCGTGATTTATTTCGATAAAATTGCCGTGGCCGCTGTCATAGCCCTCCATAGCGACAACACCATCCGCCGTGGCAATGATCTTGGTGCCGGGATTGTTTTTGATGTCAACCCCGCTGTGGAAGGCAGCTTCTCCGTTGATGGGATCAAGCCGCGCCCCGAACCGGGAGGTGATGATTCCCCGGACAGGCGGTCCCAGAGGTACCGATTGAATGGTATCGAGGTACTGGTCGACCTTCAGGGTGAGCCCCTCGTACGAATCCTTCGGCAACCGGGTAAAAGGTCCGCCCGCGCCTTTCTTGCTCTCATGCACCTGAAGATTTACCCCCACCGAGGCGAGAATCGATTCGATGGCCTGGCTTTTGTGTTTCAGGTCGGCCAGGGCGGCATTCAGCCGGGCCTGCTGCTCTTGCTCCTGACTGGTTGTCCGCGTCTGCATTTTTGTATTCATGGCGACGGTAACCGCCAGATTCTTTTGCATTGCCGCAACCCGCTGGCGCAACAAAATATTTTCTCCGGAAAAAAACCAGCCGAGCCCGCTGCTGAACACGAAGAAACAACAAACCCCGAGGACAATCTTCAGGGTGTTTCGGGATACGGCAAACGAACGGATTTCTCCCCGTTCGCCGGTCACAATAAAATGTATCTGTTTATCCATGCGGCAAAAGCCCCCCTCGCGTTTGCAGTCCGACCATCAAACAAATCTCCGCTAAACTCCCCCAGACACTCGACACTATCTCCTCGAAAGAGGAAGGAAATTCACAGATGCTTCCCAAGAGGGTAACAGGAATGCGGCAGGCAAACCAGATTTTTTTTGGGCCGTTTTCAAGGGGGCATCCGCAACCCTTTATCCCCTAAGACTTTACCCCGTTATTTTTTTTGCCTCTTGTCTCTTCGCAAGAAAAACGCTATGCATATTTTCATATACGCCATGCTTCCTCTTCGTCCCCTCTATTTTCTTTGCAAATATTCATGCGCAAACAGAACCGTCCCCTTCGGCAGTCAGGCTCCGGCGCCAAAAAACCAGGGGGGAAAAGAGAAAGAGAGCCCATCCGTAAACTGACGGCCAGCGACGATCTGGGTGTCCTCTTCTCCTCTGATCAGGAAAACGAGATCCCGCACACCTTTGCCAGCGCGCTGGCGTCCGGGCTTTGCGCCACAACCCTTGCCGAAATCCTTACGGAAAAAGAGGAGCTGCCAACCCCTGCCCAGTCGCTGCAGGCCGCGATAAAAAACTCTCCCCCACCCCAGGACCGGGTCGATCTCCATGGCTGCACCGCCGCCGAGGCGGAAACCAAAACGGAGGATTTTCTGCGCCGGGCCCTGCGCAATCACCTGAAAACCGTCCTGATCATAACCGGCAAAGGCCTCCACTCGCCGGAAGGCTCCGTGCTCAAGGATGTCATTGAGGCCCGGCTCAAGATCATGAAAAACAATGGGGCAATCCTCGCCTATCTCTGGGAAAACAAGAACCGGGAAAAAAGCGGGGCGCTTCTCGTCTACCTGCCCTGAACCAACCAGAAGGATCCCTGCCATGCCCCTCCATCAGGTCGCTGTTTTCACCCCCTTCCCCTTTATCATCGGCCAGAAAATCCACATTGCCGGGGGGCCGCGCGGTGGAGACTGGCAGGTGACCGGTCTGAGCGAGCGGAAGGTCCGGCTCAGATGCCCGGTTTCCGGCCGGGAGGTGGAGTGGGACCGATTCTGCTATCTCAGCGAAGCCCGCGAACAGGAATGGCCCTGGCCGCACTGAGATTGTCACGCCGGCCCTTGACTTGCGTGCCGCCCGGATTATATTCCCTCACACGGCCCGGGCCGCGTGCCCGGAGGGAATCACCCCTGGAAAACTCGATGAAAACAACCATGCGAAACGACTCCTCCCTCTCAACCATCCTCTTCGACTTTGGCGGAGTCCTGGCCGAAGAAGGCTTCACCCTGGGGCTATCGGCCATAGCCAAAAAAAATGGCCTGAATCAGGATCATTTTTTCCATGCCGCCACCGAAGCCATATACGCCTGCGGCTATGTCACCGGCAAGTCCAGCGAACATGCATACTGGCAGCTGCTCCGCAGCCAAACCGGGATCACGGGCGATGACCAGGCCCTGACCGAGGCAATCCTCAGCCGCTTTACCCTGCGCCCCAGGATGCTGGCCGCAGTCCGCGCCCTCAAGGGTCAGGGGCTGAATCCGGCCATTCTCAGCGACCAGACCGACTGGCTCGACCGCCTCAACCACCGGCAGCCGTTTTTCCAGGAATTCAGCCGGGTCTTCAACAGCTACCATCTCGGAAAAACCAAACGCGAGCCAAGCCTGTTCACCGATGTCCTCGCGGCCCTCAAGGTCGAGCCCGGGCAGACCTTTTTTGTCGATGACAATCCGGGCCACATCGAGAGGGCGGCAGCCTTCGGCCTTAAAACCCATCTGTTCCAAAACGAGGCGCTGTTTTTCACAGACCTTGCCAGACGCGGTCTTGCCTGAATCCGGCCGGCGAGAGATGACAAGAGGAGAAAGACGCGGTGCTGGATCATAAAAAACTCGCCGTCATTCATATTGTCAAAAAGGAACTCAAGGTAGGCGAAGCGGAATACCGCGACACCCTGGAAAAGGTGGCGGGGGTCCGCTCGGCAAAGGATCTGGACGAGGCCGGTTTTCAACGGCTCATGCGCTATTTTGCCAGAAGCGGCCATTATCGCGCCAGCCTCGAAGGCATTACCTTCCGGCAAAGGATGTACATCAAGCATCTGCTGGAAGATCTTGCCTGGGATACGGCCCATTTCGCCAATTTCCTGAAAAAATACTACAAGACCTCCGAGACGGGGCTACTTTCCAAAAAAGAGGCCAGCAAAGTGATCGAGTCGCTGAAGCATATTCTGGCCGGACGATGAAAACAGGGAGGAAAGCCGACAATGACAGCCTTCAGGAATGAATGGGATCTGAGCATGGCCCTACAGGTTCTGCACAGTGAAACCGTGGACAGCAAAATCTGGGCCGAGGCGGTGAAATGGCTGTTTCTCTTTGGCCCCCCGGCAATCCGGGAGAAGATCAGCCAGGCCTCCAGCATGGCGACCGGCGAGTTTTTCCCGGAACTGTCCCCCGTCGGGTACACCGAGCAAGGGGATGCCCTGTACGACATCAAAAAACTTGCCGAGAGCCTGGGGATGAGCGAAGAGGAAGCCTTGGCCAAGATGGAGGAACTGGAAGCGGAACATGATATCCAGAGCCTTTATGACGCGCCAGGCACGCATAAAATCCAGTAGGCCGGACTCAGAGCATGATCCCGCCCCGCCGTCTGTCCCTGGCGAGAACCCGATCCAGAGACAGCATGCCTCCGCCCCGGACAACAAGGGCCAGGGCAATCCCCAGCACCAGGATATGGTATTCAAAACCCTCTCCCCGCTGCTGCCCGGCCCAGTTCATGAAAAAACCATTCTGCAGGTGATTCATCTTCAGACAAATGGCGATGGCCGTGCCGATAGCCAGGGCCCAGACCCTGGTATAAAGCCCAAGCACCAGCAAAAGAGACCCGCCAAACTCGGAAACCATCAACAGGATAATAGCCCAGAGCGGAAAGCCCATGGCGGAGAAAGCCGTGACCGTTGCGCCATAGCCAGGCCCTCCAAACCAGCCGAGAACCTTTTGCGCGCCGTGGGGAAAGATCACCATTCCCAGAGCCAGGCGGATCAGGAGTTGAGCAGGGCTGTTATCTGTCGCCAGCAGGGCTTTGACCATCGGAAACCTCTCATAAAAACCAAATTACTCGTGGAAGACCCCAGCGTCCTTCGGAATGGCAACCCCAACGCACCCACCCGGACAACGACGCGATTTTGCAATATATCCGCTCAACAACATAATTTCCAGCTGAAAAACAATTGGCCGCCCTCGACAAACAAGGTTTTTTCATACAATGGGCATGGCGTTTTATTTTTTTTTCAGGTAATAATTAAATGTTACCAGGAGGATCGGAAACGCGGCGACCTGTATCAGGTGAGCCATACCGCCGGGTTTCCGCAAGGAAAAATACCGACCAGCCAGTTGCCTTATTCCAAATGATGATACTGTAAAATACGAGGAGAGAACATTGAACGCCCAATTCCGTCATTTCTTCCTGCCCTTGGCCATGGTTCTTTTTCTTGTCGCGGGTTGCGGCTTAATGAAAGAGACAACAAACGCCCCGGAAAAAGCGCCCGTTGGGGAGGGGACCAAAGTCACCGCCGCGGAACTGACCGAACTCCTCGCCGACAGCACCATTTCCATGCATGAAGACGGCGATATCGCAACCATCGAAATGTACGCCAATGGAAAAATGTACGCGGTGAAAAGCAAAACCGAGAAAAATGAGGGGAAATGGTCAACGGAAAATGACAGGCTCTGCCTCCAGTTCAGACGCTGGGGCTTTGGTGACCGGATCTGCTACGACGTGTTTCGCAAGGGCGAAGAATATGACCTGTATACGGAGAGCGGCTTAAAATCGAGCTATTTCACCATAACAAAAGGCGTCAAACGAGGACAGCCAGGAAAACCCGCCGCCGCTGTCCAGCAACAGCCAAGCAACAAAGCCATTGCCACCACCTCTCCCGATGTGGTGGTGGAAGAACCGGCCGCGCCGGTATCCACGCCCACAATCCAGGAGACACACCAGACCTCCAACCCGCAGGCGGCCAGCCGGGATCTGGGCATGATCTACCGGGGCATGAGCCAGAACTGCCCGGGCTGTAATCTGCAGGGGGCCAATCTGGCGGACGCCAGCCTGATGCGGGCCAACTTGGCCGGAGCCAATCTGACAAACGCCAACCTCGTCAAGGCCAACCTCAAATGGGCAAACCTCAAAGGCGCCAATCTGACGAGTGCGGATCTCTCCGGGGCCAACCTGGCCGGGGCCGATCTGGCCGGAGCCAACCTTGACCGGGCCGACCTGACCGGGGCCAATCTCGAACAGACCAATCTTCGTGGCGCCACAATCAACAGCGCCATCGGTCTTGACCTGAAAAAAGCCCTCCGGTAAAACCCGGCCGATGTTTGCCGGAGCTGGCCTGACACAGGTCCGGCTCCGGCCCCCTCACTTGCCGCGACGCACGGCCCTGGTCATGGCCGGCCACTGCCGTGGCACCAGACAGAAAAACGGGTAGAGCAGCCAGCGCATCTTGCCAAGACGGGCAACAGTCACATCCTTGCACCGGCAGCAATCACAGGAGGCGGCAAGATCATTTTCCTCGCCGAGCCATTGATGCTGGTACAGCAAAAACACATGGGAGTTGGCTTTGGCGCACTCCTCACACAGCCACTGAACGGTTCCGTTTATCTGCCATTTCTGCATGGAGATTTCCCTTTTCACCCTGAGAGCTTGCAATCATTTCCCAAACAATACCAACACCACAACTATCGGTATCCTTTGTTTTTTCTTTAATGTTTCCTCGGCGGAGCGTACTCTTTGCGCCCCGCCGAGGAAACGGAAAAACCTCCTTGTCACATCCCCTTGCAGCGCGGGCTGTACGCAACAGAGGAAATCAGCCGCCCTTGCCCAGATAGGTCCGCGCCCCCACATAACACCCGTCAAAATAGCCGTTGCGCAACGAGCTCTGCCGGATGGCATCCCCTTTTTTAGACGCATGGATGAATCTGCCGTTGCCGGTATAAATCCCCACGTGGGAGACCTCGGAATCCCCGTTGGTGGCAAAAAAAACCAGGTCCCCAGGCGCAAGATCTTCACGGCGCACCGGGGTTCCCGCCTGAAACTGCGCCATGGAATTCCGCGGCAGATCGAGGCCGTTGAGCTTGTAAATGGTCATGGCCAGCCCGCTGCAATCAAAACCCGTCTCAGCCGACTCACCGCCCCATTCATAGGGAATACCGAGAAATCCCTCCGCGGTGCTCACCAGCATTTTCCGCAGGGTTCCGTCCTGATAGTGCCGGAGCCGGGCAGCAGCGAACTCCCCCGGCGCGATCACATAAAACGCATCAATCACCCCGGCTTTTCGTAGCTCCGCCGCCCTGGCTTGTGCTTCTTTCCGCGAAGGATAATTCCCGAACCGGACCTTGTACAGCCCGCTGGCCTGGCGATAGTAATAGGCGTCAAGCCCCAGGGCATCGAGTTTCCGCATAAGACGGACCGCATTATCCAGCTTGGCAAAGGCGCCGACCTGGATGGTATGGCCCAGCATGGCCAGTTCTTTTTCCGAGGCTGGCCGAGGCAGACCGGAATCTCCCTGGCGGAGCGCACCGCAGCCCGGGACAAGCCCCAGGACGGCCAGAATCATCGCCCCCCAGGCCAAAAAGGAAACCCGGGCACCAAAAACCTGCCCTGCCATGTTCACGACTCCACCCTCTTCTTGGCCCCGCCGTAATCGGCCAGAGCGGCCGCCAACTCCTTTTGCACCGAATCGGCCAACTCCTTTGGGGCAAGGGCTTTTACCCCGCTCCCCCAGGAGAGAACCCAGCGCTTGACCTCATAGAGATGGTGCGCCGGAAAACCGAGCACCACGCTCCCATCTTTTTTCCGGGCCAGGGTCTGCCTGGGGTGCCATTCCCGCTCCAAAACATACGGAGCATGCACCCTGGAAAAGCAAATCTTCACCAAGACCTCGCGTCCCCCGCTGAAAATACCGAATTGCGAGCCGGCATAGCGCGCAGGGTCAAATCCCTCGGGCACGGCAAACCGTTGCTCCAGAAGGAGAGCCGTTTCTATCCGGGACATGGCAAAGGTTACAATCCCGCCGCGCAGATGACAATAGCCGACGAGGTACCACTCCCCCTGATAACGCGCCAAATGGCAGGGATCAACCCGCCGAGCCGTGCTCTTCCGCCCGCCTGGCTTGCGGTAGGAAATGGCCACCGTCTGGTTTTTGCTTAAACCAGCCGAGACAACTTCCCATACCTCCGGGGCAAGCCTGGTTTGCTGCTCCGGAATCACCGACAGCTTGCTTTCCACCCAGGCTGGATGGATGGAGACTTTCTCGGGCAGGGAAGCCTCGATTTTCCGGAACACCTTCTGCAACTTCCGGTAGATGGGCGTATCTTCATGCATTCGCAAGGCTTTTTCCGCGATGCAGATGGCAAACAGATCGCTCTCGTTCAGGCTCAGGGCGGGCAGGGCATAATTTTCCTCGGTATAATAATAGCCCCGCGCCTTGGCGTCGTAGGCGATGGGCGCATCACGCTGACTTCGCAAATAATCGATATCCCGCAGGATACTCTTGGCGCTCACCTCGTACTCTGCGGCCATGGAAGTGCAGTTCGCCTTGATCCCGCTCCGCATCCCCTCGCGGATCTTGCGATCTATGAACAGCAATCGTAAAAGCTGGGTCTTGTCTTTTGCCATCTCGGTATTCAAAAAAATTTGCAGGTAGGACATCATTTGTCCTACCTGCCATGATAGGCTCTCACCAGAAGAAAACACAAGACAACTTTTCATCTGGAGGAAAACAATGTTTTACAAAAATCGCGGATTCAGACACGAATTTTTCGCAGCACTCAACCGGTGTGTCGCAACGCCTTTTTTCTCCATGCCGCGGCAGGCAGGGAAAAATGAAAAAAATCGCCCCGCCCCCGAAACGGTCGCCAGGCTGCCAAGAAACCTCGCACGGGAAAGATATCTCGCCATCCCCACCTTTATCAGGCAAGGCAAAACCTTGACCCTGTAGGGAATGGAGGCCGGCACCAGTCGGCCCCCCTCATTTTACCTGGGCGTCGGGGCAACCATCTTGCTCCCCACCGGGCCATGGCGTATACTGATTGCAGTGGACTCCGCAATCCGCCCTGCAACCATAACGCCGTCAGCCCGAGCCGCCATGATCAAGAAGGTTCCCATCGACGAACTCCAGCCCGGTATGCACATCGAACGTTTTGATTGCGGCTGGCTGGACCACCCCTTTATCTTCAACAGTAAAAAGATCAAAACCCCGGGCGATATAGAACGCCTCAAAATCTGGGGCGTCACCCATGTCTACATCGAGGACGACCAGCTTCCCGCGCCCGTCCCGGCCCGGCTTGAGCAGGAAAGGCCTCCGCCGCCCGTGGCCTTCGAGCACATGGTCACCCCGCACACCGCGCGGGTTGACCGCGAACTGAGGCATATCCCGGTCAGCCATGAGATTGTCCGGGCTCAAAAAGTACGGCAGCGGGCAAGCCAAGCCGCGAAGAACATCCTTGCCGACGTGCAGGCCGGAAAAAAGATCCAGACCGGGGAGGCCGAGGCGGCGGTAAGCGAGCTGGACAACTCCATCTGCCACAACAAGGATGCGCTCTTCCTGCTCATGCGCCTACGCAAGAAGGATGAATACACCTTCGACCATTCGGTGAGCGTGGGCGTCCTGCTCCTGGCTTTCTGCCGGGCCATGAACTTTGACCAGGAAACCACCAGGGCCATCGGCCTTGGCGGGCTTTTGCACGACGTGGGCAAAATGGCCGTGCCCCTGGCCATCCTCAATAAACCCGGAGCCCTCAACGATGATGAATTTAAAAAAATCCAGCAACATGTAATCCTTTGCAAAGAAATCCTGGCCACCACCCACGACATTCCCCTGTCTGCAGCACAGATAGCCATGGAACACCACGAGCGGTTCGACGGCACCGGCTATCCCCACGAACTTTCCGGTGACGCCATCAGCCTGGGCGGACAGATGGCCGCCATTGCCGATGTATTTGACGCCCTGACCTCGGACCGCTGTTACCGCAACGGCATCGACCAGGTCGAGGTGCTGCGCAAACTCTATGGCTGGAGCCGCAGCCATTTCAACGAAGAACTGGTGCACCGCTTTATCCGCTGCATCGGCATCTACCCGGCCGGAACCCTGGTGCAGCTGGAAAGCGGCATGCTCGGCGTGGTGGTGGAATCGACAGACAACCTGCTGCGCCCCGTGGTTCGCGTTATTTATGACACCAGGCACGACTGGGCGATCAGCCAGAAAGACATTGATCTTTCCCGGCCCAACGGCAAGGGCGGCGAGGATCGCATTATCAGCTACGAGTCCAGCAAACGTTGGCGAATCAACCCGCTGAAGGTGCTCGGCATCACCTGATCTCCCGACAAGATACAGACCTTCCCCCATTGCGATTTACAGACTTCCCCCCATATATTTCCCAACCCATCTCGGGTACAGTGTCAGGGAGTTGGACCAATGCACCTGGCATTAGCAAAAAGAGGAACCCAGCATGACCCATTGCAATCTTGCAAGAAACTGCGTTTTCTTTGTTCTGCATGACAAGGAGAAGGAAATGCACGAATATTTCACAAACCGTTATTGCGCTGGAAACTTCGGCGATTGCGCTCGTTACAGAGCGACGCTGGACATGGGGCAGGGGCTGGTGCCGGACGATATATTCCCAAACGAGGATGATTTCCTCAGCCTTTTCGCCTGGTCCGTGAACCGGCGGGTAAACCCGCTCAGCAATCGTTGCCCTGACAGGCGGCAAGTTTCTCCGCCAGAAAAGAGTGCAGCAACTTCCGGCCATCTTCCGCCAGCCCGTCAAACTCACAGCCAACGCTGACACTGCTCACCATCGGGAGGTCCAGCACCCAGCGCACCGTAAGCGGTATGGCCCTGTCGCACAAAACATCCTCCCCCTTGCTGAGCCGGGCAAGAACGAGCTGGCACCCAAGCTCCAAGGAATTCCACTTCTCCCGTTTCACGGTGAAATGCATCCCGCCCAGGCTCAGATCAAGAATCAGGGCGGAAAAGGAAAACCGCCCGAAATCAGGAAAAACAAAGACCCCGCAAATATTTTCTTCCGGAGAAAAATACACCCGCACTTCTTTTCTTTTTTCATGAAAACCGTCCATCGTCTGTCCCCCTGTGGACCCCGGCAGGCAACCCTGCCAATCCCTGCCCGTAATTGCCGAATCATCCCTGTTCCTCCCATTTTTATATCCGGGGTTATTTTTTTTGGCAAGCCTTACCCCGCGTCCCTGGTCTTAAGAATTGACAAATACAGAGTCCACGGCTATCAGTTAACAATAATCACTCCGTGACCATCGACGAGGAACGCTCCATGCCCATCACCATTGAAAAACTCTCCCCCAAAAAACGCGAGGCCCTGCGCATTAACGAATGGCCGATCTGGCAGTGTGAGCCCTCGACCTTTCCCTGGCATTATGACCAGGAAGAATCCTGCTATATCCTGGAAGGCGAAATCACCGTAACCTCGGAGGATCAGACCGTGTGCATCTTCCCCGGCGATTACGTGACCTTTCCTAAGGGGTTGGATTGCCAGTGGCAGGTACATACCGCGGTTCGCAAGCATTATCTGTTCCGCTAACACGGACTGCCCCTGAAATCATCCGTGACCGATCTTGCCGCCATAGCCCGCCAGTTCGTTTTCCCCGGAGAGATCCTCTTCGTGCGCGAATACGGCACCGGCAATGTGAACGACACCTATCTGGTCCGGGTCACGGGCGGCCGGACCGTCCTGGACTTCATCCTGCAACGCCTTAATCCCGCGGTCTTCCCGGAGCCGGAAAGAATCATGCACAACCTCCGGGTTCTCGACGACCATGTCCGCCCCAAACTGCTGGTACGCTCGAACCACCGCTGGGAGCTGCCGGCCATCATCCCCACCCGTAGAGGGACCGATTATTACCGGGAGCACGACGGGGCCTTGTGGCGGGTACAGACCTTTATCGCCGACACCGAGAATTTCGCCACCATCAAAAGCGAGGCCCAGGCCGAAGAAGCTGGCCGGGGGCTGGGATTCTTCCATGGACTGATCCATGACCTGCCCGTGCACTTGCTGCACGACACCCTGCCCGGCTTCCATGTCACCCCCGGCTATCTGGCCCACTATACGGTGCTTGCCGCAGATCCTCCCCGGCCCGATCTCTCAACCGAGGCGCTTTTCTGTCACCGCTTCATTGCCGAGCAGCAAGAGGGGGGCGAGGTACTCGAAGCTGCGCGGGCACGGGGAGAACTGCTGCCCTGCCCGATCCACGGCGATCCCAAGCTGGCCAATATCCTCTTTGCCCACGATACCGGCCAGGCGGTGAGCCTCATCGACTTGGACACCGTCAAACCCGGGTTACTCCATTACGATATCGGCGACTGTCTCCGCTCCTGCTGCAATCCGGCCGGAGAGGACGCGGACTTGGCCAAGGTTTCGTTCAATCTTGCTTACTGCGGTGCCATCCTTCGCGGATACCTGCCCCAGGTCGCGTCGTTTTTTTCTCCCTTTGACTACCAGTACATCCATGACGCCGTCCACCTCATCGCCTTTGAGCTGGGCGTGCGCTTTTTTTCCGACCATCTGGCCGGCGATATATATTTCCGGATCAGAAGGCCGGGACAGAACCTGCATCGCGCCACGGTGCAGTTCGCCCTCTGCCGGAGCATCGAGGCACAGGAGACGGAAATCAGAAAAATCGTCCGGGATCTCCAAAAAACATGACCTCCTTCAACCTGCACCCCTTTCCCGGCCAGGATTCCGGCGAAATAACCATCTCCGGCACCATCGAACGCACCCCCCGGACCATTGTCCTATCCTTTCTCCTGCAAGGGAACCTGGGAGGTCTCATCCTGCCGACAGCCATTGCGCGGAAACGATGCGACAACCTCTGGCAGTCCACCTGCCTTGAGATGTTCTGGGCCGAAGAAGGGGAAAAAAACTACCGGGAATTGAACCTTGCCCCGAACGGGGCCTGGAATGTCTATGCCTTTGCGGATTACCGGACAGCAATGCGCCAGGAAGACCGGGTTGCCGAACCGCTTACCAAAACAACCCTTGCAGCGGACAGCTTCTCCCTGACCGCCGGACTGGAGATCGGCACTCTCCATGCCGGCCTCGCCCCCCTCCGGGTTGGGGTCAGCGCCGTTCTCCTGCATCGGGATACCCGGCTGAGCTACTGGGCCCTTGCCCACCCGAAAGCAAAGCCCGACTTCCACGCACCCCGGACCTTTCTTCTCCGGGTGTGATCCCCCGGCAACCTTTTGCCTGCCGCCTTTTTGCTTGTTCTTTCCTCAAACCTGGGTACACTGTTTATAATGATACTGACATGCATGTCTAAACTTCCTCCGGTCACCGTATCCTCTTCCCGCAGGGGCCATTGCCCGCGGTGACGATGCTCCGGCGCTCCTCCTGGTCGCCGGAACAGGCAGACGGAGCCAACAACCGGGGCATGCCCAACACATGATCCAACACATTCTTTCCATTTCCATGGTCGTTGCCGGCATCAGCCTGCTGATCAGCGCCCTGCTTCCGGTTCACCTGATCCGTCGTTTCGACAAGGAAAACCGCATCGGCTGGAATATCCTGTTCGTTCTCATCCATTTTTTTGTCATCGGCTACGCCACCTTCTGCTATTTCCTCTTCCAGCCCCACATCACCTTCGGCGATTTTATCGTCGCCCTTATCCTTTTCGGCGGCAGCATCTTTGTCGTTATCGTTGTCCGCTTGAGTCGATCTGCCATTGACAACATCAAAAGGATCGCCGCCGTGGAACGACACAATGCCCTCCATGACGATCTCACCGACCTGCCCAACAGAACCCTTCTGCTGGAACGCATCAATCAGTTGATCCTGCATGCCAAACGAGATTTGCGACCACTGGCGATTCTGGTCATGGATCTGAACCGCTTCAAGGAGATAAACGACGCCCTGGGCCATCACTACGGCGACTTCCTCCTGCAGAAGGTAGCGGAACGGCTGCAAGAAGTCATCCGCGAGTCCGACACCCTGGCCCGCTTGGGCGGCGATGAGTTTTCCGTGGCCTTGGACGCGGATACGGAACAGGCCAAGATCGTTTCCAGAAAAATTTCCGAAGCCCTGCAACGGCCGTTCGTCATTGAAGGACATAGCCTCAACATCGGCATCAGTATCGGCATCGCCATCTATCCCACACATGGAAACGATTGCGACACCCTGCTCCAGCACGCTGATGTCGCAATGTATTCGGCCAAGAAAACCGAAACCCACTACGCGGTCTACGACATTTCCCAGGACCAGTTCACCCTCAACCGCTTGATGCTGCTGACCGATCTCCGCGAAGCGGTCCGGAAGGAAGAACACCTGTCTCTCTATTTTCAACCTAAAATCGATATCAAAAACAACCGGATTCACGGAGTTGAAGCGCTGCTTCGCTGGAATCATCCGGAACTGGGGATAATCCCACCGGACCAGTTCATTCCCCTGGCGGAGCAGGGGGGCATCATTCGCTCCTTGAGCAAATGGGTTCTCAATGCCGCACTCGCCCAGCGGGCGGCATGGCGGGATGCGGGGCTTGACCTCCCCGTTTCCGTAAATCTCTCGATCAAAGATCTGCAGAATATCTCCGTTCCTTTACTGATCAAGGAGTTGCTCAAGAAATATCAACTGGAACCGTCCGATCTGATGCTGGAAATCACCGAAACCAGCATGATGCTCGACCCGGACCGGACCTACGAAGTTATCTCAAACCTCCATGCCCTTGGCGTGCAGCTGTCAATCGATGATTTCGGCACCGGCTATTCATCGCTGGCCTACCTCAAGCAGCTGCCCGCCGAGGAACTGAAGATCGACAAATCATTTGTCAGAAACATGCTCAAGGACGACAACGACGAAGTCATTGTCCGGGCCATCATCGATCTGGCCAAGAATATGGGCCTTGCAGTAATTGCCGAAGGCGTCGAATCGACCGAGATATTAACCCGGCTTAAGGAGCTGGATTGCGACCTGGCGCAGGGGTACCATATCTGCAGGCCCCTGCAGGCAAAAGAACTTGAAGAATGGCTGAGAACTTCCCCCTATGCTGCCTCCGTCTCTCCTTGACCGGTTACCGGTAGCCGGGTCATCAGTTGCCCGCCGCTGCCGAGACTTCCAGGCACCCCGGCCCTTTCTTTTCCGGGTGTGATCCCGCCCGGCTCAATACATCTCATACTTGGCCAACACCCCGTCCAGCCCGCCGTTGCTGAGCGGCTTCTTCCAGGCGGGCTTGAGGCCGATCTTCTTCACCAGCTCCCGGTCGCCGAAATAGAGATACGCCGTGGAACCGGTGCATTTATGCTTGAGAAAACTGCCCAGCTCCCCCACCAGGGCGGCGGCCTCTTCCTGGGCTCCGAGCCTCACCCCGTAGGGCGGGTTGGCGACGATGACCGCCTCGCTGATCGGCTCAAGATCCTGAAAGCGGCTGGTGCGCACCACCACCTCTTTGCCGTAAGGGAGCTGACCGAGGTTGATCCGCGCCGCCTTCACCGCCGGTTTTGCGGCATCGCTGCCCCCAATCAGCCCCTCGGGCAGGGCGCGGATCTGCGCATCCGCCTCTTCCTTCACCTGCTGCCAGGCCGCGGGCTCAAAGTCGGGCATGCGCATGAAGCCGAAGCTCTCCCGCAGATAGGCGGCGGGAATCCGGCAATACCGCATCAGAGCTTCGCAGAGCAAGGTGCCAGAGCCGCAGAGCGGGTCGATCAGCCTGCGCTCGCCGTCCCATTGGGTCAGGTCAAGAATCGCGGCGGCCAAGGATTCCTGCATGGGCGCTTCCACCGCTTCCTGCCGGTAGCCCCGCCGGTGCAGGGAGGCGCCCGAGGCGTCGAGGCTGATCACCGCCGTGTTTTTATGGATATGGAGGTTGAAGACCAGATCGGGGTTGCGCTTGTCCACATTGGGCCTGGCGCCGAATTTCTCCTGGAACTGATCGACGATGGCGTCCTTGAGGCAGAGGGCTGCGTACTGGGAATGGGTGATCAGGCTGTCGCTCACCGTGGCGGTGATGACAAAGGTCTGCTCCCGGTCGAACAGCTCCACCCAGGGGATGGTCAGCGCGGTCTTGTAAAGATACTTGGTGCTGTGGCAGTCAAAATGGAGCAGCGGGGCCAGCACCCGGGTGCAGAGCCGGGTCTGGTAGACGATCCGGTACAGGACCTCGGGAGTGGCGGTGAAATAGACGCCCCGGTACACCGGGTTGACCTGGGTTGCGCCCAAGGCTGCAAGCTCGCGCTCGGCAAGGGGCTCGACGTTTTCCGCCACCTGGGCGAAGTAGCTGTTGTTTTTCTGATAGATAAAGGATTGCACTCCGCAACCTCACAAAGCGGTTACTGATCTGATAAAAAGGGAATAACGGACAAGCGCTGACAGACAGCCGATCCTACACCGGAAAGCACAGAAGCGCCAGGGGCAAGGCAAATCCCCGCCCAGTTTCCCGGCCTCGCCCGTTTTGCCTGTTTTCTTCTCTTGCAATCCGGAGAAAGACGGGGTACCTCTTGCTGCGGAAAGAAAAGTCAGTTGCTTGCCATGCATTTTTGGGAGAAAACACCATGAACTTCGACTCATTTGAACAGGCACTGCATGTCTGCATAACCGCCCCCCCGGGCAGCGACGAGCAGGAGGCCGCCCTGATTTACTGTCTGGATAACGCCCCGCCCGAGCTCAAGGACAAAATCGCCGATGGGTTGGCGAAATTTCACCAGCAAGAGAAGCCGGGCCATGATCATGGCTGCGGGTGCGGCTGCAATCACAGCCACGACTGAGTTTGCGGCAGACAGAAGAGCAACCCCTCCCCGCTATTTCTTCTGAAAAAGCGGGAGAAACTCGCCATAGCCTTCTTTTTCCAGGTCGGCCCCGAGCACAAAACGCAGCGCCGCCGAATTGAGGCAATAACGCAATCCCGTGGGCGGCGGGCCGTCGGCAAAGACGTGCCCCAGATGCGAGTTGGCTTCCCGGCTGCGCACCTCGGTCCGCGTCGTGAAAAAACTCCGATCTTCATGCGTAACTATTCTTTCCGGGGAGAGCGGACGGCTGAAACTCGGCCAGCCGGTGCCCGAATCATACTTGTCCAGGGAGCTGAACAATGGCTCGCCGGAAACAATATCCACATAGATGCCGGCCCGCTTGTTATCCCACAATGCATTGCTAAAAGCCGGTTCTGTGGCCCCCTCCTGGGTGACTTGGTACTGCAAGGGGGTGAGTCGGCGACGCAATTCCGTCTCGCTCCATTTTTGTGAGGCCCGGTTCCCGTCCCCCCGGATTTTCTCCAAAAACTGATCCCTGCCGGAACCCGCACGGTAGATGCGATACCGGATGGGATTCTTCTTGTAATAATCCTGGTGGTACTCTTCCGCCGGGTAAAAGGTGGTGGCCGGAACAATCGGGGTCACGATGGGCTTGGCAAAAAGCCTGCGAGCGGCCAGCTCGTTTTTGGATTTCTCGGCCAGCTGGTGCTGCTCCTCGTCCAGATAAAAAATCCCCGAGGTATAGGCATGGCCCCGGTCCACAAACTGGCCGCCGCTGTCGGTGGGATCGATCTGGCACCAGAAGACATCCAGTAATTCCGCATAGCTGATCCTGGCCGGATCATAAACGATCTCAATCGCTTCAATATGCCCGCCGGCGACATAGTTCTCATAGGTGGGGTTTGAGGTCCTCCCCCCCATATAGCCGGCAGTAACCGAAAATACCCCATCCAGCTGCGCAAAAGGCTTTTCCATGCACCAAAAGCAGCCCCCCGCAAAGATCGCCTTGCTCCCCTTCCCCTCCGCCGCCTCGCCCCCTGGCGCGCTCAACAGGCTCACCAGGACAAACCCCAACAGAAGCAGGGACGCGTTTGCCATTATCTGTCCGCTTATCTTCATGCGATCACCTCTCTGATTATTTTTTGCTTTAATCAGACAATAAGCACGCGCAGAAAAAAAACGATCAGAAAAAAGCCGACTGGATGGTTTCCTCGGCCAGAAAGGTATCCAGCTCCTCCTGGTCGTAAAAGGCGCATTCAAAAAAAAGCCCCTGGCTCGGCGCGGTGTATTCTTTAAGCACCACCGGCTCCTCCAAAAAATGACCCACCTCGGCCACGGTGAGGCGCCCCTTGCCCACCTCGGCCAGCACCCCGACGATGCGGCGCACCATCTTCCAGAGAAAATGCGAGCCCACGATGCGAAAGAGGATGAGATCGGCCGTTTCAGCGATCTGGGCCTTGCTGACCATGACCAGCGGAGATTTTTTCTTGATTGCCTGGCGGTCGGTGAATGAGGTGAAGTCGTGCATCCCCTCCAGGATTGTCGCCGCCTCCTGCATGAAGCCGGCGTGCAGCGGCTCCGGGATCTGCCAGACATAATCGCGGCCCAGGGCGCTCTTGCGCTTGGCGATCTGGTAGAGATAGCTGCGGCCGATGCAGTTATGCCGGGCATGGAAGCGGGCGCCTGCCCTTTTGCACTCCAGGATGGCGATATCCTTGGGCAGGAGTTCGTTCAACCGCTCCCCGATCTCCTTTGGATTCTGCTCGGTATGTGCCTCCAGATGGGCGGCAAACCGCAACCCATGCACCCCGGTATCGGTGCGGCCGCAGCCCTGCACATCCACCTCCGAGCCGAAAAGTTCGGCCGCAGCCTTGAGCAGGCTGCCCTGGATAGTTCTGGCGTCATCCTGCTTCTGCCAGCCGCTGTACCGGCCCCCGGCAAACTCCAGAGCCAGCTTGAACCGTTTTGGGTGTGCCTGCATGGTGATGGCCCTTTTTTTTAGAATACAGAACAAAGTCGCCTTGGCGAAAAAATATCACCCCCCATTCCGAGCGGAAGCATTAACGCCATGGAGGACAAGGGAAAACGGAATCTCTCCCCCCTTCTAGCATGCTTCAGACAAAGAGGCAATTCCTGATGGACTCGCAAAAATGGAAAAAGGTCACAGGTCCGTAACACAAAATTAAAGGGTTATGAAGCCATAACCGTTGTAATTGCGGCTTCTTGCAATTCCAACAATTACGGACTTGGCCCCCAAAAAACCACCCTACATGGCTGCGGAAGAACCCGACATCGGGTCGACATTGGCCCGGCTACGCCCCATATCGGCTGGAAAAAACGCTGATTCCGCCGTACGGTGAAAGCGAAAACATGGTGTGCATTTTTTGCAACACAGCCAAAAAAGTTTATTCTCGCAAGGAGGGAATATGCTGAAACGAACTCTGCTCATAACGTGTGTCGGAATATTGCTTGCCAGCCAGAACGTCCAGGCCGGAGACGCCGCCCAAAACGGGGCTTGGGGCGGCGCGGCCGGAGGCGCCATTCTCGGCCAGGCCATCGGCCGTAATACCAGGGGCACGCTGCTGGGCACCGCCATCGGCGGAGTGCTCGGCTACATGGTCGGCAATGAGATGGACAAGGGACAGGGGGGGCAGCCGAGCCAACGATATTACCCGCCCCCGCCGCCCAGGGTTGTCCAGCAGTATTACGAGGAGGATAACACCCCCAATTGCCGGGAGGTGGCGGTGCTGGCCATGGTGAACGGCAGGCCGGAACGGGTCTACTCAACCGCCTGCTACGAACAGGGCGCCTGGATCCTCCAGGACAGTGGCCGGGTGGTCAGCCGGACGGTAATCATTGATCGCGACCGGTATGAACCGCCCCGCTGGGGCCATTACCGAGGCCACGAGCGGGAGCACTGGCGCCGCATAGGCCATTTCAACAGGGAGCGGGAATGCGACAACGATTGAGCATCTTCCGCTGAACGCTAAAGGGGGCGGAGATCGGGTAAAGCCTCCCCGGAAGGATCATGCCCGGTCACGCCCTCAACCACAACAGCAGCAGGCAGAGGGTTAACGCTGTATAGAGCAGGTAAATCCCGATCCAGCCCTGATGCACAAAGGCGCGGATAGCAAAGGCCGTTCTGGATAACCCACGGCAGACGGGATGGATCAGCCGGTCCAGGATCAAATCCGGGGTCCGCACGGAAAGATTGGCCAGGGCAGGGAAAAAACCTATGGCCCGGCCGCCATCGACATCGCTCCACAACCCCCATTGGAAAAGGCTGACAAGCAGCTCCGCGAAGGAAACCGCCGTATATTGCATCCGGGGGGTAGCCTCTCTGTAACCGCAGCCCCAGGTTGCTGGCCGTTTTTCGCGGCTAGCCTCCTGGAAAGACTTCTGCCAGAGGAAAAAACCGCCGGAGATCGCCAGCAGCAGGACGGCGCAGAGGCTTAGCCAGTACACCGGCGCCAGACTGCCGATCAGCATGCTGGCCGAAGCCCGATCCGGGGCAATGCTTGCAAGGGCTGAGCCCAGCCAGGCGGCAACAGCCTGCTGCAAGAGGGGGACAATTGCCCAGGGCGCCAGACCGATCGCCAGACAGCAGAGGAACAGAACGGCCATGGGCAGGAGCATGCTGCCGGACGCCTCGCGGGGCGGGACCGGGAATCGGCTCCTCGCGGTACCCAAAAAGGTAACGCCAAACACCTTGACAAAGCAGGCCACGGCCAGAGCGCCGGTCATCGCCAGGGCCGGCACGGCCAGAACCGCCAGGGAGAACGGAAAAGGCGCCCCTTTGACCTGGCTGTGCAGCAGCCCCAGGTAGATGAGCCATTCACTGACAAAGCCGTTGAGCGGCGGCAGACCGCAAATGGCCACGGCCCCGCCGAGAAAGAAAAACGCGGTATACGGCATGGCACGCAACAGCCCGCCGTAACGGTCGATCTCTCGGGTGCCGGTTGCCTGGATCACCGAGCCGGCCCCGAAAAAAAGCAGCGACTTGAAAAGGCCGTGGTTGATCACATGGAGAAGGGCTCCGGCCAGACCGAGTACGACAAGAGTCGGGCTGTGGAAGGTTTTTCCCAGCAGGGCCCCGCCCAGACCGATCAGGATGATGCCGATATTTTCCACACTGTGATAGGCGAGCAGCCGCTTGATGTCGTGCTGGGCCAGGGCAAAAACCACACCCATGATGGCCGAAACCACGCCCATGGCGAGAATGGACCCGCCCCACCAGGCCGGCAGGCCGGCATAGAAGCCGGTGATGCGAATCAAGCCGTAAATCCCCATCTTAAGCATCACCCCGCTCATAAGGGCCGAAACATGGCTGGGCGCGTTGGCATGGGCGCTCGGCAACCAGAAGTGGAGCGGCATGGCTCCCGCCTTCAGTCCAAAACCGAACAGAGCCAGGAGGAAAACCGCCCCGGCCTGAAACGTGGCGCCGTCAAGGGTGGCGGCCTGGGGAAAATCAAAGCTTCCGCTGTTCCCGGCAAGGAGAATGAACATGGCGAAAAGGGCCAGGGTGCAGGTGTGCGTGGCGGCCAGATAGACATAGGCCGCCCTCCGGGCCGCTTCTTCTTCCTGTTCGGTAAGAATCAGCAGAAAGCAACAGATGGCCATGACCTCCCAGGCCATAAGAAAAAGAATCCCGTTGCGGCAGACCGGCAGGAGAACAATGGCTCCGCCCAGCATGCCGTAAAAGAGCCGGAGCCTGCCCGCTGCCGCGCCGTGCCTGGCCCGGGAAAAGTAGCCAAGCCCGTAAAGGCCGCCCAGGCCGAGGACGACCAGAGCCGGCAGAAGAAAGAGCGCGGCCAGCCCGTCCAGTTCGATACAAAAGTTGCCGCCGGGGATGGACCAGGCCCAGGCCAGTATGGGCGGGGAGGATTGGACTGCTCCCGCAAGGGCGGCAACAAGACCGAGGGCCGAGCCGGCCAGCAGGAGGACAACGGAGAGCATTTCGCCGCGCTTTGCCCACCGGCCCCAAGCCAGGGCAGGCAGGCCGGAACAAAAGATCAGGCATACAGCGGCAAGGTAGAATTCAGCCAAGCTCCCTTCCTCCCTCTCTTCAGTGCATGCGTTTCATCGTTGCAGCGGACAAAAAAAGACTGAAAACCGTTCCCCTCTATCTTCTATCAAGCAAACGCAACAGGCCATCCAGGATGGTGTAAGGGTGCGGCGGACAGCCGGGAACATACAGATCCACCGGCAGCAGGGAATCAAGCCCCTGGCTCACTTCGCTGCTGTGCGAAAAGGGGCCTCCGTTGATACCGCAGGCCCCGACCGCGATGACGATTTTCGGCGCAGGCATCGCTTCATAGGTGTCCAGTACCGCGCTGCGCATATTTTCCGTGACCGGCCCGGTCAGCAGGAGGCCGTCGGCATGGCGGGGAGAGGCGACAAACTGAATGCCGAAACGGCCCAGGTCGAAAACCAGGGTGCCAAGCACGTTGCAGTCCGCCTCGCAACCGTTGCAGCCCCCGGCGGAAACCTGGCGCAGCTTGAAGGAGCGGCCAAAGAGCTTCAGCCGCGCAGGCTCAAGCGGTTGGGCCAGGGGATATTCCCCGCCGCTGTAAAGCAGATCCTGCCGCTGCCGGGCACCAAGCCGGTAGTTGTTGCCAAAGGTGATCCCGCCGTGCGGACAGGCCGGACAGTCGGCGCAGAACAGGCAGCGGCCCAGATCAAGAACCATCCGGCCATCCACCTGCTTGCAGGCCGAAGACGGACACAGCGTCTCACAGACACGGTCGCAGCCGGGCGGACACTCCTGCTTGAACAAGGGAAGGCCCCGAAAGCGCGGCGGCATGAGCGGCTCTTCCTTGGGGAATTCTCCCGTTCTGAATCCCTGACGCCACCGCTCTCGTATTATCTGCAGCATACTTTTGTTCCTTTAATGAACTACTCAGCTAAAAATCGAAAACCAGACTGATAGAGCCCACTGTAACTGCTCAGCAGTGCCGCAGATGCTAGGAAGAGGTCTGCGAAGTGTGCTATTGCACATGAGCAGGCCGATGACAACGCAAATGCGGTGCTGCTGGGCAGTTACGAACCATCACAGGTCAAACCCGCAATAGGAAAGATTGAAACTCTTGTTGCACAAGGGAAAATCCGAAATCTGCTCATCGCGCATCGCCATGGCCAAACCGCTCCAGTTATGGAAGGATGGATCAACAATCTTGTAGCGCCGCAGGCGGCCATCGCCGCCGGTGAGGCCGACGTGGACCACCTCGCCCCGCCAGCCCTCCACCAGGGCGATTGCCAGGGCATCACCCTTGAGCGGCCCGACCGGCGCCCGGATCGGACCTTCCGGCAGAGTGGTTCCGATCCGCCGGAGCAGCTCGATGGAGACGGTGATTTCCCGGCTGCGCATCCGGGCCCTGGCCATGGCATCGCCGGTTTCCTCGGTGATCAGGTCATCAAAAAGATGGCGATAGACCCCGGTCGGATGAAAAAACCGGCTGTCGCGGGGCACGCCGCAGGCCTTGGCAGCCACCCCGACCAGACCGAGATCCTCGGCCACCGAGCGGGACAGGCGGCCTCTTCCTTCAAACCGGCTCAAAACCGAGGATGCGTCAAAAAAGAGCTCCAGGGCGCCCATGGTGTTGCCTTCGATCCCCTTGAGCCGGGCAAGCATTTCCCCGGCCAGCGCCGGATCAAGATCAAAGAGAACCCCGCCCGGCCGCACCAGCCCCCGGCCGAAACGGCTGCCGCACAGGGCGGCGGTCAGATTGAGGTAATCGCCGCGCAATCTCCCGCAATAGGAGAAGGTGGGCAGAAACCCGACATCGCCGGCCAGGGCGCCGATGTCTCCCACATGATTGGCCAGCCGTTCCAGCTCAAGGGCCAGGGCGCGGATGGACTGGGCTTTGGCCGGAACCTCGCAACCGCTTAGGGCCTCAAGCACCTGGCAGTGGGCCAGACCATGGCCGATGGAGGTGTCGCCGGCAATGGTTTCCATCTGGGCCATGGTGGCGGGATGGGGGCCGTTTTGCAGCATCCGCTCAATACCCCGGTGCTGGTAGCCAAGCGAGATTTCAAGATGCATCACCTTTTCGCCGTAGCACTGGAAGCGGAAATGACCCGGCTCGATGATCCCGGCATGGACCGGACCAACCGCCACCTCGTGCACCCCTTCCCCGTCCACCCGGTAAAACTCCATCTCGCCGCTGCGGGGGTGTTGATCCGCCGGACGGCCCCAGGCATCGGCCCCGGGTCGCCAGGCGTTGTGGAAACGGAGCGGTTTGAGCCAGGGATGCCCTTCGGGCACAACCCCGTACTGCTCGGCAATCTCCCTTTCAAAGAAATGCATCTGCGGACAATTGGGGGTCAGGGAGGGAAACCGCTCGCCGATGCGGGTCCGGTACACGGCGACACAGGCGTTGCGATCCCGGGCTACAAGGGCGAACAGCTCCAGCTCGCTACCCTCTCCGGCTGCGGGCACACCAAAGCAGGCCACCACCCTGCCCTGTTTCCGGACTTCCGCCAGCAGACAGTCGCTGAAATCATCAAAATCGAGAGTCGCCACCGACTCAAGGGGGATGGCCTCGCCGTTTTTCAAAAGTTTCGGGTTCAGATCCTTCATGGCTTCACCTCCAGCAGTGCGGCGGCATCGGCAAAGATCTTCCTGGCCGGCTCGGGCAGGTAAAGCCCAAGAACAAGAATGATGAGGAGCAGGATCAGCGGGGTGCCGGTGGTCATGATGGTCTCCCGGTAATCCGGGTCGCCCTTCCTTTCCGGGGGCTTGCCGAAAACCACCGAAAGCACCGTGCTGCCCATGCCGATGAAGATAACGGCCAGAAAAAAAAGGAACAGGGTGCCGGTCAGATAATGACCGCCGTTAAAGATGCCCCGGAGGATGGTAAACTCGCTGATAAACGGGCCAAAGGGCGGCGAGCCGGTAATGGCCAGAAAGCCGAGGAGAAAAAGGGTAGCGGAAATCGGCACCAGGGTGATGGCACCCTGAACCTCGCCGACCCGTTTGCTGGCGAAACGGCGATGAATATTGCCGGCGGAGAGAAAGAGCACCCCCTTGGTCAGGGCATTGTTCATCAGATGCAGCATGGCCCCGAAGGTGGCGACTCCGCCGATGGCAACGCCGATGGCGAGAATCCCCATGTGCTCGACACTTGAATAGGCGAGCAGCCGCTTGAAATCGGGCTGCCTGATGACAAAAACCGCGGCAAAGGCGAGGGAGATAAGCCCCATGGCCAGGAAAGCCTCGCGCGCCATGGCCCCGTCGCCTGCGGCATCCATGATCTGCAGGGTGCGCAGCAGGGCAAGGAACGCCACGCTGGTAAGGCCGCCGGCCAGAAGCGCGCCGACCAGACCGGGCGCTTCGCCGTAGGCGTCCGGTTTCCAGGTGTGCAGAGGGGCAAAGCCGACCTTGGTGCCGAAGCCGACGAGCAGGAAGACAAAGCCGGCCCTGAGCCAGGGCTTGGAATAGCTTGCGGCGCCCTGCAGGATGTCGTCAAAATGCAGGCTGACATGTACTCCCCCCGCCAGGGCGGCATAGGCGACAAACAGGATGCCGAGCATGGCCAGGGCAATGCCGACGGAGCATAAGATCAGGTATTTCCAGGTCGCCTCGATGGAGAGGCGGTTGCGGTTGTAATAGATGAGCGGGGCGCTGGCCACGGTGGTCGCCTCCACCGCCACCCAGAGGAGGCCGAGATGCCGGGCCACGGCCGCCAGGCTCATGGCGGAAAGGAACAGGAGCAGACAGCTCACGAAAATCCTGTTCCCCCAGGCGATACGGTAGCGCAGGTAGCCCAAGGCGTAAAACGAACACCCGCAGAAAAGCAGGCTGACGATGAGCAGAATGAGGCGGCTGAAAGCATCAACGCCGATCCAGTTCCCGGCCATTGGCAACGGTGCGGCCTGGACGCCCTGAATGACAAAAAAAGTCAACACCAGATGGGCCAGGCCGCAGATCGGCAACAACAGCGGACGGAAGCGGTCCGACGGAAGACAAAACGCTACAAGGCCGCCGCAAAGGGGCAGAAGCAGAAGGGCGACTATCATGTTATTCCCTCAAGGAAGAAAGCTTGCCGGTGTTCATGCTGGAAAACTCCCGGTTGATCTGGTGCATGACAATGCCCATGACAAACACCGCGACCAGAAGATCGAGGAGCACCCCGGCCTCCACCATCAGGGGCATGGCCTCGGCCAGGAGCATGCCGAAGATGAAGATCCCGTTTTCAAAGATCAGGTAACCGAGGGCCTGGGTGATGGCCTTGCGCCGGGTGATGAGCATGAGAAACCCGGTGGCCAGGGTGGCCAGGCCGACAGGGATGAAGAGCGAGCCGCGGTGCGCCTCGATGAGCGGCAGCCGGTCGCTGAAGATAAATGCGCCTGCCGTGGCAAGGGTGCCGAGGAGCAGGGTCGGAACATAGCCGATCAACGGCTCCATTTCCCTTTTGATATGCACCTGGCGAATGGCCCGCAGCAGCAGAAAGGGAATGGCAAGCCCCTTGAGCAGAAAAGCCCCGCCGGCCAAAAACAGGGAATGGCCGGAAAATCCATGGAGAAAAAGGGGCAGCAGCGAAAGGATGGAGCCCTGGATGGCCACGGTCCGGATGCAGGCGCCCAGACGGCTGCTCCCCAAAAGAAAGAAATTAAACAGAATGACCAGCAGCAGCAGCAGGTTGGCCGGATTGTAGTTGTCCATTATTTCCTTACCTCAAGAGCAGGATCAGCGAGAAAAAAGAAAGCAGCAGGGTGCCGACCAGCAGTTGCGGCACCCGCAACAGCCGCAACCGCGCCATGATGGATTCAACCACGCCGATGAGCACGGCCAGAAGCAGCATCCCGCCGGCAAACAGCAGGGTGTCGAGCAATACATTCCCGGTCGAGCCCGGCAAGACGAGCCGGACGACCAACGCCCCCAGGACGAAAAGCTTCATGGCTGCCCCATAGAGAATCATACCGAAATCAGGGCCACTGTGATCGAGAACCATCACCTCGTGGATCATGGTCAGCTCCAGATGGGTATTGGGATCGTCAAAGGGGATGCGGCAATTCTCCACCAGGACCACGACAAACAGGCAGGCCAGAACCAGAATCAGGGAAGGTCCGGCGCTCTTCCAGGCCGTATTCAGGGCTTGACCGAACATGGTGTCCAGGGAAAGGGAGCCGGAAAGCCGGGCCAAGACGATGAAGGAGAAGAAGACCGTCGGCTCGGCCAGACAGGAAAAGGTGACCTCGCGGGCCGCGCCCATGCCTTCGAAGGAGGAGCCGGTGTCCATGGCCGCTGCGGCCGTGAAAAAACGGGACAACCCGAAGAGATAGACAAAGAAAATCAGGTCGCCGGCAAAGGAAATGGGCGCCCCTATGGCGCCGAAGGGAACCAGAAGCGTGGCGAGTACCGGCACGGCAAGGGAGAGCACCGGCCCCGCCCGGAAAACCCAGGTGGTGGTGCGGCTGATGACCAGCCCTTTGCCGAACAGCTTCCAGATGTCGTAGTAGGATTGCAAAAACGGGGGCCCGATGCGCCCGGCAAAGAGGGCCTTTGTTTTGCCGATCACCCCGAGCAACAGGGGGGAAAGAGCAAACAGCAGGAGAAGGTGCAGGAACAGTTCGAGCATCACGGTTCTCTCTTTAAAAGTGCAGAATGCAAAATTAACAATGACGCGATGATACCATGGGTTGGAGGGGCGCAAGCCGCTCCTCTGTTTTCCCCATTGTCACGCCGCCGAGCACCGGAGAGGCTGCCGAAAAGGAGTTTGCACTGTTTGAGCGCAGCGAGTTTGCAAACTCCCGGCAGCATCGAGGAGCACAGGGCATCCCGCCTGCGGCGGGACAAGTGGCGGGGTGCCCTTTCTTTGGTTCGTTTCTTTGGGCAAGCAAAGAAATGAACAGTCCCGGCGTTGCCGGAATACATGACTGATGTTCGATGGCAATCAGATTCCCTTTTCATCGTTGCCCCACCCAGAAGAGAAGCAGAATGGTGGCGCTGAAGATATAGAGCAGATAGACATGCAGCTGGCCCGCCTGCAACCCGCGAAAACCGCTGCAAACCCGAGCGGCCCGCCGGAAGAAAGGCTTGAACAATCTCTCCAGCACCGGGTCCGGCGCCTCAAAGGAAAAGCGTTTCGCCTCCGGGAAGAAGCCGATGGTCCGGCCGTCTTCGGTTGAGGGGCTCAGGCAGTTGCAGAACATGGCGCTTTGGGGAAGCTCCGTATAACTCTCGGCGCTGTAGGACATGCGGCTTGACGGAAAGGCGAAACCGCAGCCCCAGGTGCGGGAGGATGCGACAATACCGCGCCCCTGCCGCCATCGGAGAAAGCCGTAGGCGGCCAGAATACAGCCAAAAAGCAAGAGTGCCATGATCCCCAGCCACCAGGGCGACATGGCGTTGCCGGCCAGCAGGGTTGCCGCGGCCGGGTCAAGCAGGGTTGCGGCCCGTCCCGCCACTTGCAAGAGAAGAACCGGCATAAGGCCGCCTGCCAGACAGAGCAGGGCCAAGGCCGCCATCCCGCTCCACATGGGCCAGCCTGCCTCATGCGCCCCAGCGGCTGCCGGGCTGCGCGGCTCCCCGGCCAGGGCGATGCCGATGATTCGGGTCATGACGATAAGCACCATGCCGCCGACCAGGGCAAGAAGGCCAATGAGCACCAGGGGGAAGAATCCGGCCAGGCCGGAGAGAACGGTGCCGCTCTCAAGCAGGGCGCGGTAGATGAACCATTCGCCGATCAGGCCATTGAAGGGCGGCAGCGCGCTGATGGCCAGGCCGCCGCAGACAATCAGCACCCCGGTTACGGGCATGCGGCGCATGAGGCCGCCCATCCGGTTGAGATCGCGGCTGCCGCTGCCGTGCATGAGCGAGCCAGCCCCCATGAAGAGCAGGCTTTTGAACAGGGAGTGGTTGAGAAGATGGATCAACGCCCCGGCCAGGGCCAGGGCCGCGGCCAGATAATGCCCGGTGGCCCGGCACTGCATCCAGAAACCGAGGGCCAGCAGGATGATGCCGATGTTTTCCACGGTGGAATAGGCCAGGCTCCTTTTCACATCACGTTGCAGGGCTGCCATGGCAATGCCGAACAGGGCGCCGATGATGCCGATTGCCATCAACAGCCCGCCCCACCATGGCGGGGGTGCTGCGGGCAAAAAGGAAAAGAGCCGGAGAAGCCCGTAAATGGCGGTTTTCACCATGACCCCGCTCATGAGCGCGGAAACATGGCTGGGCGCGGCCGGATGCGCGTCTGGCAGCCAGACATGGAAGGGGAAAACGCCGGCCTTGCTGCCGAAGCCGACCAGCAACAGAAGGAAAAGTCCGGAGGCCGCCGGAATCGAGAGTTGCCCGAGCATCCGGAAAGAGGCAAACTCAAGGCTGCCGGAAAGCGCGGAGGCCGAGAGAAAAAAGGCAAAAAGAAAGGCAGCGCCGAGATGGGTGGCGAGCAGATAGGTCCACCCGGCCTCCACCGCTTCCGCCAGATTGTGCTCGGTGATTACCAGAAAAAAGGAGGTGAGCGACATGCACTCCCAGGCAAAAAGAAACAGCATGCCGTTGGCCGCGGTCACCACCAGCGCCATGGAAAGGATGAGCAGGTTGTACCAGGTCCAGTGCAGCCCTGACCAGCGGCTTTTTTCCCCGCCCTTCATGTATTCACCCCCATAGAGGGCGCCGGCCAGGCCGACGACGAAAAGGGGGAGCAGAAAAAAAGCGGACAATCCGTCCAGCCGCAGGGAAAAAGCCCCGCCCGGTATGGACAGGGGCAGAAAAAATGTTTCCGCCGCCCCGGCGGCCAACCCCTGCCCTGCAGCAAGCAGACCGAGAAGACAACCGAGGATGGCGCTGCCGCTGCCGAAGAGGGTAGCCGCTTTGCCGCCGCGCCAAGGGATGATTGCCAGCAAAGCGCCGAGGCCGAAGAGAAGAAAGGCATTGAAAAGAAGATTCATGCGGAAGGCCTTTGTTGAAAAATAACCGCTTCCTCCGCGGCAATGAATTCGAGCAGTTTCTTGCGGGTCAGCTGCTCTCTGATCCCGTTCAGGAAGGGCGCAGACATGGAAAGCCTCCACAATTTACGTTCGAGGATGGCCAGTTCGGTGTTGTTGGCGGGCAGCACCAGAAAAAGCAGCTCGGTCTTGCGGTTGTCCAGCGCCTTGAAATCCACCGGATTTTCGAGGAAGGCGAGAAGCACCATGCTCTTTTCCAGATAGACCGGCAGGGCCGGATCGGGGGACATCCAGGCGATGCCGTCCATGGAGGAGGAGGCCACCGATTCCCGTGAGAGCAGAGAAATCTTAATTCCCTTGGCATCAAAATTCGCGGTATAGGGATGGGCCGCCAGCAGCTCGTCAATGACTTCATCACGGTTGGTGCCGTGGATGCGATAGAGGACCGCGCCGTTTTCCAGGGCATCGGCCAGGGAGATGCGGTAATCCGTCTTCCGGCGGGGGGCGGCAACGCCCGGTTTCTGGCTGTCGATCCAGTCAACCACCTCTTCGGCCTTGAAACGCCATTGCCCGCCGATCTTCACGGCAAATGGGATCTGGTTGTCGCTCACCATGCGGTAGATGGTCTTCTCGGAAACACCCAGCTTTTCCGCCACACCCTTTATGGAAATAAATATTTTATCCATTTCTGTCCAATATTGTCCAAACATGACCAAGCAATGGTACCTTTAAGCCGTTGCCAAGGGGTTGTCAATATTTTTCAGAGGGATGCACCAAGGGGGAAAAGGCAGTGGAACAGCGCAAGAAGAGGAGGGATCAGGCCAGACCGCGCTCGTAATTAAACGCCGTGGTTTCCGGCAGGGGCTGATCAGCACCAAGAGCACCCAACACCTGGCGCCCCTTTGCGGAAAGAGCCCCGCAATGGCTCAGATCAACGATGATCCGGGAGCAGCCCATCCCCTTAAGTTCAGCAAGAAACCCCAGCAGGGAAAAATCCTGCTCCGCCAGAACCTCGGTGAGGGCGTGGTGCTGGAAAACGCGATACCCCTCGCCCCCTTCCGCCCGCAGCACCGAGCCGGGCCGCACTCCCCGGACCGGGATGCGGGAAAGCATCACCACCAGCGGGCTGTAGACCGTGATTGCCAAGGGAGGCAGATGTTCAGCCCGGCGGAAGAGCTCCTGCAGGTTCTTGCGGTCGTCCTCCAGATCGGCGGTGAGTTCACCAAGACCCAGCTCCTGCCAGGCAAGCGCGGCCTGACTGTTCAGGGTGTAGCAGCGGAAGCCGCCCAGCAGGGTCAGCCCCGACAGACCCGCGAATAAGGGGAGATGCCCCAGATTGTTGATCCGGAACCGCTGAAAACCCTGCCCGGCCAGCATCCCCACCGCCCGGCGGTATTCGTCCCACTCCGCTCCGAAAAGCATGGGGGGAATTTCCCAGATGACCCGCCCCTGCCATTCCTCGCGCTGGTGATCCACCTTTTTTAGGGCAGACAAGGTCTCCGGGGTCAACGGCAATTCAAGCATGGCAACCCCCGGCTCATCCAGGATACGAAAATCCTGGGGCTCCCTCCCCCGTACAGTGAGGGTCTGAGCGGAAGTTGCCTGAGGAGCAGAGGCAGGCAGCAGACCGGCCAGGGCCTGCCTCCGGGCCTGACCAAGACTCTCTTTCCGGGCCTGGCTCTTCTCCGGCGCCACCACCTGATCGAGAGTGGCGCGGCAAGCCTCCGGGCTCAGGGTAAAGGCAGCCTTGCCGCCCACCTTGAAAACCTTGTCTCCCACCTGAAAAAAGCCGCCCTTGCCGGGAATCCGCACCCGGACAAAATCCCCTGCCTTGACGACTTTAAATTTTTTCTCTTCGATCCAGAGTTCCCGCACCGTGAAGCCGGTGCCGGCTTGATCGTTTTGGGGCTGGATGCGGATCCGGTCGCCCACATGCAGCCGGTCGTTGGTCACAAAGCCCACCATGCCGCCGCGCAGCGAAGTCACCGCGCCGAGCTGCTTGCCCAGGGTGCCTTGCCTGGCGGAATCCGCGAGCCCCGCCGGGACGGAGCCGGTAAGAAACCCCTTGGTCGCCTGGCGGCCAAAGGAGAGGGCCAGCTGCTCCTGGGCTTCCTGCATCGCCTGCTTGCGCCCGCTTTCCGGGGCATCCAGCACCAGCCGGTAAGCCGCCACCACCCGGGCCACGTACTCGGCGCTCTTCATCCTCCCTTCAATCTTGAGACTGATGACCCCGGCCTTGAGCAGCTGGGGCAATTGAGAAAGGGCGCAGAAATCGCTGGTGGAAAAATGATAACCGGGCTGTTCCCGGTTGAGATAGCGGCGGCGGCAAGGCTGGGCGCAACGGCCCCGGTTGCCGCTTTGCCCGCTGACGGCGGAAGAAAACAAACACTGGCCGGAAATGGAAAAGCACAAGGCCCCGTGGACAAAATGCTCCAGCTCGATGGTGCTCTGCTGCCGGATTGCCCCGATCTCGGCCAAGGAGAGCTCTCGGGCCAGAACCGCCCGGGTGAACCCCATCCGTTCGAGCATCACGACTCCGGCCGCGTTATGCACCGCCAGCTGGGTTGAGGCGTGCAGGGGCAACTGGGGGAAATGGTTTCTGGCCAGCCGCCAGACCCCAAGATCCTGAATGATGAGGCCATCAATCCCGATCCCGGCCAGATCGGCCAAAATTCCCACCAGCTGGGGCAGCTCCCTTTCCTTAATCAGGGTGTTGAGGGCGAGGTAGAGCCGCCGGTGCTGCCGGTGGGCATGGACAACCATTCTTTCCACCTCAGGCAGGGTGAAATTCTTGGCCTTGGCCCGGGCGGAAAAATCCTTTAAGCCGCAATATACGGCATCGGCCCCGTTCTCCAGGGCGGCGAAAAATGACCCCAGGCTCCCCACCGGGGCAAGGAGTTCCGTTCTTCTGCTTGTTTTCTGGTGCGTCATCTTCCCTTTTCCGTTTACAGCAGCGTAAGCGGCGCTGCTGCCGATCACTATCCTTCAATATCCAGCATTATTTTTGCACAACAACTTGCCAAAAGTGCAACAGCGCGACTTTTTTCATCGGGCGCCAGACTACCACGCCCGCCAAAGCAGGGACAATATAAATAAGGGTCATGAACCGGCCAGACATGGCGCCCTGCATCCCGCGCCCGGCAACGGATGTCGCCCGACATCACCCTATGTCCTCTAGGAAAACCGGCAGCGCGTGGATAGGATACAGACAACAGAGGTAGCGACGACGGGAGAACGGACTCCCCGGAAAGCAACTCTGCAAACCAAGAACTCTTAGGAGGAATCACCATGAAAAAAACAATGATTGCCCTTGCCATGATGTTGGCCGCCGGTCTGACCGTGACCATGAGCGACCTGCATGCCGCCACAAACGAGGCAGGCAAAAAGATCGCGGCTCCAGCCCAGGAACTGGTGATCAGCGGCAAGAAGCCCGCCCATTTCAGCCACGCCACACACACGGCCCTTGGCCTTGATTGCACCACCTGCCATCACGACGCCAAGCATCAGCCTCTGAACGAAGCGGCCATCGCCGGGCTGCCGAACGCGAATAGCCTGCATTGCGCAACCTGCCACAACGAAAAATTCGCCAATGCGAAACTGCGGAAACCCATGGATGTGTTCCATGCCCGGTGCAAAACCTGCCATACCGCCGGAGTGAACGGCAAGAAAGGCCCCACCGCCTGCACCGGTTGCCACACAGCAACTACGGTGGCTCCGGATCAGAAGGCAGCTCCGGCCCCGGCGGCTGCAGCCCCGACTCCGGCCAAGAAAAAACGCAAGGCCATAGAAGGCTGCTGACCGGAAGAACGGCCTGACCCGTTGCCGCACAAAAGCTCCAGCAGGAGTATGCCTTGGCGCAACTGCTGAAGCTCACAGAACAACCCGGCATAAATTCGAAATGGCCGAAATGGCGAAAGGGGAGGGAGCGCCTATTTTCTGCGTTGACGGACCTTGTCAAGACACTGGGGACAGATGCCGTGGGAAAACCTGGCATCTGTCCGCTGGGAGATGTACGATTCGATCTCCTTCCAGGACGTCTGATCGGAGGAGTCACCCCCCGTGGTCCTGATCCTCTTGCACTCAAGACAGATGGGCAGCAGCCCCTGGATGGTCTGCTGGATCTCGCTGATCATCCTGGCATGGAGCGAACTGCCAAGAAAGACATACACCGCGCCAAGAAGAAATATAATACTCACCGAAAACATGCCAAGACTCGTCCTGCCCAGGAGCACGCTCATGGCGACCACGACATAGCCGACCAGAAAAAAGAACATCAGCAGCCGGTTTATCTTGAGAAACCGGACCACATAACGCTGGCTCCGCTCGGCAATGAACGGAGTTGCCTTGAACAGCCCCCGCAAATGGACAATGCTGATCCCGATAATCGCAGCGCCGCAGGCAATAAACATCACCGTAATACGGGTCTGCCAATCCAGGGCCTGCCAATCCATGCTGTTCCTCCGAAGACGATTCTGATTTCACCACGATCCGCCATCATTTTTATCCTGGCCGGTTCTGGCAAAGCCCGATACAATCATTTTTTTCCGTTTCCATCAACAGATTATTTCGTGTTCCCAAGGCCATAACTTCACAAAGCCATCAGGAGCAGCCTGTCCGGGGCCGGAAAAAAAAGAGTCGCCCAGAGAAAATACTGCCCGCCGGAAAATCAGCCGATCAGCCTGCCCTGCCGGCGCAACACAACCAGCAGCAGTTGCTCCAGTCCATACTGCTGCTGGAGCAGACGGCCGACTGCCTGCTCCAGCCTCTGCATCTGGGCCGGTGCCGCGCTCTGCCGGATATGTTGGCAGTTATAATTCAGGCAGAACATGGGTTTAAAAAGAAGCAGGCAACCGGTGTTGCCGAGAAAACAGCACTCCTCATCCTCCCGCAGGGCTGCAACCGGAACCCCGATAAGAAGATTAAGCAGCAACTGGAGCGCGTCGTTTTCCCCGGACATGAAGCTGCTGCAACATCCGCCTCCCTCCCTGGCGCCGCAGACGGCGCAGAGAGCGCCATGGTCAAGGTCGGCCATGATCCGGGCCATGTCTTTCTGCAAGATCACCGCCTGGGCCAACATCCCGGTAAACGCTGCGTGTGCGGCCAGCTCCCCGGCAAGCTGGGAAAAGAGCAGATGGGCGACGGCAAGCCGGGCACGGATGCTGCCGCCATAAAAATCCTGCAGGGAAAAAAGAGGCTGCGCTCCCATGGTGGTCCTCGCATCGGCAGATGACTCAGACCATGCAGTCACGCTTTTTCTGGTTTTTTCAGGCCGGGTGTGGTTAGCTGGAGCGACGGAAAATAACCCTACCAATCATCCTGGCCGACAATATGACCGCCTCCCGCAAGACCTCTCAACTCTGCCCGAACTGCCGCCGCCTCATCAGCCGGGATGAACCCAGCTGCCCGTATTGCGGCCTCAAGTCTCCCGGCTCCTGGTGGAAGAATAATGCGCTTCTCCGACCGGTCGCTGGTCCGGAGCTCTTTCTCAACTGGTTGATCGGCCTCAACATCGGCCTCTTTGTTGTTTCGCTGATTCTGAACCCGGCCGGCATGGGGTTCGGCATGAACCCCTTTGATTTTCTTTCGCCGGACAACCGGAGCCTCGTACTGCTGGGGGCAACCGGCACCATGCCCATCGAGGTTCTGCACCGCTGGTGGTCGCTGGTTTCAGCCAGCTATCTGCACGGCAGCCTGCTCCATCTCATCTTCAACCTCATCGCCCTGCGCCAGATCGCCCCCCTGGTTATCCAGGAATACGGCCTGGCCCGGATGTTCAGCATCTATACCCTGGGCGGCATCGGCGGTTTTCTGCTTTCCTACCTGGCCGGGGTTCCGCTGACCATCGGCGCCTCGGCGGCGATCTGCGCCCTGATCGGCGCGGCCCTGTATTATGGAAAAAGCCGGGGCGGCAGCTACGGCCAGCAGGTATACCACCAGATCGGCGGCTGGGCCATAGCCATTTTCGCCTTTGGCTTCCTGGTGCCGGGAATCAACAACTGGGGCCATGGCGGCGGCATGGCGGCGGGCATCCTCTGCGGAATGCTTCTCGGCTATCAGGAAAAACGCCGCGAACTGCTGGCCCACCGGCTGCTCGGCGCTGCCTGCCTTGCCGGGACACTCCTGATCCTGCTCTGGGGCGTGACAACCTCTGTCATCTACCGTTTTTTCTGAACCGTCCAGTAGGGATTCATCAGGTCTTCAAAGATGGCGAGCGCCGCCTCGGCTCCATGGCCGGCCGCGGTGACGATCTGCTTGAAGCCGCCCTCCACGTCACCCGCCGAGTAGATCCCCGGCACCGTGGTCCGGTGGCGCTCATCCTTTTTGAGATAACCTTCCGGGGTCAATTCGGCCCCCAGGCTTCGGCCCAGCTCCACTGCCGGGGCATAGCCGACGGCGACAAAGACGCCCTCCACCGGCAGGGTGGACTCCTCTCCGGTCTGGTTGTTTTTGAGCCGCACCGCTTCAACCCGTGTCCCGCCCAAAATCTCGGCAACCTCGCTGTTGAACAGCACCGGGATGCCGGACTGGCGCAGGGTGACAAGCAGCCGTTCCTGGGCGCGCAGGCTCTCCCGCCGATGCACCATGGTCACCTTGGCCCCGATATTGTGCAGATGCAGGGCCTCGGTCACGGCGCTGTCGCCGCCGCCCACCATGAGCACCTTTTTCCCCTTGAAAAGCGGGCCGTCGCAGGTCGAGCAATAGCTGACCCCGCGCCCGGCCAACCGCTCTTCTCCCGGCACCCCGAGCCGTTTGTTGCCTGCGCCGGTGGCCAGCAGCACCGCCCGCGCCTTGTAGCGGCGTCTGCTGGTGGTGACCGTAAAACCCTCGCCCGGGGCGATAGCCTGCACCTCCTCGCCGGAGAAGATCTTCACGTATTCCAGGGCATGGGTCACCATGATATCCACCAGGGTTTTGCCGCCCACCTGGGTGAAGCCCGGGTAATTCTCCACCATGGGGGTGGTGGCGACCTGCCCGCCCAGCACGCCTTTTTCCACGACCACCGCCTGCAGACCACTGCGGGAAGCGTAGATGCCCGCGGTCAGACCGGCAGGCCCGCCGCCGACAATGACCAGATCGCAGGTTATCTCCTCGGCATCGCTGTCCGGGATAAAAACCCGCGTCGGCTCCAGCGCTGCCAGGGAGGCGATAAAGAGCTCCTCGGGCTGGGCGCCCAAGCCGATCTGCTTTTCGTTGGCAAAGGTCTGGGGCACGCTTTGGGCCGCATACTGGTCGGCCAGGTCCGGATTGGCCTGGATATCGACAATTTCCAGGGAGACCAGATCGGGCCGCGCCACGGCGGCCCGGATTCCGTTGACCGCAGCCTGCGGGCAATACGGACAGGAGGGGCTGACAAACACCTTGATTGCCCGCGGCGAGTCCAGCTTGGCAAGAACCTTCGCGGCCTCCTTGCCCAGACCCGGCTCCTGGCGGCCGATAATGCGGAGCGCTTCCATGAAGGTCTGCACCTCATGCCCCACCGGTGCGCCCAGCCAGCGAATTTTGCAGGCTTCCGGGGCAAGGATCAGGGTGGGCGATCTGGTGACTCGCCACTCCTTGGCCAGTTCATGCGTCAGGGGATATTCCTGCAGGGACACCTTGTCGGTTATCTCGCGGATGGCGCGGATGATTTGCCTGGCCCCCTCGCTAAAGGAGTCATTCTTTCCAGGCTCGGAAAAAAGAACCACGGGAATGGACCGGGGTATCTCTGCAAAAAACCGTTGCAACTGTGTCTGTGCAGCTTCTTCCTCCGGTCGAATCTGCTTCGCCATCTTTTCCTCCCCGCCGCCAACTCTTTTTTCCATGACACTTCCCGGCAAAAAGAAGCGCCGTCCCGATTTTTCATTATACTATAGAAAGCCGGAGCGGCGCCATTCGGAAAAAGAAGGGGGAAAGGCTACTGCTTTTTCATCATCATTTTCTGCTGGTCCAGCATCCCCTGCATCATTTCCTGCATCATCTGCATCTTTTTTTCCATCATGCCCATGCATTGTTCCATCATCATGCCCTGGCCACCCATCATTCCGCCCTTACCACCCATCATCATGCCCTGACCTCCCTGACCACCCATCATCATGCCCTGGCCGCCCATCATTCCCATCATGGCCTTCATGCCCTTCTGCATTTCCGCCATGTGTTCCTGCCTGAGCTTCTGCCGCTCGGCCGGGGTTTTCGCCTCCTGCATCTTCTTGCGCATCTCCTGCATGCGCTGCATGCGGGCATCCATCTCCTGCATCATCTTGTCCGTGGCGGCCTGATCCTGGGCCGCCTTGTCATCCACCGTGGCCTGAGCCTGCGCAGGCGGTTTGGCCGTATCGCCGCTCTTGTCCGCATGATGCTCTTCAACAGCATGGGCAGGGGTTACGGCGAATGCCAACATCAGGGCGGTTCCGATCATCATCTTTTTCATTGCTCTCTCCTTGTTTTTTTGGGGAGCTGTCCCTGGGTTCGTTTCCGGACGGACACCAGATAAGGGAAACCTCCCAGGGTGTCGCCGGTTAAAGAAGGCAGGTTTCCCTGCCTTCCCTGCAAATCTTTTCGAACGCAACCTGCGCCCGGATCAACCGCTTGCCCCGTCAGCCGCCTTGGCCCCCGGAACACCAAGGCCGCTCCCGGCCAGCAGACCGGCAATGCCAAACCCTGCCAGAAACTTCTTCAGATCCTTTGTTTCCATGACTTCCTCCTTGCAATTGCTTGCGTATTGGAAAAACGAGGCAACCGGGGTCTTCCGGCCCCATCCTGATCAAGCTGGCATAGCTCAGCCCGATCCAAACATGATCATATCATCAGAAAACGCCATGCCAGTGTCAACAAAAAAACCACTCCAGACAGGACGCGGTCTACAGCTGCAAGTCGACAATAACTGGCAGGTGATCGCTGGCGACCTTTGAAACCCGAAGACGGCAGCGTCTGCTGCCCAGCACGGTGATCGGTCCCCGGCAAAATACCTTGTCCAGACCGGTGGAAGGGGAAAAAGAGGGATAGGTCAAAATGGCATTCTGGTACCCGACCAGATGGTTGGTGGCGCAGACAAAGCCCAGCGCCTCGGTGAACAGCGGCGCGATCCGCGTCCACCAGTCGTTGAAATCCCCACCCACCAGACAGGGATGCCCTGTTTCAATCCCGATAAATTCAGGGGTCCGCACCAGACACCCCACCTGCCGGGGCCGCTCCTTGAACGATAGCCCCAGGTGCAGGTTGAACACGGGCAGCAAACGGGAAGTATTGCCATCGGGCAGCTCCAATTCGGTGAACAGGCAGCCCCTGGCCTTGCGGCCATCAAGGGTCAGATCGATGTTGCGTTCCCTGGCGATGGGATACCGGCTCAGGGTGGCGTTGCCGTACATCCCCTGGCGCAGCTTCACATTGAGACCCACGGCGTAGTAAGGATAATTGCCCAGCTCGGCCAGTTCCCGGGCCAGATTCAATTCCCGCGAACGGGGCACCCCCACATCCACCTCCTGCAACAAAACGATATCGGCATCGTAATGGGCCAGGATCGCGGCGATGCGTTCCGGACGAAATCGCCGGTCAACCCCGATGGCCCGGTGAATATTATAGGAAAGGATTCGCAAATCCATGGTTAATGCTCCAGAAAACAGTAGGGGTCGCGCTCGCTGAAGACATCGCGCCCAAAGCCGTGGCTCACGGCAAGACACCCCCCGCAGGCAGGGCGCAGGCGGCACTCCCGGCAGGCAAGGGAGCCTGCCCTGTACTGCCGGGCGGCTGAAGAGTCATAGATCTCCGCCAGGGATTGGCTGAAGATGTTGCCGATGAGCGAAGGAAACTTCCGGCAACCATGCACCTCGCCATCGGGCAGCAGCGAGACGAAGTTAAAGGCCGCGCCGCACCCGAAGCCGGCGCACCCCCCCAACAGGGGCTCCCCTTTTTCCGCACGGAGCACATTGAAGAAATTATCCTTAAGGCCCAACCCCGGATTCTCCTGGGCCGCGGCCAGATACCTTTCCAGAAATTCACGATAATCCGCGATTGGCGCCGATTCCAGCAGGGAACCCTCCCCGACCATGGCCAGCCGGTTAAAAACAAAAAGATCGGCGCGATCGCGGAGCAGTTCGGCCAAGGGCAAGACCTGATCCATATTGCCCCTGGTCAGGGTGAGCATCACCATGGAATAGACCTCCTGTTCGCGCAGGAGATCAAGAAACTCCATGACCCTGGCAAAATAGCCCTTGCCCCGGATAAAGTCGTTATGCTCGGGCAGCCCCTCAAGGCTTACCTGGAAAAAAGACGGCTTCCGGATGGCCAGCAAGGGCAGGAGGTGTTCTTTCGAGGTTGCATTGCCGAGGATGGCCACGCCAAAACCCCGATCCACCGCAGCCTGATACAGCTCAAGAAAATGCGGATAAAGCAAGGGGTTGCCGCCGGAAAAACTCACCTGCCCCCGCACGTGGCGGCTCTGGCAGAAGGCCAGCAGCTCATCCAGCACACCGAGGCCCCGGGCCAGGGGCAAGGGGGCGCGGTCGCTCCGGTCGTAGCAATGCTTGCAATGCAGATCGCAGACCTGGGTAATATGCCATTGCAGGGTAAAAATCTCGGCGGCCAGAAACCGGGACTCGACCGCATCGGTGATGGGAAAACTCGCCTCATCCCTGCGGATGTGCGAGGGAGGCACCAAAAGAAGCCCCTGGTCCACGGCACGGCCAATGGCCTCCTCAATGGCCTCCACCGGCACCTCGCCGAGGGCGGCAGCCCGGCGGGGATCAATCTCTTCACAGGTCATCTTCAAGACCAGCAGTTCCTCGGGCCCTGCGGTCCGGACAAAACTCGTTCCCGTTTCCATATCCACCCAGACCAGGACTGCCTCCTGTCGCGGGAAAGGTTCGGGACCGGCATTTGTCCCGTCCTCCCCGAGCAGCAAGGGCAAACCACCCCAGGAAGACTGGAGCAATTGCAGCGAGGGGTTCAGCGTGAGTCGCTCCACCATCTTGGGCAGGGGGGGCTTTTTCTGCCGTACCTGATAGAGCGCCAGTTCCAGCCGGGCCAGATCGGAGAGATATCGGGGAGCCCCCGGTAAGGCCAGCGCCGGGCCGGCAAGCAGATCGGCCAATTCAGCGAGGTCTCCGGCAGGGGTCAGGAGCGCAAGAAATTCCTGCCATTGCGGACCGCCCAGCACCCTTCGGCAGGCAGGGAAAATTTCTGTACAGCTGCAGGCAATGGGCACGGACATGACACCTTTCCATGGTAATTGAACCCCAGACATCTCGTGATCAGTGTACCACAGGCCAGGGAAAAACCAACCCTCTCTCGTGGCCGGAGGGAAAAACAGATTGACAGAAGCAGGGGGGCTGTGCCAGTATGGGAGCACAGCTAATCGCTGTCTTGGAAAAGGCAAACCCGGAGTAATCCGGGGACGCAAAGCCAATGGGTCCGCCTGCGCGGATAGCCGGGTTGCCGACAGGAAAAATGGATTGCTCACACCCATCTCCGGCAACAGAGATGGGTTTTTTTTATGTCCAGCGGACCCATTGGCTCGAAGAAAACAGCCGCACCAAACAAAAACATCCAGATTGGGGGGGGATCTCAAACCCTGGGTGGTTTCGCTCCGCAGCGGACGGATCACCTTGCACCCACGCGCGCACTGCCCATACACCGTACCCTGATTCTCTGCCTTGTTACAAAGCGCGTGACGCCCCACGGAGGGAGCCCGGCAACAGCCGGGCTCCCTCCGCTTTTTCTCTCCAATCCCGCAGCCGGGCAATAAGCTCCATATCCGGCAGAAATGCTTTCTCCGGCAGGCTCGGCATGGGCAACCGGTGGCTTTCGGCAAACGGGGTGGACTGCAGTTTCAGGTTGTAGGCCCGCACCAGCAACAGTTCAAGATTCACCGCATCTTCCACGTTGTAGGCGAGCAGGGTTTCCAGCACCCGGCGCGCCTTGGTCCGCTGATATTCCCGCCAGAGCAGCACGGCAAAGTACCCGTCCACCCCGCTCAGATCTCCGCGATCAAGGCCCAGCTGTTTCTCGCACCCCTTCAAACCGCCGACAAATCCGAGGCCCTGCAACAGGGGCCGCAGATCGATGTGGGCCTGGGACAGCCGGAAGCCGAAATGGCGTTCGAGCATGGGGATGTCAAAACCCTTGCCGTTGTAAGTGACCAGCAGTTGATATTGCCCGATGTCCTCAGCGAAATCCGCGAGATTCTCCCCCTGCACATAGGTGAACACCCGGGTCCCATCGTAGAGGCTGATGGTGGTGATAGAATGGTCCGTGAAACTTAAGCCCGTGGTTTCGATGTCGAGATAGGCAACGGAAGCACGGTAATGCGGAAAGAGCCGCCAACGCTGGGCCGCCGGCAGCTGGCGGAGAAAATCAAGGGGCGTCTGTTGCTCGGCCTGGGCACGGCTTCGCGCCAGATGCTCGTTAATGAGCCGAATCTTCTGGCCGGAAAGAAACTCCGGGTACGGTTCCACGAATTCGTCCCAAGCGGTGATCCCGGCCTGCCAGAGCCTGCGCTCCGTGGTCTCGCCGATCCCGGGAATATGAACAAAGGTATTGAACAGCATCGGTACGCCTTCTCCCCACACGGCACGCCGGGTTCCAGGCAAAAAAACTTGCCGGGTCGGACAATCGCCGCTACACTTTAATTATATCCTTGGCCTGCCAATGGTCATTGCCGGTCTTTCCGGCGCAAAACCGGAGGCCAATGCGCAGCGCGCGACTCCGGGCCATAATGCCCGAGAGCCGCCTGCCCCCACAGGGAGCCCCCCATGCAAAGCTGGCTGATCCCCGCCTCTGCCGCCCTGATCATTTACGGACTGTGGGGGTTTTTCCCCAAGCTGGCGGTAAGCTATATCAACCCCGCCAGCGCCCTCATTTACGAGATCGGCGGCGCCATGCTCGTGGGCTTGGCCAGCCTTTTCTGGGTGGGATTCCAGCCCGAAACCCACCCCAAAGGCATCCTCTTTGCCGTGCTTACCGGAGTGGCCGGGATGCTCGGCACCCTGTTCTTCTTTGCCGCCGCCAGCCGAGGAAAAATCTCGGTGGTGGTGAGCATGACCGCCTTGTATCCCATCATCACCATCATTCTTGCCGCGATCTTCCTGCACGAACCCATCACCGTCCAACAGGTTCTGGGCATGCTCTGCGCCGTGGCCGCGATTGTGCTGTTTACCTGGTAAATCGCGGGGAGTGAGTGAAAGCCTGAGCTGAAGACAAGACCGGTCATTCCCCTTCCCAGAGAACCACCCGGTTGCGCCCCTGTTTTTTGGCCCGGTACAGGGCCTGGTCGGCCCGCCTGATCAGCCGTTCCTTGTCCGTGCCGTGGTCGGGATAGACGGCAAGCCCAAGAGACAAGGTGACCCGCACCGGCCCGTTTTCGTGAGGAAGCACCATCTTCTCGATCTCCTGCCTGATCCGCTCGGCCATCTGTAACCCTCCCTCCTCGCCGGAACCTTCCAGAACAAGGACGAACTCCTCGCCGCCGTACCGGGCGGCAAGATCCACGCTGCGCGCCGCCTTCCGCAGAATGCGGGCCACCTCCTTGAGAACCTTGTCGCCAAAGGGATGACCGTAGCTGTCATTGATCTTCTTGAAATGGTCGATATCGCAGAGCAGCAGGCTCAAGGAGCCGTTTCGCCGCGTCTCCCTGACCAGCATGACCTCGAAACCGTGCTGAAAGGTGCGATGGTTGATCAACCCGGTGAGCCCGTCGATGGTGGCCAGCCGGTTGATTTCCTCATGGGCCTGCCCCAGGTCGATCTTGACCGCAACCTGGGCGGCGATGAGTTCCAGAATCTCCTGCCTGGCCTTAGTGAAGACCGCTGCCTGTTTCACCGCAACGGTGAGGGCTCCGGTCACCTCCCCCTTTTCTTTTTGCAGGGGAAGAATCAGCAGCGAATTATAGCCGGTGAGCAGATGGTCGTGGCCGAAAACCTGGGTCGGCCCGTGACACTGGGCCTTGGCCGGCAAAGGGTGGTTGATCTTGAGCACCTGCCCCACCAGCCCCTCATCCCTGGAGAATTCCCGGCCCATGAGCTGCTCGCTCCCTTCGCCCTCGGCCAGGGCCACACAATGTCCATTGCCACAGAGCAGGCTGATGGAGATAAAATCAGCGCCCACCAGGGTCCGCACCGCCTTGATGGTGGCCCGCAGCACCTGCTCAAGCCCCAGGGCTCCATTCAACTCCCGCATGGCGATACAAACCCGCTGAATGGCGCTGCGCTCGTGGGCCATGGCCTGAAACTGCCTGCACATGGCCACGTCAAGGGCGAGCTTCCGGGCGGCCAGGGTCATGGTCGCTTTTTCCTCCTCGGTCCAGGGTTCCTGACTGCAACGATCCACGCAGAGAACCGGAGCGATCTTCTTGTCGTCAAACCCGAGCCACTCCTCGGCGTCATCGGGAAGACGAACCGCGAGAATCCCCCCCACCTCGTTCTGCTTCAGATAATAGGGCACCCCCAGGGAAGGGGTGGCCGGAGCCAGACTCACCAGCTCCTCGGCCCCCATCAGCGCCCCGGTGATGCCGGCCCCGACCTCAAACGGCCCGGGGGCGATGTCTTTTCTGGTGGTGGCGATGCTGCGCAGCCGGTATTCAAGACCCTCCAGGTCCGGCCATAGCAGGGCCACCGTGGACAGGGACAGGGTCTGACGGATGAGTTCGAGCTGCAGGTCAAAGGCGGCGGTGATACCTTCCACCGCGGGCTGACTGCCTGCCTCCGGGTCTTCAATAAGATCGTGATCCGGCAAGACATTGAGAATGCCCGGCATCTCGGCAAACAGGCCGAGATCCCGGGCATATTGCCGGCTGGCGGTATCCCTTTTCGCCCGGATCAGGGTCTTGCGCATCCGTTGCCGGTAGGCCTTGCTGCTCAGGAAAATGCTGAGCCCCACCCCGGCTGCGCCATACCCTGCCAAGTTTCCTGCCAGCCCCGCCAGGTTCTGAAAATCCATGGTCCACAACCCCACCTCCATCCCGATCACGGCCAGGATGGGGACGAGCAAGGCCTGCAGGGGAAAACTGATGACCAGCCAGCCGATGAACCCCACCGGGAGCAGAATCAGCTGGGGAGCGACTTCTCCGAATTCGCGAAAAACCATCCAGACTCCGGCCGTCCAGAGTAGAGGCCCGGCAGTGCCGAAAAAGGAAAAATCCGAAGGAGAATCTCCCCCTCCCTGCCGCATCTCCACAAGGGAAAAGATCAGGACCAACCCGGCAAGGATCATGGCCGGAACGGCAAAATCAGCGCCTGGCTCATACAACCCCACGGCCACCGCCCCGCCTCCCATCAGCCCGACCACAAACCCGGCCCGCCGGAACGCCACGCTGCCGCCCCGATTCGCCGGGCGTCGCCCTCTTGCCATATACCCCCCCGGGTTTCTCAGCCGCGAATCCCGGATCGTCTCGGTCCGTGGGATTTGCCGACTCTTTTTAGAAATTGCTTGATCGCCTGAAAATAAAGCTTCCCGGTCAACGCCACGATATTGTTGTGATCGGCGCCGGGAATCATCTGAAATTCCTTGCTCCTGGCCCCGCAGAGACTCTGCAGCTCTTCTGCCTGCGTAAGGGGAATGATCCGGTCATGCTGGGCATGGAGAATATAGGTGGGCTTTTGCACCCGGCCGATTTTTTCCAGATTGCCAAAGCCGTCCGCCTCATCAATGCCCAAGGCCTGAACCTCAAGGCCGAGGGTGTGCAAAAGCGGCAGGGTCCGGGCAATGCCGCTTTCGACAATGAGCCCGGCAACCGCCTCTTCCGAGGCCGCCAGCTCGATGGCCGAGACGCTGCCCAAGGAACGGCCCATCACCACCAGCTGGCCGGTGCGCCCCTGTCCGGCCAGCCACGCCGTCACCCAGCGCAAAACGCGATGCGCGTCTTCGATCATGGCGCTCACGGCGGGGGTGCCGGTACTCTGCCCGTAGCCCCGGTAATCTACGGCCAGGAAGCTGATGCCCTGCTCATTGTACCGGGGGCCGACATCGTCATAATCGCTGACCACCTCGCCATTGCCGTGGAAAAAAAGGAGATTGACCGCAGCCGGATCAGCGGTCAGAAAAAATCTCCCCCCGAGCACCACCCCCGGCTCCATCTCTATGCCGTGATCCTGGGCACCGTCCGGCGCCGGGGTCGTATCCTGGCGGGGATAAAACAGCGCCGCCGCCACCTCGGGCCGGTCAAGTTTTTCGTATGTCCGTATCTGCTCCATCTTCTCCCCTTTGCCTGCACAAAACCCGTTTCCGGTCTTTCTTGAATCCCACCCCGGATACTTTTTCAAATATACCCATTCAGAATGACAATATCTACCTAATTTTCTTCGCTTTTTCTTTTCCGGCCCGCCCTTGCCCTTCCCAACGGTAAAACAGTTTGCGCATCACGGGCAGGATGTTTATGGTAAAGGAAATTCTTTTCAGGAGTGAGCCAATGGCCATGATTACCATCGACCGGACAAAATGCAAAAAAGACGGAATCTGCGTGGCGGAATGCCCTTTCAGCCTTATTTCGCTCACCGGCGAGGAGGGCTTTCCGGAGATGCGCCCGGCGGCGGCCCGCCTCTGCATCCAGTGCGGGCACTGCGTGGCGGTTTGCCCCCACGATGCCTTAAGCCTTGCGGCCATGAAGCAAGACGATTTTGAGCCCATCGGCAACGGCTCTCCGCCCACCCTCAAAAAAACCAGGCAGCTTCTCACCAGCCGGCGCTCCATCCGCACCTACGAACAGCAGACCGTTCCCCGCAAACATATCGAACAGCTTCTCGACGTGTGCCGCTGGGCCCCGTCCGCCAGAAACAAACAGCCGGTGCACTGGCTGGTGGTGGAAAATCCCGAGGAGGTGCGCCGCCTGGCCGGGCTGGCCGTGGACTGGCTGCGAACCGGCACCAACTATCCCGGCATCGTCGCCGCCTGGGATCAGGGCAAGGACATGGTCTTGCGCTCCGCCCCCCATCTGCTGGTGGCCCACGCCCACCAGGAGAGCCTCAAGCCGGAAATCGACTGCACCATCGCCCTGAGCTATTTTGAACTGACCGCGGCCAGCTGCGAGATCGGCACCTGCTGGGCCGGCATCCTGATGAGCGCCGCAGCAGCCGGGCACCAGCCCCTGCTCGACGCCCTGGCCCTGCCCGATGGCCACCGTCCTTACGGAGCCATGATCTTCGGCTACCCGAGATTTCCCTATTTCAAAATCCCGCCCAGAAAAGAGAGCCGGGTCATCTGGCGCTCCTAATCCCTCCGCACACCAAAAGGATATCCATGGACAGCAACAGCGAGAAGAAAAAACCCAACCCGGAGCGGGTAGCCATACTCCGCTCCCTGCCCCTTGAGATCAAAAGCCGGATCACCGGGGAAGAGGCCCAGGCCTTCATGTACGATGAGGAGCTGCCGGAAAGCCTTCTGGAAAAGCTGAAGGACTACCTGGAGTAAGATTCGCAATCATAACGGCACCGTTCGGCCTGAACCTGTCGAAAGCCAGCCTTGGCAAAAGCATTTGCGGTTCGACAGGCTCAACGCGAACGGTAACGATTTTAACAGAACTATCGCATACCGAGCCGCCAGGCTACTTGGGCTGGCAGCACTTCTTGTACTTCTTGCCGCTCCCGCAGGGGCAGGGTTCGTTGCGCCCGATCTTTTCGCTGGTTGCCGGAACCCTCCCCGGATTCACCTTGCCGTCCAGGTACAGCCACTGCCCCTCTTCGCAGACAAACTTGGCCCGCTCATGCAGCCGGTGCTCCTGGCCATGTCCGGAAAAATTGGCAACAAACTCCACCACCCCGGCCTGCTCCCCCGCGCCGCCAGCCTCGGTCTCCAGCACCTCCAGACCGTGCCAGACAAAACCGGCCTGGTCGTCCAGATCAAAGCTGGCCGGCCGGGTGCTCCGGTGCCAGGAGCGCAGGATATAAGGGACATCCTGCACGGCAAAAGCGGTATAGCGTGCGCGCATCAGCGCCTCCGCGGTCGGGGCGGGCTGACCCTTAAGATACGGCCCGCAGCATTCGGCAAACTTCAACCCCGTGCCGCACGGGCAGAGGCTGTTCTTCTTTTCCTGGTCCATCCCCATACCTTCCTTTTCAGTATATTTGCTGGTCCCGGCAAGGGAATACTTGTACATCCCCTTTGGACTGTGCCACAATATCTTTAATCTTCCCTCCCTTCAACCTCCTTCTGAGGCCCCGCCATGAAAACGAAAACCTACCTGATCGTCGGCAACGGCGTAGCCGGAACAACCGCGGCGGAAGCAATCCGCCAGCAGGACCAAAAAGGCAGCATCGCCATCCTCAGCGAAGAGGACATCCCCTTTTACTATCGGATCCGGCTCAACGAGTTCATTGCCGGGGATATCGACGAAAACAAGCTCATTGCCAAGAAAAAAAACTGGTACGAGGAGCAGCGCATCGACCTGCGGATCAATACCCGGATCACCAGGCTCGATGCGGCGGGCAAACGGCTGACCGCCGAGACCGGCGAGGAGCTGGTCTTTGACCGCTTGCTCCTCGCCACGGGCAGCCATTCCTTCCTGCCGCCCATCAGCGGCATCGACCAGCAGGGGGTGTTCGCCCTCCGCCACATCAAGGACGCCCGAGCCATCCTGGCCCAGGCCGGAAAAAGCCAGGAGGTGATCCTCATCGGCGGCGGCTTGCTCGGCCTTGAGGCGGGCAATGCCCTGCGCAGGCTGGGCAAGAAGGTCACGGTGGTAGAATTCTTCCCCCGCCTTCTGCCCCGGCAGCTGGACAGCAAAGGGGCCAAAATGCTCCAGGAGACCATGGAGAATATGGGCTTTGCCTTCCGCCTCTCCGCCATGACCAAAACCATCACCGGCAGCAATGGCCATGCCGAGGGCATTGTCCTCGAAGGCGGCGACACCCTGGACGGCCAGATGGTCATCGTCTCCGCCGGGGTGAGGCCCAATCTCGAACTGGCCAAGGCCAGCGGGCTCGATTGCGATAAGGGGGTCAAGGTGAACGACCGGCTGGAAACCAGCGCCGGCGATATCTTTGCGGCGGGCGACGCGGCCGAGCATCAGGGGGTGGTCTCCGGCATCTGGCCCGCAGCCATGCAGCAGGGCAAGGTGGCAGGCGCCAATATGGCGGGAGGCGAGGCCGAATACCACGGCACCACCATGAGCAACATCCTTAAAGTTGCCGGCATCGACGTCGCCGCCGCCGGCAACATCGACGCGGAAGGGAGGTATGAATCGCAGGTGGTCAGCTCCGGTTCTGTCTACAAAAAGCTGGTCATCGAAAAGAACCGCCTCATCGGCTGCGTCATGGTGGGGGATACCAAAAACTTCAACACCATCACCCGCTACATCACGGAGCAGCGGGATATCGGCACGCTCAAGAACAGCCTGTTGTGACCGGGGGCATTTGGAGCCTCTCTGGTTTTCTTCACATCACGGATGCGCACAAAGCTCGGCTGGCGACTCAGTAACAATGGTTGAAGGCGCGCAGTATTCGCAGGCAGAGTCGTCATTTTTCCTGTCAATGAGCCGCCAGGATTTCAGCAGGATGAGCTCGGCATGAGATTTTTTGCAATCCTCGCATACCCAGAGTTCCTTGCCTTCTTTCATCTGATATTTGAACCGTTTCATTGATGCTCCGTGCTCCTATAGGTTTTCCCCTCGGCCAGCATGGTAACAGGAATTGAACAGATATCCAACGGGCTTTTATGCCGTAGCCGCGGATAACTGCCGAGCACAACCTGCACATAATATCCATTGACGATATTATCTTTTATGGATACTATAAGGCCATGATCAAGACCTTCAAATGCAAGGAAACCGAGAAGCTTTTTAACGGACGATTTTCTGCCAAGCTGCCCCAGGATATCCAACGCACGGCGGTTATCAAGCTGAAAATGCTTCATGCCGCGAGCATTCTCGACACCTTGCGCATCCCGCCCTCCAACCATCTGGAAGCCTTGCATTATGACCGGGAGGGGCAGCACTGCATCAGAATTAACAAACAATGGCGCCTATGCTTCGTTTGGCACGACAACGACGCCTTTGATGTTGAAATCGTTGATTATCATTAAAGGGGTGACAACATGACCAAACGAGACTTTTCTCCCATCCATCCTGGGGAGATACTGATAACCGAGTTCCTGGAACCGATGGGTATCACCCAGTATCGCCTGGCGAAGGATATCGGAGTAACCGCACGCCGGATCAACGAGATTGTGCATGGCAGGCGTTCCATAACCGCCGACACGGCGCTCCGCCTTGGCCGTTTCTTTGGCATAGAGGCACAGTTCTGGCTTAACCTGCAGACCCATTATGACATGGAAGTGGCTCAGGAAGCGCTGGCAGACCGGCTGGACACAGAGGTCCATCCTTTTTCGCATGCGGCGTAGTGACAAGAGAAACCGGTGGATCTCCTTATTTTTCCTCTCTGCATATCACAAAACCGGGTAAGAGCACAATTAGCGAACTTCCTGCTCTCCGGCATGCCCTGTATGACACGGTGCGGGATACGGGAGGGTCGCGCCCGATTTTATCCTTGCCTTTCCATGCCCTGCCACATAGAATCACTAAGTGTTGAGTGCCACGACATCGTAGACAGCAAATGTTCTTTGACAATCGAATAGCCAGCTAATTCTTACCCGTGAATACCTATTACCTGAGGAGGTGTTCATGGAAGAGAAAATTCAGCAGTACCGTATTCTTGCTGTAGAGCGTTTCAAGAATGGCGAGAGCACAGAGGCCATCTGTGCATCGCTCGGCAAATCAAGAGCCTGGCTGTACAAATGGATCAGACGGTATGGCGCAGGCGAATCCTCGTGGTGTGAGGATCGTTCTCGTCGTCCACGTGATATGCCAAATCGTACGCCGTTAGAGGTTGAAGAAATCGTCA
>JAJZRF010000003.1 GCA_021847425.1 Deltaproteobacteria bacterium | reverse complement strand
GCCGGTGGAAAAAGAGGATGGCGGTTTCGTCCTCGATCCAGGTGCCGATGAGATCCGGATCATCGATGGCCGGGAGATCCTTGAGGTCGAGATGGTAGGTGTAGAGGCGGCGGTAGCAGGTATAGGGCGGGCGGAGCATGGGCGGTATCCGGTTCAGGGAAGGGGGGGTTCCGGCCGGGGTTCGACCGGCGGGTTGCCGGGGTATTGCAGGGACTGTCTGACCGCCTGGGCAAGATCCTGGACAAGGGAGATCGCCTCTGCCGTTTTCACTGCGGGGTCATCGGGCGCGCCCGAGGCGGGGGTGTCCCCTCCGGGTTGTGTGGCGTCAGGCATGGCAGGGCGCAGGTCCGGGGTCTGACCTGGGCCTGCGGTCAGGCTTGCCATGTCATTCATGGTGATCGCGGTGCCGTTGATCGTGGTCTGCAAATGAAAAAGAGCGGCCGGGCCGGGTCCCTTGGCGCCGGGAGAGATGTCCAGGGCGATCTCTTCGGCAAGATGGGTTTTGCCGGTCTGTTCATCGTCAAAAAGAAGACGGCTGTTGCTGAGGGAAATGGTGTTGCAGGAAAACCGCAGAGGAAGCACGGGCATGCCGGGCAGAAGATCAGCCATGGCCTGGCCGAGGTTGCAGCCGCCGTCTTTCTGACGGACCAGATGCAGAAAGCAATGGTTCGCCTTCAGGCTGCAGGCGACCTCTCCGTCAAGCAGCCGCTTCGGCTCGCAATCAATGGACATCCTGCCCACGGAAAACAGCGGGTCCACCGGATCATTGGGCTTGGAAAGTTTCGGGCCGACAATGAGATTGTGCAGGGTCAGGGTGCAGGTAAGCGGGTTGAATTCGGCCCGGGGAATGGTCACCGGACGATTCAGGGCGGAGGAGAGCTGCCCGGCCAGGAGGGTGGTGGCCAGATAGGGAACCAAGAAAAAGCTGCCGAGACCCAGGAGGAGCGGCAACCCGAGCAGAGCGCCCGCGAGTCTCCAGAGCCAGGTCCAGAAAAAAGAGGTCTTTCTGGGCCGGGGCGGATGCGGCCCAGGCGGGAAGCTGTTCATCGGCTGGCCATCCCGGATGGGGATGGAACCGAATCTGTCTCGCGGTTTTGGCGTATCGGTAATGCGTATCATCATGCAACCCGAGGGGCAGTTGTCCGGGGCCTGTGGTCAGTGCTTGGCAGAAGCACGAAGGGATGCTAAGATATCAGGCCTGCGGGAAAACAAAAGCAAAAACGGCTGTGACTGTTCCGCGCCATCGCTGCTTGGCAGTCCCGGTGCGCTGCTGATATGGTTGCAGGCGGCCGACCATTTTTTCGACACGATACCATAACTATACCGGGGAATTCAACGTGCTTACTTTTTTACGAGGCGTTCTGGTTCTGGTGCTTGCCCCCATACTCACCGGGATGGTCAGCATCGTGGCCATCATCATGGTTCTCGTCTTCCGGCGGTCGGCGGCCGATGTTCAGTTTCTGCCCCGCACCATGGGCAGGATCGTTGCCCGGCTCAGCGGGGTTTCGGTGAGCATGACCGGCGCCGCTCTTCTTGAGCGGGGGCGCCCCTATATCTTTGCCGCCAACCACCAGAGCCAGTTTGACATCTTCGTGCTTCAGGGCTATCTGGGCTGTGATTTCCGCTGGCTGGCCAAGCTGGAGCTTTTCAAGATTCCGGTGTTCGGCAAGGCCATGCACCTGGCCGGCTATATTCCGGTGGACCGGGCCCATGGCCGCAAGGCGCTCCAGAGTCTGGACGAGGCGGCCCGCCGCATTGCCGACGGCACCTCGGTCATCATCTTTCCCGAGGGCACCAGAAGTCCGGACGGCAAGCTTGGCCAGTTCAAGGCCGGGACCATGGTGCTGGCGATCAAGGCCGGAGTGCCGGTGGTGCCGGTGGCCATTGTCGGCACCCATCAGGTCTTGCCCAAGGGCAGCCTCCTGGTCCGGCCGGGCCGGGTGGAGATCCGGGTGGGCGCGCCCATTGCCACCAGCGAGTACACGGTCAAGCAGAAGCAGGAGCTGGCCGAGCGGTTGCAGGGCAAGGTGGCGGAACTGCTGGGGAGGTGACAGCGGTTGCCGGGGGCCTTCGCCGCATGGCTTTCAGAAAATATCCTTGCTTAAAAATCCTGAAAAACACTATCGTTACTATATAGGCAGAGGATCTGCGCCTGGCATTTCCTGGTTTTCCGCAAGGCGTGGCAGGTATTGCCCGGAGGGTGAGTTAAACCGCTCCGGCACATGCTGCGCCATTGCTTGCCGAGGTGACAGTTTCTCCTGGCTGTACTGAGAGTTTGCTGTTGATCGCATCCGGAGAGGGGTTGGTCCGTCATGTTTTCGCACGCCTTGTTCAAGAGATTGAAGTCCTTTTTTTCTTCGCCAAAAAGGACGGCGCTGGGAAAATATGAAACATTCAGGGAAGTGTTGCGCCATGATCAGGCGGCCCATGAATTGCTGGCCGGACTCGAGGAGATCTATTACGGCAAGCGCCATGAGGAGTTCTGCCGGATTATCCGGCGCTATGATCGGCTGGCCCAGGTTGTGGAGGAGATGATCGAGTGTCTCTGCCGCCTGGCGCCCTTCACCCATGAACGGCTGCGCCTCTCCTTCCACGGGCTTGATTCCCGGGTGAAGGCTCTTTTCGCTCCTCCCGCGGCCAGCGTTGCCCCTCCCTATATCCTGCCCCTGTCCGGCATTGCCGAGGATACCGTGGCGGTCGGCCACAAGACCAGGGCGCTGGCCCGGCTGTCCAGCCAGTTGCAGCTGCCGGTGCCCAACGGTTTTGCCATCACCGTGAACGGATTCCATCATTTTTTGGCGGAGAACGGTCTGAGGGCGAGAATTGACGATCTCCTCTGCGAGCTGGACCTCGAATCCCTCGACAATCTGCAGGCTGTTTCCGGCCGTCTGACCGCCCTGATCTCGGCGGCCCCGATTCCGGCGGATCTCGCCGCCGGGATAGACGAGGCCTTTATCGCACTGGAGGCGCGCTGCGGGCGGCCGCTACGGGTTGCGGTCCGCAGCAGCGCCCTGGGGGAGGATGAGGCGACCTCCTTTGCCGGGCAGTACCGTTCCGTCCTCCAGGTCGGGCAGGCGGAAATACTGCGGGCCTACAGGGAGGTGCTGGCCAGCAAGTATGCGCCGGAAGCCCTCTACTACCGGAGCTGCCACGGTCTCTCTGATATGGAAACCGCCATGTCGGTCCTGGTGCTGGAGATGGTTGAGGCCGAGGTCAGCGGGGTCATGTACACGGATGCGGTGCGGGATTCGGGCGAGAACCGGGAAATGGAGCTTTCCCTGCATGTGGTGCGGGGTCAGGGCGAGGCCCTGGTGAGCGGCGCGGTGGCCCCGGAGATTTTCAGGGTTTCCCGGCAAGGGGAGCCGGTTGTCGTCCGGCAGGATGGCGCCTCACTCCTTGACGGGCAGCAGGTATTGCAGTTGTTCCGCTGGGGATTGCAACTGGAACGCTGTTTCGGTGCGCCCCAGGATGTCGAATGGAGCATGGACCGGGAAGGACGTTTCCATGTGCTGCAGAGCCGGACCCTTGGCAGACGGCAAACCGTCCCGGATTCCGGTTTGGCCGCAGCCGAAGACATTGCGGCGGTACTGCTGCTTGCTGGCGGGGAGCGGGGAGCGGGCGGGATTGCCTGCGGCCGTGTTTACGCCCTTGGTCCGGACACCCCCTTGGCGGCCATGCCCGGCGGCGCGGTGCTGGTGGTGAGGGACACGCCGCCTGCCTATGTCAGGGTGCTGGGCCGTCTGGCCGCCGTGGTGGCGGAACAGGGCAGCCAGGCCTGCCATTTCGCCACGGTCGCCCGGGAATTCGGGGTGCCGGTGCTGGTCAGGATTCCCGGCGCCACCAGTCTCCTCGTTCCCGGCATGGAGGTTACCGTTGACGCGGAAAACGGCAGGGTCTATGCGGGGAGGGTGGCGGAATTGTTCAGGGAGCCGGTTGCCGGGGTTGGAACCGCCGCCCCCTATTGTCTGACCCGGCTTTCGCCGGTGATGGAGCTCGTTTCCTCCCTCACTCTGCTGGACCCGCGGGCACGGGATTTCAGGCCGGAATCCTGCCGCTCCCTGCATGATATCGTCCGTTATGCCCATGAAAAGGCGATGCAGGAGATGTTCGTCCTGTCCGGCCAAGGGTTTTTCCGCAGAAGCGGCGCCCAGCAGCTCAAGTCCGCTCTTCCTTTTGAGCTCTTTGTCCTGGATATCGGCGGAGGGCTGCATCCCGAGGCGGCGGGAAAAAGGAGGGTTTCTCCGGAAGAGGTGCGCTCTCTGCCGCTACGGGCCCTCTGGCAGGGACTCAGCCATCCGGGGATCCACTGGGGCGGGCGGCAACACTTCGACTGGCAGGGGTACGAGGCAATCGTCATGGGCGGCGGCATTGCCGGCCCGAATTCCGCCGCCCTGGCGAGCTATGCGGTCATCGGGGAGGATTACTTGAACATCAACATCCGGTTCGGGTATCATTTCACCATTGTCGATGCCTTCTGCGGCGGTACGCCCGCGGAGAATTACTGCGGGCTGCGCTTCGTCGGCGGTGGAGGCGAGTACCGGGGGCGGCTGCTGCGGGTTGCTTTCTTGGCCCGGATCCTGGAGCGGCTGGGCTTTGTGGTTGAGAGGGCGGCGGATCTGCTTGATGCCAGGCTGATCGGCCTTGCCGGAGATGCGCTGCAGGAAAAAATTGATCTGGTCGGGCGTCTCCTTGGCGCGACCCGGCTGTTGGACATGAAACTGAAGGATGAGGAAATGGTTGTCCGCCTGGCGGATGATTTTCTGGCGGGACGCTACGATTTCCGGCAACAGGAAAACCATGGGAAACGGGAGCCCGGCATATCGCCATGACCGCATATAAAATGACCTGGATAACCAGTCAACTGGCGGTGGGCTATGCCCCCATGTCCTATGCGGATCTTGATCGCATCAGGGAGATGGGCATCGATGCCATCGTCAATCTCTGCGGCGAGTTTTGCGATCTGCACGAGCTTGAGGAGCAAAGCGGTTTTGAGGTGTATTATCTGCCCATTCCGGATGAAGGCGCTCCGGACCTTGAGGCGATGGAGCAGGGGCTTGCCTGGCTTGACGAGGCCATCTATCTCGGGAAGAAGATTCTGGTGCACTGCCGGCACGGCATCGGCCGCACCGGCACCTTTGTCTCCGCCTATCTGCTGCGCCGGGGGCTCGGCCTCAAGGTGGCGGAGAAAAAACTGCGGCACAGCCGGGCCACCCCGGCCAATTACAGCCAGTGGCGGCTTCTGAAGAAATACGGCAAGCAGTCCGGCACCCTGAGCATTCGGGAGCCATCCCTGGAAAGCCGCAATGTCGTGGACTTGAGTGTTTTTTTTGTCGAATACGAGGCCCTGATCCGGGAGGTGGAGGAAAAGGCCGCGGCCGCAGGGCGCAGCTCGGGTCCGGCGAACGATTGCGGCTCGGGCTCCGATAGCTGTTGCCGCCATTATTTCGAAATGACCCTCATCGAGGCGGTTTTTTTGAGCAACCGAATCAACCGGCATCTGAGCAGCAGCCAGCGCCAGGAGGTGATCAACCGGGCGGTGGAGGTTTCCCGGAGATTGCGGCTGATGGCGGGGCAGGTGTCCACGGCGGGGTCCGAAGAGGACATCGGTCGGATATACGCGGCGGAGGAGCTCTGCTGCCCTTTGTCCGTGGAGAAGAACTGCCTTCTTTATGAATACCGGCCGCTGCGCTGCCGCGTCTGGGGACTTCCGGCTGAGGCCCTGGATGGGGCTCTGGTCGCGGAGATGCTCTCCAATCTTTCAAGAGATGTTTTTTTTGCCCTCTCCGGCGTTTTTCCCGGAAAGAGCGAGCTGCTCTTCCCCTGCCATGACGTGCTTTCCGGCAGGTTTATCCAGGTTTATTTTTATTATCTCTCCTCGCTGTGAGGAAAAAATGCCGGGTTCGGCAATGGGGTGGAGCCCGATGCTGTCCGCAGGCTCCAAGGAGCGGCAACCAATGTGGAAAACAGTTCTTTCGCTGATCTGCCTGTCTTTGGCACTCCTGGTGCCGGGCTGCAACCAGGAAGAGGCTCCGGTCAAGGTGAACCTGGCAAAAAAAGAACAGGTTCTGCATAAGGCTCCGGCGAACGTTATTACCTATGCCTACCTGCCGCAATATTCCCACACTGTTTCCTATGAGCGGCACCGGCTGCTGGTGGAGTTCCTGCGCCGGGAAACGGGGTACAATATCAAACAGGTCTTTCCCGATACCTTTGCTCAACACATGGACATGGTCGGGCAGGGCAAGATCGACATCTCTTTTGTCAACCCCTTTGTCTATGTAACCTTGGCCAAGCGGTACGATTCAAGGGTTTTTGCCTCCGTGATGGAGGGTCCCGGGAGCAGCAGCAAATTCCGGGGGCAGATAATCTGCCGGGCGGACAACCCGGCCATCGCCACCCTGGCGGACTGCCGGGGCAAACGCTGGATAGCCGTTGATCCGAACTCCGCCGCCGGCTACCTGTACGCGCTGGGGCTCTTTCACAGCCAGGGGCTGCGGCCGGAGGATTTCGCGGAGATCGCCTTTGCCCCTGGGCCCGGCGGCCAGCAGGAGAAGGTGGTTCTGGCGGTCTGGGCCGGGAAATACGATATCGGCTCCATCCGGGAAGGCACCCTGGGGGTGGTGAGAGACAAGATCGACTTGCGCGAGATCAGGGTGCTCGCCACCACCCCCTGGTATCCCGGCTGGGTCTATTCGGCCAGGGCGGGGCTTGACCCGAAAGTGACGGCCGCCATCGCCAGGGCACTGTTCAAGCTTTCCGCAACGGACAAGGAACAGCGCCGCATCCTGGATGCGGCGCATATCACGGGTTTTGTGCCGGCGCGGGACCGGGATTATGATCCGATCAGAAACCTGGCGTCACAGATCGGCATCCATCTGGATTGACGGGAGAGGACTCCTCCATGCGGAAACCCGGCCTTCGCGGCAAGCTCTATCTTGGCCTTTTTTTCTTGCTGTTTTTTTTCAGTGTGCTGATTTATTCCATGGTCGCCCGGATCATGCGCGAGGCCCTTCTGGAAGAAAACAGAAACCGGGGGATTTCCATCGCCGCGAATCTGGCGGCCCGGGCTGCCGAACCCATCCTGACCCTCGATTTTCTCAGCCTTAAGAACCTGGTTGACGAGGTCGCCCGATTAAATGATGACATCTCTTACGGATTTATCCTCGGGCGCGATGGGGAGGTGCTCGTTCATACCTTCAAGGGCGGGTTTCCCGTTGAGATGAAAGGCGCCAATACGGTGGGGAATCGTCAGCAATTCAGCAGGCGTCTGCTCGATACCGGCGAAGCATTGGTCTATGATTATGCCGCCCCGGTGACCATCGGCGGAGAGCGGATCGGCACCGTGCGGGTCGGCCTGCTCAGAACCAGGGTGGAAACGGCCATCAGCCGTCTGCTCCGCATCGTTTTTCTGATTACCGGCATCGTGACCCTGGCGGTCGGTTTTGTGGGGGCGGTCCTGGCCAATTCCGTCACCCGGCGGATCAAGCTGTTGCAACAGTCGGCGGAAAAGGTGGTGCGCGGCGACCTGGACATCCATACCGCGCCCACCCTGAGGGAAAACTGCTGGGAGGTCATGCACTGCGACAATATCCGGTGTCAGGCGTATGGAAAATTTTACCACCGCTGCTGGTACCTGGCCGGAACCCTGTGCGCCAGCTGTATTGCCGGTGATTATGCCACCAAGATTGAAACCTGCCGGCACTGCGCCGTGTACAAGAAATCAGCCGGAGACGAAATCCAGAGCCTGGCGGAGAGTTTCGACTACATGACGCTCTCCCTGAAAGAACGGATGGAGGAGCTGCAGGACGCCGAAAAGACCATGCGGGAGCAGCGGATGCTGCTGAAAACCATCCTGGACGCCACGCCGGAATTTGTCTATCTGCAGGACTGTCAAGGGAAGTACCAGGCGGTGAACAGGGCCTTCTGCCATCTGCTCGGCAAGGAGGAAGATCAGATCATCGGCAAGTTTGATCATGATCTGTATCCGCCGGACAGGGCCGAAAGAAATATCGAGGAAAATGAGGAAGTGCTCCGGAGCGGGACTCTCCTTGAGAAACAGGAAGCCATCGAGAGCGGCTCGGGCTACAGATGGTGTCATGTGATGCGGATGCCGGTCCGGAGCCCGGAGGGTACGATCACCGGCATTCTCTGGAGCGGGAGGGATATCACGGCGCTTAAGGAAATGGAGGCCCGGATGGTGCAGGCCCGCAAGATGGAGTCGGTCGGTCAGCTCGCCGCCGGGGTTGCCCATGAGATCAATACGCCGCTGGGGATCATTCTCGGCTATGCCCAGGTGCTCCTTGAAGAGATCCCCGAGGATGATCAACGGCACCAGGATCTTGAGATTATCAACCGGCAAGGCGAGATCTGCCGGAGAATCGTGGCGGATCTGCTCAAATTTTCGCGCTGGTCCAAAAGCACCTATTCCTTCTTCGACCCAAACGAGGTGGTCGAGGAGGTTGTTTCCGTTATGGAACACACCTTCAACCTTGACCGGGTTACCATAAGATGTCTCCTGGATCCGTTGCTTCCCGGTCTTTTTGGCGACAGGGATAAATTCAAGCAGGTTCTGGTGAACCTGCTCAACAACGCGCACGATGCCATCGGTAAGGATGGCCGTATTTGTGTGACGACCTTTTTCGAAGCCGCGAGCGGCGAGCTGGTGATGACAGTGAGCGATACCGGGCAGGGGATCCCCAGGGAAGATCAGGGGAGAATTTTTGATCCGTTTTTTACGACAAAACCGGTGGACAAGGGGACCGGTCTCGGATTATCTGTCAGCTACGGGATTATCCAGGAACACGGCGGCAGGATAACCGTTGAAAGTCCTCCCGGGGCCGACCATGCCTGCGACAAGGCAATGGACAGGGGCGCTGCCTTTCTGATCCATCTGCCGATATCGCCACGAAGAACAGAGGATCCTGAAAAATTGATCGAGAGGAGAAGTGCTGCATAATGGCCAGAATTCTTGTGTTGGATGATGTCGCGGACGCCCTGAGCATGATCAGGCGGATCCTGGAAAAGAAGGGGCACGAGATCGTTACCTTCACCGAAGAGGAAGAGGCGCTTAAGTATGCGCAAGCCAACAGGGTTGATCTGGCGATCCTCGATATCAAGCTTAAGAAAATGAGCGGGGTTGAGGTGCTGGAAGAGTTGAAGAAGATAAATCCCACCGGCCGGGTGATCATGCTCACCGGCTATCCCACCATGGAAAGCGCCCGTGAGTCCCTGCGGCTGGGAGCCGACGACTATTGCGTGAAGCCGCTTGACAAAGCCGAGCTGGAAGAGAAGGTGAGCCGGGTGCTGGCTGGCTAACGTCCGCCGGGTTACCGTCTCGTGGGCTGCGGGAAAACAAGGCGGCCGGCGGCGGAGTCGAGCTGCACTTCCGCGCCCAGGGGCAGGATCCGGTTTCTGCTGCCATGGCCGCAGGGGAAATTGGCCCAGATGGGGATGGGGTGATGGGCCAGCAGGTCAAGCGCCCGCTGCCAGATGATTTCTTTTTCGCCGCACTGGTCGAAATCCCCCAGGATCAGCCCGGCGATCTGCTCCAGTCTCCCCGCGGCCCAGAGGTGGGTGAGCAGCCGGTCGATGCGGTAGGGCGCTTCGCCGATGTCCTCCAGGACCAGAATGGCATCCCGCCACTGAGGCTCCCAGGGAGTGCCCAGCAGGTGGACCAGGCTGGTCAGGTTGCCGGGCAGAAGATTCCCCTGGGCCTGACCTCCTCTGAGGATTTCCAATCCCTTGCTCTTGATTTCCGGCCTTGTCCTGCCTGTGAGCAGGTCGAAAAAGGCCTCCTGCGAATCGCGGTCGCTCCTGGCCAGGGTGGTGAGCATGGGACCGTGAAAGGTGATGAGCCCGGTTTTCTGCCGGATAGCGGAGAGCAGGACAGTGAGGTCGGAAAAGCCGATGAGTATTTTCGGCTGTTGGCGGATAAGGGCGAAGTCCAGATCCGGCAGAAGCCGCAGGCAGCCGTATCCGCCGCGCACAGCCAGGATGGCCTGTACCTCCGGGTCGCGCCAGAGTTCGTGCAGCTCGGCCAACCGTTCCTGGTCGGTGCCGGCCAGATAATCGTCGTGGCGGAGGATGTCGGACCGGTATCTGGTTTTGAAACCCAGGTCGGCGAGAATCTTCAAGCCGGCGCTGAAATCATTTTCGTTGCGCACCGGTCCGGCCGGGGCGATGATGCCGATGGTATCCCCTTTTTTCAAGGGGGCGGCGAGGATGGGCTTAAGCGTTGCGTTCATGGAGCAGCTGCAGGCCGGTGAGGGTGAGCATGGGGTCAAGGTGATCGATGCTGGTGGTGTACGGGGCGATGAGGGCGGCCATGCCGCCGGTTGCCACGGCCTGCGGCAACGCCGGGGTCATTTGTTCCCGCAACCGCCGGATCAGGCCGTCCACCATGCCGCCGTAGCCGAAGAGGATGCCCGATTTGATCGCCGCCACGGTGTTGGTGCCGATGGGGGCACCGGGCGGGGTGGAGATGTCAACCTGGGGCAGCTTGGCCGTGCGGCTGCCCAGCGCCTCCATGGCAATGGACAGCCCGGGGGCGATGGCGCCGCCCAGGTATTCCCCGGCAGGGGAAACGCAGTCCCAGGTGATGGCGGTGCCGAAATCAACGACAATGAGGGCACACTTGAACCTGTCGTAGGCAGCCACGGCATTGACCAGACGGTCGGCCCCGATTTCCGCGGGGTTGTCGATGAGAACCGGCATGGCGGTCCGCACCGTATCCGTGCCTACCACCAGCGGGGCGGTGTGCAGGTATCGGGTGGCAAAGGTTTCCCAGGCGGCCTGCATCGTCGGCACCACGCTGGAAATGATCGTGTCGGAAATATCGTTGAAACGGATTCCTTCCATGATAAAAAGGCCGTGGAAGATGGCGGCCAGTTCATCAACCGTACTGCCCTTGTCGGTTTTCACCCGCCAGTGGCAGCGAAGCTCCGGGCCGGTGAAAACCCCTATCACCATGTGGGTATTGCCGATATCAACCGCCAGCAGCATGGGGAAACTCCCTGGTTGTGGTGAGGAACGCTGTTACGAATGTCCAAATGTACCAGAGATCGGGGCAGGCTGTCCATGCTCTTGGCTGCCTTGACAAAAAACTTTGTTTGGCCGGAAGGGTTGACAGATCCCGGGCGGAGAACAAGAATAGATGGGGTGCTGTCCGTCCGTATCGCAAGGAGTGTGTGCAATGAACGAATATATCCAGGTAGCCACCACGGTCGCCACCGAGACGGAGGCTGCGGCCATTGCCGGATTGCTTGTTGAGAAGCGGCTGGCCGCCTGTGTCCAGGTTCTTGGCCCCATGACCAGCCATTACCGCTGGCAGGGGAAGATCGAAACGAGCGGGGAGTATCTCTGCCTTGCCAAAAGCCGCGCCGCACTTTACCCTGAGATTGAGGCGGCGATCAAGGCGGCCCATTCCTATGAGGTCCCGGAGATTATCGCTCTGCCTGTAATTGCAGGGAGCAAGGAGTATCTGGCCTGGCTGGGCGCTGAAGTCAAGGAGCTCTCCTGAACATGGACGGGAAACAGCCGAAAAAGGCGGGTCGCCGCCGTAATCCCAAGGAGTTCCGGTGCCATTGCTGTCGGCGCAAATTGCCCTTCTGCTGGAATTGTCCCTGCGGCTTTCAGATCTGCGATGACTGCTTCAAGGAAAACATGTGGACCATCAGCAATGGCCCGACCTGGGTTTGCCCGGATTGCGGCCGGATACGGATGATGTGATTTTTATGGGCAGGCAGTACGGGACAGGGGGTGTCCTGAAAAAAATGGGGGGATCGGTATGAATAACCAGCGGGAGAGCAGGCGGTGCCGGAGGTTTCCGGTAAAGGACGGGATGATCGCCCTTGATTCCGTGTACGGCGAAATCATTGAGGTGAGCTTCGGCGGGTTGTCTTTCCGGTATACGGCCTATGACGACATGACCGCGCAGCCTGCGGAGTTCGGCATCATTTTCGGCGGAGAAGAGCTTTTTCTGGAAAATATCCCCCTCAACAATGTCACAGACATTGCCATGGATGAAGAGGCTGGAGGAGAGGGCGGCGAGGTCAGGCGCCGGGGCATGGCCTTTGGCGATCTTGTCCCGGAACAGGTCGTAACCCTGGCCCGGTTCATCAGGAAATTTTCCCTGGAAAAATAGAGAGAAACAAGCCGGCGACGAGACGCTATTCACGGAAGTGCGGTTGGCGGTGCTCCATCTGCATGCCGGGTCAGGTATCTGTCCAGCTGGTTGGCAAACGCCTGCACATGAACCTTGTTCAAGGGTGACGGCCCGCCGGTAATGGCGCCCGTTGAGCGCAATTCGTCCATGAAGTCCCGGCGGGCCAGGTGTTCCTGGATGGTGTCGGGCGTATAGAGCGTGCCCCGCGGATTCAGAGCGGTTGCCGAGGCCGCGACCACCTGGGCAGCGAGGGGGATATCCGCAGTGATAACCAGATCGCCCGATTTGACGCCGTCGATGATCCGGGCATCCGCGACATTGAAGCCTGCCTTGACCTGCACGGCCTTGATAAAGGGCGAGCGTGGAATCTTCAGGCAATGATTCGCCACCAGAATGCTCTCCACCCGCATACGCTCCGCGGCCCGGAAGAGGATATCCTTTACCGGGCCGGGGCAGGCATCGGCGTCAATCCAGATGCGCATGGGCGGAGTTGCTCCTTTTTCTGCCCGGCCTGGTCAATTTTCCTCCATGTCGAACCCCATCATCTCACTGGCCAGCTCAAGAAAAACCCCCAAGGAATCGCAGAGATTCTTCACGATCTGGCTGTACGCCAGTTTTTCCTCAACGTTTTTTGCCTTTGCCATTGCCTTAAGGGCGGCGCTCAATTCCTTTGCCAAGCCATCCATGATTTTTTCCGGGTCCATGCCGTCTCCTTTTCGGGAATGGTAAAAATTGTCTTTGGGTTTGTTTTTTTAGGGTCAATTATCTGGTTCGGCTGCATGAAGCTATTTGCTGATTATTTCTGCATTATCCACCTGCCCTCGTTGTCCCGGCAGGCGGTGGAAACCACCTTTTCCGGGCGTCCGTCCACGGTGGCGAGGATTTCCGCCTCACGGCATACCTGGCCGGACGGTTGCGTATAGGCAGGTTTCGGCGTCACGGAGTATGAGCGGTTGGTGTCCGGGTTCACCCATTGGGTGCGCTGATTGGAAGGCGAAGACTCGTATACCTGGTTGAGTTGCGCCTGGTCGTATTTGTCCATTTCGTTGCCGACGATATAACCAAGCATCCCGCCTACTGCCGCGCCGATCAAGGTTCCCTCTGTGTTGCGACCGATGGCCTGTCCGGCGATGGCGCCAGCTGCCGCGCCGATCCCCGCGCCGCTTGTTCCTTTCGAGGTAGTGGTGGCGCAGCCGGAGGTGATCAGCAGGAAAATAATCGCCATTGCCGCCATCTGTAGCCCATGTTCTTTCTGCATGGTGTTCTCCATATTGTTGAGTTTTTTGTCCGGGTCATGCCGAACGCCAGAGCAGGGATAATCCTCCGTTCGATACAGTTGCCTATTATAAAATAATATAACGCTTGAGGCTAAAGGTCAATGGTGCGCGTCAGATCTCGCCCCCGGAAGAGATGATGGGCCAGCGGGCCTTTTCCTCCGCCGAGGGCAAGACCGGCGCTCTGTCGCAGGACGGTATCCATAAATGCCACCGCCTTGAGAAAAGCGTCCTGGTCATTGCCGTGGAGCAGATGGTAGCTGGCAAAGGCGGAGGCAAAGGTGCAGCCGGTGCCGTGGGTGTTTCTGGTGGTGATCCGCGCATGTTTGGCCGAGAGGATTTCCCGGCCTGATTTTTTCTGGAGAACAAGGAAGTCCTCCACCTCCCCATCCTGTTCCCTGAGATGTCCCCCGGTGAGGGCAATGGCCCGCAGCTTGGGATAGCAGGCAAGCAAACCGGTCGCCGCCTCCACTGCTTCCTGCGGGGTTGTAAGGTTTTTGCCTGTCAGGGTTGCCAGCTCGGGGAGGTTGGGGGTAAGAACCGTGGCGGTGTTGAACAGGGCGTGCAGCCCCGTATTGCTCGCCGTTTTTCGAAAGAGTTCGTGTCCGTCGCTTGCCGTAAGCACTGGATCGCAGATGATCTCGCCGGAAAAATCGTGCAGGGCCTCGGCCATTGCTCCGGCGATTTCATCGGTGCCAAGCATGCCGGTTTTGATGTGGCTGACGGGCAGATCGGCCAGCACCAGCTCGATCTGTTTTGTGACAAACTCCGGGGCGATGGGCAGGCAGGATGCGACGCCCAGGCTGTTTTGGGCGGTGAGGCAGGTGATCGCCGCCCCTCCATAGACCCCGATGGCGGTGAAGGTCTTGAGATCCGCCTGGATACCGGCTCCGCCCGAGGGGTCGGAACCGGCAATGCTCAGGATTGCCTGCGAGGCATGCCGGTCCGGGGGGAGGGCTTCCGTGGCCATGGGGAAGAAAGACCGGGTCAGGCGCAACCGCAGCCGCGGTTCGGGGTGCAGCCGCCCTTGCCGAGGGTGCTGCCTGAGCCGCAGCCGCAGCCAGCGCCCTTGGCGGCAGGGGTGTCTATGGAAAGCAGGGTGATCTGGTAGGTGACATCCTGCCCGGCCAGCGGGTGGTTGAAGTCAACGGTCATGGTCTGGGCGCCAACCGCGAGCACCGTGGCCGGAACCGTGTGCTGCTGCCCATCGTTTTCCATATTCATGCCGAGGATCATCCCCGGGGCGAGGGGCTGGCCGGTAAATCCCTGGCTGCCTACGGTCATGATCAGATCTTCATTTTTGAGGCCATAGGCATCCTTGGCCGCAACGGTGATGCTCTTGGTTTCCCTTGGGGCCATGCCCAGCACCGCCTGTTCGAAAGCGGGCAGCACGCTGCCGGATCCCAGCTGGAACTGCAGGGGGCCGGTGTCCTGGGAGGAGTCAAATTTTTCACCGGTGGACAGAAGCCCGTCATAGATAATGGTGACTGAGTCGTTTTCGGAAACTCGCTGCATGGTGCGTTACTCCTTTATCTGTAGCAATGGTGTTGGTTGCATATTATGCCGCAGTGGGGCGCGAGGTCAAGGTCGGCCATGGGGCAGCCACCACTTGAGGACAAGCAGCAGCAACGGGGTCAGATGAAACACGAGATCAAAGATGTCAATCGGCCGATGAAGCTGGCCGTTTTTTAGCATGAGGATCTTTTCCACCACATGCGGCATGGGGTGAAACGGCGCCAGCAACATGAAAATCGTAAAAACGATCAGAACCGGAAACGGCAGTTGGTCGAGAAAATTGAGCATGGTCAGATCTTGGCGCTTTCCAGGTTTGCGGTGCGTACTTCCAGCTTGGCGATCAGGCGTCCCACCGTGGTTTTGTGCGCCGGGGTGGGCTTTTCGTCCTTGTCGTCGCTGCTGAAATCGATTGTCTCAAAGCTGTATAACATTTTTTCGAGCCGGGAGCCGTAAATACTGATAGCCTCCTTGGCCATCAGGTAGAGGCCATCGTAAGGGAAGGGCTGGTCGAAGTCGCAGAGTTTGGCATCGATGAACTTGTGCAGTCTGGCAACATCCGCCTTGGTGTTGCCATAGTAAGTGTCGCAGGTACTGAGGAGATCGATGAGTATCCGGTGCAGCTCCTCGGATTTCAGGGATTTTTGGCCGCCTGCGGCGCAGAAAAGCAGCTTGATGGCCCGCACGAAACCCTTAAGTCCCATGAAGAAATCGGCGGTTTTCTCGGCGGCGACCGTGCTGGGGTTTACCGGCGAGCCCGGCTCGCTGATCCGGCGTTTCATTTCCGGGAGGATGGTGTTTTTCATGGTGTAATGGAAGGTGCGGGTTTCTTCCAGGACTATGGGGAGAAACTGGATCTGCTTCAGGTTCTGCGCCTTGTTCCGCAGGCCGACCAGGTTTCTGGACAGGCTGGCGGTGAGAGCCTCGATTTTTGCCAGGATTGCCGGGGCCGGGGTCTCCCGCAGATTGGTCAGCTCCTGTTGGACCTTGTCCACCGCTGCAATCTCCCCGGGGAGATTCTTCAGGAAAGATTCAATGAATTCCTTGAGCTGGTCGGTGGCGGCCATTGCCACCTGGAGATTGTGATCCATGACGGCCCGGGCGAGTCCCGAGAGGGTGGACAGGTCGATATTCCGGATCCGTTTTTCCAGATCAACGGCCTGGGCTTGATAGTCATGCAGGGTGGGGGTGTCGCTCTGGCCGCTTTTGTCCTTCACCATGTGGTAAAAACCGTAGCCCTCATCCAGCATCGCCGCGGTTCTCCGGTTAAGTTCCCTGGCCAGGGGAAGCAGGGCTTGTACCGAGAGGTGTTCCCGAAGGGCCTTGTCTGCTTCGGTTAAAAGAGTGATCTGGTCCCGCCAGTTTTTCACGGTGTTCTGGTAGGTGGCGCATTCCCGCACAATATTCTGCGCCTGGCTGACAGCCTTGAAGGGCTGGATGGTTTTGCGGCGGATGTCGATATCCAGGGCGCCCAGATCGTTTTCGCATTTTTCAATATGCTTGAGGATCTTTGTTGCTTTTGCGGGATGCTGGTCCCTGGCCTCGGCCATGGTAGCCGGCAGGCCGAGAAAGTTTAAGATGTGGGGGTAGTTGTTGAAATTACAATCGTGCCACTGGGATACGCGGGAGTCGGCGGAGAGAGTGAGGGTTTCTTTTTTTTGCGCGGTCAGAACCTCTTTGGCCTGGCGGATAAGGTCCTCGGCCTGGGCAAGCGTTGCGGTCTGACCTTGAGCCGACCCTGGTGGGGGCAGGTCAAGATTGGGTTGCGTGGAGGCAAAGGGTACGGGGGTGATCATGGATTTCGGTCTTAGCTACTTGAAATACATAGAAAAATGAAAGGATATTGCGCTTGGAACGATTTTGCCGCGCAGTATTGCAAATCTAAAAAAATAGTCTTTTTCCCGAGGATATGCTACTTTAATTTTTTCTTGAGCCAGGGCAGGTTTTTTCCGGGTGACTGCCAGTGCCGCAACCTCTTGACAAGATAGAGAGATAGGCATATTTTGCATTTTTTTCAGGTGCGGCATGGAACTGCTCTGTGAAAAATATAAGGAAAAGGTTGATTCAAAAAAGGCGGTCTGCCGCAGGCCCACGGAATATTGCAAATTCAGAAGTGGTTGTCTGCTTCATTTCCTGGCCAGGGAAAAAATCGCAGGTGAAAAAAGAGAAGCGGAGGACATGGGCGGCGAGGGCAAATAAGCCATGTGCCGTTGTGGGAGAAATATGAGTGTGCTGCAATTTGACAAGGGAGGCGGCCTGCTACCGGCCATTGCCCAGGACCACCTGACCAGGGAGGTTCTCATGCTTGCCTACATCAACGAAGAATCCTGGCAAAAGACCCTGGAAACCGGCAAGGTCCATTACTGGAGCCGTTCCCGCGGCAAGCTCTGGCTTAAGGGCGAGTCGTCCGGGCATGTGCAGCTGGTCAAAGAGATTCTGGTTGACTGTGATGCGGATACCGTGGTTTTTCTGGTGGAACAGCTGGGCGGCGCCGCCTGCCATAAGGGGTACCGGAGCTGTTTTTTCAGAAAGGTGCGGGGCAGCGAACTTGAGGTAAACGATACGCCGGTTTTTGATCCCGGGAAGGTTTATAAAAAATGAACATCTTGAAACTGGGTATTCCCAAGGGCAGCCTGGAAAAAGCGACCATCGAGCTTTTTGAAAAATCGGGCTGGCGGATCAAGCTCTCCTCCCGCAATTATTTCCCGGAGGTGGATGATCCCGAATTGTCCTGCTCCATCTGCCGGCCCCAGGAAATGTCCAGCTATGTGGAAAAGGAGGTGCTGGACGCAGGCATCACCGGCAAGGACTGGACTCTCGAGAATGAATCCGACATCGTGGTGGTGGCCGATCTGATCTATTCCAAGGTCAGCAGGCGGCCGACCCGCTGGGTGATCGCCGTGCCGGGGAATTCCAATATCCAGCGGCTTGAGGATCTGGAAGGCAAGAAGATCGCCACCGAGCTGGTTGGCTACACCCGGAAATTCTTTGCGGGAAAGGGCATCAGCGTCGATATCTCCTTTTCCTGGGGCGCCACCGAGGCCAAGGTCGTTTCCGGGCTGGCCGACGCCATCGTCGAGGTCACCGAGACGGAAAGCACCATCCGGGCCCATGGGTTGCGGATCATCCACGAGCTGATGACCTCCAACACCCAGTTCATCGCCTCCAAGGCGGCCTGGGCTGATCCCTGGAAGCGGGAGAAGATCGAGAACATCGCCCTGCTGCTGCAGGGGGCGCTGCGGGCCGACAAGATCGTCGGTCTTAAGATGAACGTGCCCAAGGCGCATTTGGATCAGGTGATCGGTATTCTGCCCAGCATGAACGGACCAACGGTGGCGCCTCTGTATCAGAGCGAATGGTTTTCCGTGGAAACGGTGATCTCCGAGCATGAGGTGCGGGACCTTATCCCACGGCTTTTGAAGAACGGGGCCGAAGGCATCATTGAATATTCCTTGAACAAGGTCATCTGAGCCGTCGCCGCTCGCACGGCGTACCATTGGTATGCCGTGTCGGCAGCAGTGTAAGCGGCGTAAGGAGCCGTAAGGAGATGGGCGCGAATGTCGTAGCTGTTTCATAACGGCCCCTAAGTTTTATCTGGACAGGGTTGTCAATCAAAGTGTGGGCGTCTGTATCGTCAGGGAGAAAATGTGACCGGTTCTGCCGTGAATTACGCGAAGATCGAGTTTGTGAAAAGCGCCTACAAGATGTCGCAGCTGCCCGAGGAGTCCTTGCCGGAAATCGCCTTTGCCGGGCGCTCCAATGTGGGCAAGTCAAGTCTTATCAACCGGTTGGTGAACCGTAAGGGATTGGTCAAGGTCAGCGCCCGGCCGGGAAAAACCCAGAGCCTCAATTATTTTCTGGTGGACGAAAAACTCTATCTGGTTGATCTGCCGGGCTACGGTTTTGCCAAGGTCTCCAAAAAACTCCAGGATGACTGGCAGGAGCTGGTCACCGAATACCTGGCCACCAGCCCCACCCTGCGCTGCGTGGTGGTGCTGATCGACCTCCGCCACCTCCTGAAGGGGCAGGACCGGGAGCTGGTTGAATGGCTCCGGAGCCGGGGCCGCCCCTTTCTCATCGTTTATACCAAGCGGGACAAGCTTTCCAACAACGAGCAGGCCAAGCAGGCCGCGAGCCTCGACGCCGCTCTTGGTCTGAAAAAGCATGAGCGGGTGCTGTTTTCCGCGAAAACAGGCGATGGGAAGGATGATTTAACGGCGGCAATCGCCACCTTTCTGGGGTAGTCTTTCTTCGGGTCTTGAACGTGATGACAATGCCGCTGGCTTTTGGCCGGGGGTTTTTCTCTTTTCAGGAAAGGTGAGGACGCAAACAATGATGGCACAGGATGAATGGAACTGTTGGCAGATTACCCATTGCGGAAGCGAGGACAGCTGTCTGGCCTGGAAGCAGGGCCTCGAGAACAGGCCGTGCTGGGAGGTGGCCCAGGAACTGGATGATTATCGCAGCGCACTCAATGTCTGCAAGGACTGTATCGTCTTTATCTCAAAAGAGAACACCGCCGCCTTAAGCGAAGAGGAAGTCCAGAAAATCATGGAGCGCAAGATTGAGTGCGTGCTTGCCACCCAATGCCCCAGAAGAAGACAGTGAGGAGAAGCCGTTGCCGGGACGCCTGATTTTCTGCGGGTGTTCCGGCCTTCTCTTTTGCAAATAAGCCGTGGCAACAAAAAATGCCGCAGGCTTTACTGGTCTGACTTGAGCACCGCCAGGAAGGCGCTCTGCGGGATCTCCACGTTGCCCACGGTTTTCATCCGCTTTTTCCCGGCTTTCTGTTTTTCCAGCAGTTTCCGCTTGCGGCTGATGTCGCCGCCGTAGCATTTCGCCAGTACGTCCTTGCGCAGGGCGGAGATGGTTTCCCTGCCGATGATGTTGCCCCCCACCGCCGCCTGGATGGCGATCTTGAACATCTGGCGCGGGATTTCCTCTTTGAGTTTTTCGCAGGCATGGAGCCCGCGCGCCCTGGCATTGTTGCGGTGCACCAGTTGGGAAAGGGCGTCCACCCGCTCGCCGTTCACCAGGATGTCCAGTTTGACCAGATCGCTTTCCCTGTAGTCCAGGAGATCGTAATCAAAGGAGCCGTACCCCTGGGTGATGGATTTGAGCCGGTCGTAGAAGTCGTAGATGATTTCCGCCAGGGGCAGCTCGCAGGTGAACTCGATCCGGCCGGTCATGGGGTAGTGGTAATGGGTATTCTCGCCGCGCCGCTCCATGCAGAGGGTCATCACCACCCCCATGTAGCGTTCCGGGATGAGGATGGTGGCCTTGATAAAGGGCTCCTCGATGCGGTCGATGGTGGTCGGGTCCGGGTAGTGGGCCGGATTGTCCACCTCTTTCATGGTCCCGTCCTTGAGAAAGAGATGGTAGTTCACTGAAGGCACGGTGAGGATCAGCGAAAGGTCGAACTCCCGCTCCAGCCGTTCCTGGACCACCTCCAGGTGGAGCAAACCCAAAAATCCGCAGCGGAAGCCGAAGCCCAGGGCGGTGGACGCGTCCTTTTGGAAGGAGAGGGAGGCGTCGTTGAGGGTGAGCTTTTCCAGGGCCGTGGCCAGGGTTTCATAGTCGTCGGTGGAGACGGGGTAGACGGAGGAAAACACCACCTGTTTGACCTCCTGAAACCCGGGCAAGGGTCTGGCGCAGGGGCGGTCCTTCAGGGTGAGGGTGTCGCCGGGCCTGGTGTCGGTGATGTTTTTGATCCCGGCGATGATGTAGCCGACCTGGCCGGCGCTCAGTTCTTTCTGCGGTTCGCGGGTCAGGCGGAAAAAACCCACCTCTTCGACCCGGTAGGACGCGTTGTTGGACATGAAGAGGATGGTGTCCCCGGCCTTGATCCGCCCCTCGAAAAGGCGGCAGGAGATGATGGTCCCCCGGAACGGGTCGTAGAAGGCGTCAAAGATCAGGGCCTCCAGGGGTTTTTCCGGGTCGCCCTTGGGCGGGGGCAGGAGATTGACCACCGCCTCCAGCACCGCATCGACGCCCAGGCCGGTTTTTGCCGAACAGAGCTGGATATGGCTGGCGTCCAGGCCAAGGTCTTCCTCGATCTGCAGGGCAACCCCCTCCGGGTTTGCGGAAGGGAGATCGATCTTGTTGATGACCGGGATTATTTCCAGATTATGCTCCATGGCCAGGTAGAGGTTGGCCAGGGTTTGGGCCTCGATGCCCTGAGCCGCGTCAACCAGCAGCAGCGCCCCCTCGCAGGAGGCAAGGGCCCGGGAGACCTCATAGCTGAAATCCACGTGGCCCGGGGTGTCAACGAGGTTGAGGATGTAGTCCTTGCCGTTCTTGGCCCGGTACGGAAGGCAGATCGCCTGGCTTTTGATGGTGATGCCGCGCTCCCGCTCGATATCCATGCTGTCCAGGAGCTGATCGTGGAACTGGCGGTCGGTAACCATGCCGCACAGCTGGATGAAACGGTCGGCCAGGGTAGATTTTCCGTGGTCGATATGGGCGATGATGCTGAAGTTTCGAATGTTGTCCATGGGTAATCCGGGAGGTCCTGTTTTTTTCGCTCAGGCAGTTGTCGTAGTGTATCAGAAATATGCAAATGTGCGGAAAAATGTGCTGATTCCACCGAAGAGGCTATCTATCATAAAAAAATAGCCTTGCAAAGGCAATTTTAAAAAGGGCCTGGGCTCTTTCTCCCGTGAAACCGGCGGGGTATGCGGCAAGGGGTAAGCTGTTGTGGAAAGAGATTGACCTTTGGCGCGGTTCTAATAATAATGGCTCACATGAAAGAAGACCCGGAAGTCCTTGAAATACTCGATGATGACGAGGATGCGCAGGAAGCGCTGCATCCCCTTGTCGCCCTGCCGGATGATGACCATCTTCCGGCCTTGGGCAATGCGGGGCTGCACCGGTATCTCCAGGAAATCAGCCAGTATAAGCTCATGACCCGCGAAGAGACCGATGAGCTGGCCCGCCATTTTCAGGCAACCGGCGACCCGGAGGCGGCTTACAAGCTGGTGACCTCCAATCTGCGGCTGGTGGTCAAGGTGGCCATGGATTTCCAGAAGTACTGGATGCAGAACTTCCTTGATCTCATCCAGGAGGGCAATGTCGGTCTGGTGCAGGCGGTGAAGAAATTCGATCCCTACCGGCAGGTGAAGTTTTCCTATTATGCCGCCTATTGGATCCGGGCCTATATCCTCAAGTTCATTATGGATAACTGGCGGCTGGTCAAGATCGGCACCACCCAGGCCCAGCGCAAGTTGTTTTTCAGCTTGAATAAAGAAAAAAAACTGCTAGAATCGCAGGGCTTTGCGCCCGAGGTCAAATTGCTGGCCCAGCGCCTCAATGTCAAGGAAAGCGAAGTCATTGAGATGAGCCAGCGCATGGACAACTGGGATGTTTCCCTGGAAAGTCCGGTGCGGGAAGGCTCCGACGAGGAGCAGAAGAATTTTCTGCCCATGGTCGGGCCCACCGTGGAAGAACGGGTGGCGGAAAAAGAAGTGCAGGAGTGGATGGGTACGGTTCTCGACAAGCTGCGCGAGACCTTGAACGACAAGGAAAAGGCCATCCTGGCCAGCCGGCTGTTGAGCGACGAGCCCCTCACCCTGCAGGATATTGCCGACAAGTTTGACATCTCCCGGGAACGGGTTCGGCAGATCGAGGCCAATCTCCTGAAAAAGATGCGGGAGTATTTTGAAAAGGAAGTCCCTGATATCAAGGACTTCCTGGCTGAATTCCTCAACCCCTGGCGCTCCTGACCTGGCCGTTTCATTAAGATTCTCCCGCCGTGTTCGGCGATACCTGGAAAAGAAAGCATTATGCGAGTTCCTCTCCTAGATTTGCACGGCCAGATGGCTCCCCTGCGTGACGAGATTCTTGCCGCAGTGACCGAGGTCATCGATTCGACCCAGTACATCCTCGGGCCCAAGGTCGAACGGTTTGAAAAAAATATCGCCGCCTACTGCGGCGCAGGCTATGGGATCGGCGTTGCCAGCGGCACCGATGCCCTGCTTGCCGCCCTCATGGCCCTGGGGGTCACCTCCGGCGATGCGGTCCTGACCACGCCCTATTCCTTTTTCGCCACCATGGGCTGCATCCTCAGGCTGGGCGCCCGGCCGGTTTTTGCCGATATCGATCCGAAGACGTACAATATCGACCCGGAGCGGATGGCCGAGGTTTTGGCTCAGGATGCCCGGTCCGGGAAGCGGATCAAGGCGATCATCCCGGTGCATCTCTACGGCCAATGCGCCGACATGGACCGGATTCTTGCCCTGGCCGGCCAGTACGGGCTGCCGGTGGTGGAGGATGCCGCCCAAGCCATCGGCGCCGTCTATCCCATGAAGTCTGGCGGCAAGACCGTCTGGCATCGGGCCGGCTCCATGGGGGCGGCCGGTTGCTTCTCCTTTTTCCCCAGCAAGAATCTCGGCGGCATCGGCGACGGCGGGCTGATCACCTGCAACGACCCGGAGCTTGCCGAGCGGATCAGGATAATCCGGGTGCATGGCGGGGCGCCCAAGTATCATCACGGGGTGGTGGGGGGGAATTTCCGGATTGATCCCATCCAGACCGTGGTCCTTGATATAAAACTCTCCCGTCTGCCCGAGTGGCACAGGGCGAGAAGGCGCAATGCCGCAACCTATCGCCGTCTGTTTGCAGAGGCTGGTCTGCTGGAAAACGGCGCGGTTTCCCTGCCCGAAGCGGTGTATCAGGCAGAGGGGGTGACGGCCGGGGAAGAGTGCGATTATCATATCTATAACCAGTTTGTCATCAGGGCCAGGGAGCGTGATGGCCTGCTTCGGCATCTCATAAGCCACGAGGTCGGGGCGGAGATCTATTATCCCATTCCCCTCCACCGGCAGGGATGTGTCGCCGGTCTGGGGTACGAAGCGCTCTCGTTTCCTCAAGCGGAGCGGGCAGCGGTTGAGACCCTGGCCTTGCCCATTTTCCCCGAACTCACGGAGGGGATGCAATCTTTTGTCGTGGAAAAGATTGCCGAATTTTATACGCGGTAGACCCATTTTTTTAAGCTTCTTAAGCCGGTCCTTTTTACGGTTGCCAAAAGGACACCCCAGCTGATGTTGATCAGATCGCCCATCTTCTTCCTGCGCCCCCCCCTGCCTTGCCTGGCCGTCCTGCGGGCGAGAACCCCCGCCTTGGTTTTAGTGGTTGTTTCTTTTCTGTTTGCCCATCTCCTCCTTCCTGCTCCGGGATATGCGGCCGAGCCTTCCGGATTGCCGGAAAAACAGGCTGTTCCGGCGCGAACCATCCAGCTCAAGGAGGACAAGGATGTCGCCTGGAAGGATTTATGGGATCAGGGGCGGGCGCTGGTGCGCAACGGCAGGCTTGCCGAGGCGGTTCCTGTCTACAAGACTTTGTTGACCATGCGGGAGGGACTCGATGCTGCCCGGTGGGAGCTGGTCACTATTCTTTTGCAGCTGAAAAGGGAAGATGCCGCCCTTCCCCATCTGGAATTGCTGGTTGAGGCGGCTCCCCGGAATCTCCAGTATCTGCTGGCCCTGGCAGAGGCGAGCAGGAGCCAGGGCAATGGCGCCCGGGCGGCAGAGCTGTACAAAAAGGTTCTCCAGCGGGAGCCCGGCAATCTCCAGGCCTTGCGGGGTGCGGCTTCCGCGCTTCTTGCCCAGCAGAAGAAGGGTGAAGCCGCAGCCATGCTGGAAGCCCTGCTCCGGCAGGACCCCTCCCGGCTGGCCCTGCGGGAAGAGCTGGGCAATCTCTATTACGAGATGGGATCCTATGACAAGGCCAGGGTCCATTTTGCCGCTCTGGCTTTGGAAAAGCCGACTGACCCGGCAATTTTGCTCAAAACGGCCCAGGCATATGACAAATCAGGGCTCGAAAGCCAAGCGATTGAATTCTGGCAGCGGTTGGCGCGCATCTCTCCGAGCCCCGAGGCAAAAGAGCGGTTGACCGCCTATTATTTGAAGGGCGGCAAGGGGGAGGATGCCTTGGTCTATCTTCTTCCTCTTGTTGAGAAGGAGCCCTCCTCCCCTCGGCTTCTCAAGCGCCTTGGCCAGATCTATGCCGGTCTTTCCCGTCTCCCCGAGGCCCTTGCCTATTATGAACGGTATATCTCCCTGAAGCCCGAGGATAAAGAGGTGTTGCATCAGGTGATCGATATCCACGCCGCTCTGGGAAACAAGCCGGAGGTGGCGGTCCCGGGGCGTAGCCCTGGACCCGCGCCCGACCTTGAGAACCTGGCGCGGGGAGCCGGCCGTTACGAGGCCAACGGCGAGCTCCGGGAGGCTGTCGCCCTGTATGACCAGATTCTGGCGGTTACCCCGGACGACCCGAAGATCCTGGCCAGACGGGCTAAGGATCTCCTGGCGAGCGGCAATGACGATGAGGCCAACGCCGTGTGGGCCCATCTGGAGCGCAGGCAAAAACTCCTCGAAGTGCTTGAGCTCCTGTTTAAAATGGAGCCTGGAAACAGGACGGTTCTCAAGAAATTGGCTTTTATGTCCCTTGATCGCGGGGATCTGGCCAAGAGCCTGGATCTGTTTTCCCGGCTGGAAGTTCTTGGCGTAAGGACGCCGGAGATTCTGGCGGGGCAAGCCTTGGTGAACGAGCGGCTCGGCCGTTCCGGCAAGGCCCTGGCCCTGTATGAGCAGCTTCTGGACGGACCCGGCGAAACGGGCATGATCAGGCTGCGCTGTGTCCAGCTGGCAGGGGAGCTTGGGTTGCTCAGGAAAACCGAGAGTCACCTTGCCCGGCTGCAGGAAAAATTTCCCGAACTGTGCGAATCTCCGCAGACCCAGCTGCTCATCGCCAAGGCCTTGTTTGAGACCGCTTCCTATGCCGCGGCCAGGGAACATTATGCCGGAGTACTTGCAAAGGCCCAGGCTGAGGGAGAGCTGGCCAAAGCTGCTTTTTTAGGCTTGGCAGAGACGTACCGGCAGAGCGGGTTGCCCTATGAGGCGGAGCAGGTGTTGCGGCAGGCCTATCTCCATCATCCGCAGGACGAGACGGTTCTGGATCGTTTATTTGCCTTGGCCCTTGAGGAAAAACGTTTTGCCGATGCCCGGGTCTGGCTCGGGCAACTGACGCAACAGGAAGGCAAGGGCAAGCGGCAGGGTTCCGCAGCTCCCCGGAAGATCGGAGTTCCGGGCAAGGAGGTGTTTGACCCCAGTCTGTTGCGGGCACGGTTGCTTGCGGCTGAGGGCGAGACCGGGGAGGCAGTCAAGGTCTTGGGGCAGTTGGCCAGTGAGCTGTCGAGCGGGTCTGGGGGCGGTTTGCCGCCGCTATCGCTGCCGCCGCTATCGCTGCCGCCGCTATCGCTGCCGCCGCTATCGCTGCCGCCGCTATCGCTGCCGCCGCTATCGCTGCTGCGCAGGGAGGTCGACCTGCTCCGCGCCCGGCTGTTGTTCGCGGATGGGCAGCATGCCGAGGCCGAACAGATAGCCGCGTCTTTGCCGGGTCAGCGCGGCAAACCCGAGGCAGACCTGCTTCTGCTGCGCATGTATCGCGAGCAGGGAAAGCGCGGGGCGGAAAAGAAACTTTTTCAGCGAATAGTGGCGGAATTTACCCAGGATCAGGGCCTTGAGCTTGATCTTTTGAGGGGCTTGAAAAAGGAGGGGTTGGTTGCCGAGCTGTGCGCCAGGGCGGAGCTGGCCAGCCGCCAGTATCCCGAGTCGGTTACGATCCGCTCCCTGTTTGCCTCGGCCCGGGAGGCCAATGGCGAGATCGACGCGGCCATTGGCATCTGGCAGGGTATTGTCAGGGATTTCCCGGAGCAGGAGTTTGCCGTCGTGCGTCTTGCCCGGCAGCTTTTCAAACGCGGCCGGCTTGCCGAGGCCAGGGCGGTGGAAGAACGCTTCCCTCAGATTGCGGCGCGCCCGGACATGGTCCTGCTCAAGGCGCGGATTCTGTGGGCAGAGCACGAGTGGGAAAAGTCCGTGGCAGTGTACGATGCTTTTCTGCAACCTTCGCTGGCGGACACTATCGCGGCCTTGGGACGGGAACGGGGCGTGGCGTTGCCCAAAGACAAAGAGCCTGGTCTCTGGACCCGGGCGACCGTTGCCAAGATCGACCGGCAGACTGCGGTTGATGCGCTGATGGAGCCAAAGGCTGTGCTTGACTCCGGGCAAAGGGCCGAGGCGCGTAACCAGCTGGCGATTCCGCTCTATGCCAGATATCGTTGGCACAGACGGTTTGCCTTGGAGGAAGCCGCCAGGCAGGCAGTGATGCATCGCGAATATCTGGCGGCGGCAAATTATTTCCGGACCTTGCTGCGGGAATATCCCGCGGACGTTTCCCTGCAGTTTGACCTTGCCGGGATTTACAGCAGATTCGGGCAGCTGGGTCAGGAGGCGGCGCTCTATGAGGAGATAAGCGGTGCCGGCAGCGACTTCCCCGGCTTGGCTGAGGCCAGGCAGAGAAATGAATTGAAGCGTCAACCCAGGGCCACTCTGGGGTATGGCTATCTCAGCGAGGAGGGCCGGGGGGGCTATAAGGCGATCACCAAAACCTGGGAAGAGACCAGTCTGCAGTATTCGCCCTATCTGCAGCATGATCTGGAGGTGAATCTCGCCAGGCTTAACTACCGGGATCCTGGCGGCAGCGGGAAGATTCTCGGGGACCGCGCCCTTGTTTCCTATTCGGCCAATATCAACGAGCAACTTCTCTTGCGCGGTGCGGCAGGATCGGAGTTGCGGGAAAACAGCCAGCCCAACACCGCTCTTCTTAAGATGGCCGCGGAGGGTCGCCTGGGAGACCGGTTGACCGGGACTCTATCCTATGACCGGGATGTCAATCACGACACCCTGGCCAGCCTCAACCGGAATATCGTGCAGCAGGATTACAGGGCGGATTTTGTCTTGGATATGGTGTCCAGCGTTCAGGCGGGAGGCGGGTATCTCTGTCGCAATTTTTCCGACGATAACAGCATGACGGGCTATGACTTCTGGGCGGCCTATCTGCTTTTCTTTGATCCGGCATTTTTGAAATTCAGCTATACGTACGATTTTAAGGACACCGCCGAGGGAAGAGGGACAGGCCCCTTGTTGCCGGACAGGTTTTCCGCCTCCGACCACCCCTATTGGACTCCGATGAATTACTGGCAGAACCGCTTCAGCGTATATTTCAAGCACCAGCTTTCCGATGATCAGTTCCGGCGCGGGGTTCCCCGGTACTATGACCTTGAATACGCGGTTGTCTATGATGACATGGGATATGCCATGCAAACCTGGAAGGGTGGTTTTTTCGTGGAGTATGTGCCGCAGGTTATTTTTTCCGCGACAACAGAGCTTACCTCGGGCCCGGAGTACCGGGCCAAGGAGTTTGTTCTTTCGGCTGTTTATCGCTGGTAGGCGTTGGTTTTTCCGGTGCGCTTTCCCTTGCAATCTTTCTGCCCCTGTGCTAATTGAAAGACTTGTTGTCGGCCGTTGCTTCTAATCATTGGAGGACTGGCGGGCAGAGGATGTGTAAAAAGGATTTTTGCCGTTTTAGCCGGGGGACTCACACCTGTGATTGCCTGCCGGGAAAACGGCCATTTTTTTTAGGAGCCGTTAGAAATAACCATTGCTGTGACTGTTTTGTTACGACGGCCATGGATGGCCTAGTGTCGCTCGCTCCATGGACGGACAAAGAGCGACCGGCTCCTACGCCGTTGGCACTGCTGCCGATCACGATATTCCAAATATTATATACATCCGGACAACGGCTTATAGAGCTATTGTCTTGGCAAGGAGGGTGTTATGGTTGAGCGTATTCCCATGTCTCAGGAGGGATATGCCAGATTGCGTCAGGAACTCGACCGGCTGCAGAAGAAAGAGCGGCCCGCGGTCATTGAGGCGATTGAGGTGGCGCGGGGGCACGGCGATTTGAAGGAAAACGCCGAGTACCATGCGGCCAAGGAGCGTCAGGCGCACATCGAAGGGCGGCTCATGGAGCTCAAGGACAAGCTCGGCCGGGCCGAGGTTATTGACTGCTCAAGCGTGGACTGTTCCCGGGTGGTTTTCGGCACGGTTGTCTCCCTTGTCGATCTGGATACGGATGACGAGGTGCGCTATCAGCTTTTGGGGCCGGAAGAGGCGGACGTGAGCAAGGGCAGTATTTCCGTTCTTTCCCCGATTGGCCGGGCGATGATCGGTAAAAGCGTGGGCGACGAGATAACCGTGAAAACTCCGGGCGGGGTGCGGCAGCTGGAGGTCATGGATATCAAGCCGCCAGACCGTGCTTGATGTCGCAGGGAATTTGTTTGGGAACCGGAATCAGGCCTGAGTTTCAGCCATGATTGTTGAAATCGCAAAAAGCCGCGATTTCAACGGTTGTTTCTTTGTTCTTTTCGATCCAGTGTTACGGACCTGTGACCTTCTCCCCTTCTGGCGAGGCCGTCATGATTCCGAAGGTGAAGATATCGCTGATCTGCCGGGCCGCTTCGTCAATGGTATAGCTGTGGTCCGGCGACAGAACCCAGAGCCTGGATGTTTCATCCAGAGCGCCGAAAAAGGCCCGCTTGAACACGCCCGGCAGGAGGCTCTTGCGGAACACCCCCTCTTCCTGGCCCTTGTGGATAATGGCGGAGACCACATCCACGTATTCAATAAACTTCGTATTTCTGTACTCTCTCATGAATTTGTTGCTCTGCCGCAGCTCCATCTGCAGAACCTCGGCAAGCTCTTTTTGTTCCTCCATGAGCTGCATGTGGTGCAGGGCGAAAATCTGGAGCATCTTCCGGGGGTCGCTCTCTTTTTCGATGAGAAGCTTGACCTCCAGGATGATCTTGCCGATCTCTTCCTCGAACAGGGAAATGAGGATGTCGTATTTGTTGTTGAAGTACAGATAGATGGTTCCGTCGGCCACCTGTGCTTCCTTGGCGATATCGGAAATGCGGGCGCTGAAAAACCCTTTTCGGGCAAAAACGGTGATGGCTGCTTCGATGATCTTTGAATGTTTGTCCGATGTTCTCATGGATTTCGCAGGATGAGCAGAGGTGACGGGAGAAAAGCGCGTTGTCTTATGAATGCGTATTCATTCATTTTTGTGCCTATAATAGAGGGGGAAGGGACGGGTGTCAAGGCTAAAGTTTTTTCTGCAGGCAAGAAGGATGTCCCTGACAGAGGCCAAATACTTGTTGGGCGGTGGCTGGAACGGTTGGATTTTAGAAGCTGTTGCGAAACAACCTCTGTTTTTTGATGCGGCTTCTTGCGCCGTCGTTGCCGCTCTGGCCATTCAGGTGACGACATTATTTTGCGCCAACGGTTTATGCTTTCTTGCCAGGCGATTTTAAGGTAAAATACCCCACTCCGTTACGGGAGCATTTCCCAATGACTCCAAGGAGATAATAGCGCATCGCAGAAAGAAGCCGAGGAGGTTTTTGATGAAGATTCTGGTTGTTGGTTCGGGGGGCAGGGAGCATGCCCTGGTCTGGAAATTGCGGCAGAGCCCCAGAGTGACGAAGATTTTTTGTGCTCCGGGCAATGCCGGCATCAGCGCTTTGGCAACCTGCGTCAAGATCAGCGCCACCGCCATTGATGCGCTTGCGGACTTTGCCAAGGCTGAAGGGATTGATCTCACCGTGGTTGGGCCAGAAGTTCCTCTTGCCTTGGGAATTGCCGATCATTTTGAAGAAAAAGGGTTGCGGGTATTCGGCCCGCGGCGCAACGCCGCCACCCTGGAAGGAAGCAAGGTCTTCATGAAGGATCTGCTTGAAAAATATCATATCCCTTCTGCTTTTTACGCGACCTTTACGGACAGGGAAGAGGCGCTTCGGTATATTGAAAAGCAGGCTGCGCCGCTGGTCGTTAAGACCGACGGTCTGGCTGCGGGCAAGGGTGTGGTGGTGGCCCGGACCATTGCCGAGGCCAAGGCGGCGGTGGACCTGTTCATGAAGGAAAAGGCCTTTGGCGAGGCAGGCAGCCGGGTGGTGGTCGAGGAGTTTCTCCGTGGGGAGGAGGCCTCTTTTCTGGCCTTCACCGATGGAGAGACGGTGCTGCCCCTGCCAACCTCCCAGGACCATAAGGCGATTTTTGATGGCGACAAGGGCCCGAACACCGGCGGCATGGGCGCCTATTCCCCTGCGCCGGTGGTGACCGAACCTCTGCACCGGCAGGTTATGGAAACCGTGATGCTGCCGACGGTCAAGGGGCTGGCGGCGGAAGGGTGCCCGTACAAGGGCGTGCTCTATGCCGGCCTGATGATTGACAATGGGGTGGTCAAGGTGCTTGAGTTCAACTGCCGGTTTGGCGATCCCGAAGCCCAGCCTCTGCTCATGCGGCTTAAAACCGATCTGGTGGAGGTCATGGAGGCAGTGATTGATGGCCGTCTGGCCGACATTGCCCTGGAGATTGATCCGCGGCCCACAGTCTGTGTGGTCATGGCGGCCGGAGGGTATCCCGGAAAATACGAAAACGGCAAACCCATCGAGGGTCTTGCCAAGGCGGGACAGCACCAGGATGTGGTGGTTTTCCACGCGGGTACCGCAGTTAAGGGCGATGCTGTTGTCACCAATGGCGGGCGGGTCTTGGGCGTGACCGCCATTGGCGATACGTTGCAGGAGGCTATTGGCAAGGCTTACAAGGCCGCCGAGGAGATCAGCTGGGACGGCTGTTATTATCGGAGGGATATCGGCCGGAAGGCCTTGGCCCGAAAAGGAGAGTGAATCATGGTTGGCATTGTCATGGGCAGTGATTCTGATCTGCCGGTTATGCAGGGTTGCTTGGATTTTTTGAAGAAGATGGACATTCCCTTTGAAATAACGGTGGCTTCGGCCCATCGCAGTCCGGCGCGGGCCATGGAATACGCAAGCAGCGCCAAGGACCGCGGTCTGAAAATAATCATCGCCGCAGCCGGGATGGCCGCCCATCTGGCCGGAGTTCTGGCGGCCCATACCATCCTGCCTGTTATCGGGGTGCCGGTGGATTCCTCTTCCTTAAACGGCCTTGATGCCCTGCTTTCCACGGTGCAGATGCCGCCCGGGGTGCCGGTGGCCACCATGGGCATCGGCAAGGCCGGGGCGAAAAACGGGGCAATTCTTGCGGCGCAGATCCTGGCGCTTGGTGATGCCCGGTTGGCGGCAAGGCTTGTCGCCTTTAAAGAAGAGATGGCCCGTGAAGTTGAAGAAAAGGCGCAGCGTCTTGTTGCGAGCCTGTGACCGGGCAACCCGTGGCGGGAGATCAAGTGACAGACGAGGCCCTGGCCCGGGCCTGTGCGGTTCTTCGGGCTGGAGGGGTTGTCGCCTTTCCCACGGAAACATATTACGGCCTGGCGGTTGACCCTTTCAACCGGGCCGCTCTCACCCGTCTTTTCGCCTTGAAGGGACGCTCTTCCGACAAGCCGGTTTTGCTGATTATCGACGAGTTGTCCCAGCTTTCCGGTCTTGTCGCGGAGATTCCCCCTGTTTTTCCCATTCTCATGCGGAAGTTCTGGCCTGGACCATTGACCCTTGTTTTTCCCGGGGCTGCGGCATTGCCTGAAATGCTCACCGGGTACCGGTCCACCATCGGAATCCGGATATCTTCCCACCCCGTGGCCCGGAAACTTGTAAGGGCCTTTGGCCAGCCGATAACGGCGACCAGCGCTAATTTTTCCGGATACCCGGCTGCGGTGACGGCCGACGGGGTGTTTGCCCAGCTGGGTGCGGGGGTGGATGTTGTCATTGATGGCGGCGAAACTCCGGGCGGCCAGGGTTCTACTCTTCTGGGCTATCAGAAGGGCAAGGTTTGTCTGCTCAGGGCCGGGGTCATCCCATTTTCCCGGATAGAGGCAGTTCTGGCTGGGTGAAAGGTGAAGAAAACATGTCGTTTTCCTTCCGCCTTTTGTCTTCCGCCACGCTTCTTTTTTTATTTATACATTTGCCGATCTGTAACGCTTTCGGTATGATGAGACCATGCCCCGGGAGATTGGGTTGAGTGCCGCTGCTGCCGCCTCATTTTTTCGGCTGTGGCGACCGCTAACTTCATGATAAGGAACAGAGATGGCAGACCTTGAGTGGGATAGAAATTTTGCCCTTGAGCAGTCGGGAGATGACGAAGAGATGCTGGCGGAACTGCTGGTGCTGTTTCACGATTCTTCCGCCTCGGATCTGGCACGGATCAATGACGGTCTTGCCGCGGAAGACGCGGTGGCGGTGGCTGACGCCGCGCACAGCATCAAGGGCGCCTCGGCCAGTCTCGGGGTGGAGGGGGTGCGCAAGATCGCGGCCGAGCTGGAAAAAAAAGGCCGGGCCAATGATCTTTCCCAGGGAAGAGAACTCGCCGTACAGCTGGCCGCGCTTCTCAAAGCCTTTGCTGGGCGGCAATGAAAGCGGTCCGGGCAGAAATCCCGCATGCTGCCGGGGCAAGATGCCCCCTGAATTCGTGTGGTTGAGTCATGCCCAGCGCCAAGGATATAATTAGAAAATTCACCGAGCTCAAAACGCTCCCGCATGTGGCGATCAAAGTGACCCAGCTGGTCAATGACGATCGCAGCACCATGCAGGATTTCGAAGAGATCATCAAGCTTGATCCCGTTTTGGTCACCAGGCTGTTGCGCCTTGTCAACAGCCCCTATTTCGGCCTGTCCCAAAAGGTTGAATCCATTTCCAAGGCCGTGGTCTTTGCCGGCATGAGGCAACTCCGCAATCTGGTCGCGGTGGAAGCCCTGCGGGGGATGTTCAAGGGCGACGACGCTGATTTCTCGGCCCAGAAACTCTGGCTGCATTCCGCCACCGTGGCCATCCTCTCCGGCATGATCGCCAAGCGCATTTTCGGCAAGGATGGCGAGGACGTTTTTCTCGCCGGCATCATCCACGACATCGGGCTCATCGTCGAAAATCAGGTTGCCGGGGAGCAGCTGCGCGAAGCCTGCAAGGCCTTCCGGGAGGGAAAGGGACCCCTGACCGAGTGCGAGCGTAATGCCATCGGCGCCGACCATGCCGAGGTGGGCTACCTTCTTGCCAAGACCTGGGGCTTGCCCCAGGATGTGCTCAGCTCCATCAAGTCGCATCACCTCTCCAAGCAGGGAAAAGCTGTTTCCAGCACCGGCAGTATATTGCAGCTGGCTGAATTCATGGCGGGGAAGATGCAGTACTGGCCCATTGCCGGGCCCATTGAGCCATTGCCCCCCGAACTGGCGGAGCATGTGAAGGAGAAGATGGCAGATTACAAGATTATCATCAGGGACCTGCCCGGGGAAATGACCAAGGCCAAGGAACTGTACGAGTCGGACGAGTGAAGCGCTGATGACCGAGCCCACCTTTGATACCATATTTGACGACTTGATCGACGCCAACGAGGAACTGCAAGGCTTCCTGGCAATTCTCGATGCACTGCTGCCGGAGGCCTCGATGCTCCTGGTGAGTGAGGCTGGTGCCGTGCTTGAGGGGGCGCGTCCATTGACGCTTGCCCCGCCGGTGCGGGAAAAGCTGGTTCGCGAGGCCAGAGCGGCCGATGGCTTTGTCGCGGGAAAGGCGGATAACGGCGCCCGTTGCCATGCGGTGTATCTCGCCAAACTGTCGGCGGTGCTGATCATTGCCTGCGCCGCGGCCCTGGAAGACGATTGGGAGCCAGGTTCCGCGATCACCTCCCTGTTGCGCAATACCCTTGAGCTCGCCCAGTACAGGCAGGAGCGGGAGATGCTTGTCGCCGACCATGAGCAGTCGGTCCGGCAGATCAACATCCTTCAGCAGCAGCACGGCAAGCTTATTGAGGACAACTACCGCCAGTACCGGCTCAACCAGGATCGGGAAAAAGAGTATGCCCGGAAGCTGGAAAGCGAAATTGCCAAACAAACCGCCGAGTTGCGGGAGGCTAATGCGCGACTGGAGGAAATCAGCCGGCTGAAGAGCGATTTTCTGGCCAATATGAGCCACGAGCTTCGGACGCCCATGAACGCCATCATCGGCTTCAGTGAACTCCTGTCCGAAACCCCCCTTGCCGAAGAGCAGCTCGATTATACCAGGACCATCGCCCAATCCGCGACAAGCCTGCTGACCCTGATCAACGATATCCTGGATCTGGCAAAAATCGAGGCGGGGAAACTCGAACTTGAGCGTCTGCCCTTTGATCTTGCCGAGGTGGTCGGCAACGTGGCCGCCATGTTCAAGATTCCTGCACGGGAAAAGGGGGTTGTTGTTGCCAGCAGGATTGACCGCCGCATTCCTAAAAGAATAATGGGGGACAGCAACCGGCTGCGCCAGGTTCTGATAAATCTTGCCGGAAATGCCATGAAATTCACCGAGCAGGGCGGAATCGATATCCTGGTTGATTATGAGCGGGAAGCGGCCGGTCAGATTGTCAGCCGCTTCTCGGTGCGCGACAGCGGCATAGGGATCCCCGCCGACAGGGTTGAGGCAATTTTTGAAAAGTTTACCCAGGCCGATGGCTCGACCACCAGGAAGTACGGGGGCACAGGTCTGGGGCTGGCCATTTGCCTACAGCTCGTGGAGCTCATGGGCGGTCATCTCATGGTGGCGAGCGAGGTGGGCAAGGGCAGCACCTTTTCTTTCGTGATCCCCTTGGAAGAAGCCCCGGCAGAGATCATTTCCATAGCGGAGCACAAGGAAGCGGGGCGAGAAAAGATTTTCAGCGGCGGCAGGATTCTTCTCGTTGAGGATAATGCGGTCAACCAGCGGCTGGCCGGCATTCTGATCACCCGGGAAGGATATGAGGTCGAGGTGGCCTCCGATGGGGCCGAAGCCCTGGAGCATCTCCGGCATCAGACCTTTGATCTTGTTCTGATGGACGTGCAGATGCCCAATATGGATGGCATGGAGGCCACCAGGAGAATCAGAAAGATTGAGGCTGACCCGGCCCTGCGGCAGGGTTATGTCGGTCTGCGTAATCTGCAACAGCCGCTGGTTATAGTCGGGCTCACGGCCCATGCCAGAAAAGAGGATGAGACCGCCTGTTACGAGGCGGGGATGAACGGCTTTCTCACCAAGCCCATTATCAAGGCGAAGCTGGTCATGATCCTAAGCGAGATGATGCCGCCGGCAACCTGTCCGGAAAACAAAGATCCTGCCTGATCCGTTCCGCTTTCCATTCCTTCAGCCACTGCTGTCCGGTCTCTGCCATGCCCGGCCATCCCGCAGCGCGGCGATCTTTTCCCGCCACGCCCTGCCATGGGCGGTCAGCTCCGCCCGCCGCGCTGTTTCGCTCAGCAGGCTGAGGGCGATATGGAGCCGCTCCTCGGGCATAAGGGCGCCCAGTCTGTCCGGCCACTCGATCACCGTGAGTCCTGTTCCGTAGAGGTATTCCAGCAGACCGAGATCCTCGATCTCCGTTTCATCGCTCAACCGGTAGAGATCCATGTGATAGAGGGGCAGCCGTCCCGGATACTCGTGCAGGAGGCTGAAGGTGGGGCTGGTTATATAGCAGGACTCAGGCACCTGCAGCCCCTGGCCGATGGCCTGGGTGAGGGTGGTTTTTCCGGCCCCCAGGGAGCCGGCCAGGGTGATCACCTCGCCGGGGCGGGCACTCTCCCCGAGATGGCGGCCCAAGGCAAGAGTGGTGCGCAGGTCCGGCAGGGTAATGGTCAACGGTTCCATCTTAGTTGAATTTTTTATGGCAGAAGAGGCACCGGTATTTGGGGGGATGGTCCTTGGGGAGAGGAGCTTGGCCGTCTGGGGCATGGCAGGCGGTGCAATGTTTTTCCGCCTCTTTTTTGTCCATGGGGTAAAATTGCAGATGGTCTTTATCCTGGGGCAGCCGCTTGGTCGATTCGGGCGGGGCTTCGAGTAAAAAAACAAGGATGGCTGCACAACCAGCGATGAACAGAAAATTGAACAGCCGGGTTTTATTTTTTTTTGGCTCAGGGTTCACGGGCAAGTCCTTCATGAGGGTTGGTCAATTCCAATTTCCAGGGCGCGAAAAGGGATAATCCCGGTGCGCAGGCAGAAAATCATTGCTTCCAAAATAAGTTTGCTGGCCAGTTTGCCGCCGGATGCCAGGTCGAGAATGCGGGCATGCTGATGGTGTTTTTTGATAAGCTGGTCCATCTTGCTGCTTTCATGCCCACTATCCAGGATGGTGCGCGCGGCCTCTTCGCCGGAAACGATGGCGGAATAGATGCCTTCGCCGGTGAGGCCGGAGGCAAGACCTGCCGCATCGCCAATCAGAAAGCGGTTGCCGAAACGCCAGCCGCGAAAGTCGAAGTTGATCAGGGCTGCCTGCGGCTGGCGGGACTTGAGTTCAAGGTTATGGCGTGCCCCCCACTGGTGCAGGCTGTTCAGCAGGCTGCCGGATTTGACCGTGCTGCGTCTGGCATAGACGCCGATGGAGGCCGTATCCTGGTGGGGGAAAATCCAGGCGTAGCCATTGCCGAAAAGATCGGTGTCCAGGTGCCACTGCATTTCGGGGAAGTTTCCCGGAATCTGGTAATTGATGCCAACCCCTATTTTCTCGGTGGGAATACCAAGCTGACGCCGCACCAGGGAGCTGCTGCCATCGGCGCCCACCAGGAAACAAAAGCCATACTCTTCTCCCCCTCTGACATGCACCCTGTTTTCCGTGATTTTTAGAACAAGGGCGTTGGTGGCGATGCTGACTCCGGCAGCCACGGCTTTTTCCATCATCCAGCGCCCGAGTCTGCCCCTGTCAACGGTACGGATGATGGGGCTGGCGTCCTGAATCACGGTGTGTTGCCAGTTGCTGCTGATGTGCTGGCGGGTGAAGGATCGTTCCCAGAGCGTTTCCGGAAAACCGAAATCCAGGGCAACGGAGGGAATGCCGCCGGCGCAGACCTTGGGGCCGATGGCGCTGTTGCGCTCAAGCACCAGAACGTCCTTGCCTTGCCGGGCAAGAAGGGTGGCGCAGGCCAGCCCTCCAGGACCGCCGCCCACGATGACGGTATGAAATTTTTTCATGGTCGCTGCCTCGGATCTCCTGCTGAAAAACACCTCGCACACTATATGAGGATGGCTTTTCCTGTCAAGATATTAAGAGCTCTGGAATCATGGCCCGGTTCATGGTATTATCGCGAAAATTTGTAACTATCCAGCTTGATGCCGGAATTGAACGAAAACCACGGAATGTAACTGTTCAGCAGCACCCCAGATGCGCGAAAGAGGCCTGGGAAGTGTGCTATTGCACATAAGCAGGCCGATGACAGCAGCGCAGCGGCGAAGCAGATGGGGTGCTGCTGAACAGTTACGAAAATTTTAAAATGAGAGGGTCTGGGGATATTCCCGCGGGCCATCGTTGTCAGATCAAATAAGTTTCCTGCATGGGGACGCGTGGAATAAGAGGATGGAAGAATGAACCTTGAGCCGTTTGCCAAAGCGAAAAAAAACAAGAGCGCATTTCCCTTGCTGGTCCTTGGGGGAGCCGGGTTGCTTGGCCTGGTTCTGGCGACCTTTTTCTGGCTGGCGGGGGATATGGGGAAGCCGCAGGTGGTGATCAGCGGGGACAGCGCCCATATCGGGTTGGCCAGAAAGATTTCCTTTGCGGCCAGCGATGCCAAGAGCGGACTGCGCTCCATCCAGGTTGTCCTGGCTCAGGACAACAAGAAGGCGGTGCTGTTTGAAAAAGCCTATCCCAGAAGGGGGTATTTTTCCGGGGCTGGGCCGAAAAAAATCGAGCAGGCCATCGAGATAACGCCCAAGACCCTCGGTTTTAAGGATGGCCCGGCCGAGCTGGTGGTGACGGTGGCTGATTTTTCCTGGTGGAACTGGCTCAAGGGCAATATCACGGAGCAATCCTCGGCTGTCACCATCGACACCAAGCCGCCGGTGATCAGCGTGATGGATTCGCCCCAGTATATCAAGGGCGGCGGCGCCGGGGTGGTTGTCTACCGGGTCAGCGAGCCTGTGGGCAGGCACGGGGTGCAGGTCAACGATATCTTCTATCCTGGGTTTGCCCTGCCCAAACGGGGCGAAGGGGTATATGGCGCCTGCATGGGGCTGCCGTACGATACTGCCGCGCTGGAAAAGGCCTTTGTGGTTGCCACGGACCTGGCCGGAAACGAGGCCAAGGCCCCGTTTACCATGAACCTGCATGTGCGCAAGATTGTCAGCGACAAGATCACGGTCAGCGACGAGTTTCTCTCCGCCAAGCTGCCGGAATTTGACAGTCACTATCCGGAACTCTCCGGCACGCCCGTCGAACAGTATGTCAAGGTGAACAATGACATCCGGCTGGCCAATTATAAGAAGATTCAGGAGGTTTGTTCCAAATTTCAGCCGGAGCGGCTCTGGGACGGTCGTTTTATCCGGATGGACGGGAGCCCGCGGGCCGGATACGCCGATCATCGCGCCTACCTGCATAATGGCGAGAAGATCGATGAACAGGTTCATCTGGGGGTTGATATCGCCTCGCTCGAACATGCCAATGTCGAGGCCGCCAACCGGGGGGTGGTGGTTTTTGCCGACTATCTCGGGATTTACGGAAACGCCATCATTCTTGATCATGGCCAGGGGATTTTTAGTCTGTACGCCCACCTGAGCCAGATTAACGTGCCGGTGGGCAGCATGGTCGAGAAGGGCTCGGTCATAGGTCTTACCGGCCATACCGGCATGGCCGGGGGCGATCATCTCCACTTCAGCATCCTGGTCAACGGAATCTTTGTTGATCCGGTTGAGTGGTGGGACGAGGATTGGCTGAAAATCCATATGCTGAGTGTGCTCTAAGCCTTGTCCAGGATCAGGATTCTTCCGGAAAATCTGGCCAACCAGATCGCGGCCGGCGAGGTTGTCGAGCGACCCGCCTCGGTGGTCAAGGAGCTGCTGGAAAATGCCATCGACGCTCGCGCCGGGCAGGTCGCCATCCAGGTGGAAGGCGACGGCACGCGCCTGATCCGGGTGATTGACGATGGGGCCGGCATGGACCAGGATGATGTCCTTCTCTGTCTGGAGCGCCATGCCACCAGCAAGATCACAAGCCTTGCCGAGCTCGGCGCCATCCGAACCCTGGGTTTCCGGGGCGAGGCCGTGCCCAGCATTGCCTCGGTATCCCGGTTGCGGATCACTTCGCGTCCTGCGGGCCAAGCCCTGGGAACCCAGGTTGACCTCCGTTTCGGGCGGCTCCTCAAGGTGCATGAGATGGGGAGCAGCCCCGGCACCTCTTTTGAGGTGACGGATCTCTTCGGCAATGTCCCGGCCCGGAAAAAATTTTTGAAATCCACCCGCACGGAATTGGCCCACATCGAAGAGGTGGTGAAGAATTATGCCCTGGCCCGGCCGGAACTTGGGGTAAGTTTTACAGTGGATGGCCGCGAAGTGTTGCGGCTGCCATCGGGGCTCGACACCCCCCGGAGCAGGGCGGAACGGATTCTTGGCAAAGGAGACGGGTCTTTGGTTGCGGTGGGTCGGCAGGGACAGGACGGGAACGCCGATGAACCAGGGGTTTCCGGTTATCTTCTGCCGCCGGACGTCCCTGCCGCCGCCCGGCTCAGGATCTTTGTCAATGGCCGGGCGATCCATGATCGCCTGATCACCCATGCGGTGGGCGAAGGGTTGCAGAACTATCTCATGAAAGGGCGGGGGGCGGGCGGGGTGATTTTTCTGGCCATGCCGCAGGAAAGCGTTGATGTGAACGTTCACCCCACCAAGCAGGAAGTCAGGTTTCACAAGCCGGCCGTGGTGCATCAGGCCGTGGTCGTCGCGGTTCAGGCCGCCATGGCGGATTATCAGCAAACCTTGAAACAGGAGATATTCAGAACTCCTCCTGTCGGTCCGGCCAAGGCCTATACGCCGGGGTATGCGACTCCTGCGCCTGCGGTCCAGGAGTCGCTGCCGCTCTTTAAGACCGCCGCTGTTGCTGCTGCGTTGTCTTCTCCGCAAGCCGGCGCTGCCGGGGAGCGGAGTCCCGCATCCCGGGAAAACGAACCCGGACTGGAGGCGGAGCCGTGTCTTCCGGCAAAGCAGCCCCGAACCCCGGCGATGCCGGAAGAGGGGGCTGTTGCTCCGTCCTCCGGCTTGCGCTATCTCGGGCAGCTGCTGGATACCTATCTGCTCTGCGCCACGGAAAACGGCTTGCTTGCCGTTGATCAGCATGCCGCCCATGAGCGGTTGCTGTTCGAGGTGCTGAAAAGGCAGTTTGCCGGCAAAAAAATCGTCCGTCAGACGCTGCTGTTCCCAAAGGTCATTGAGTGCACCCTGGAGGAAATCCAGATTCTCCGGCAGTACGCCGGGGAGATCAGTGCCCTCGGGGTTGAGATCGAGGATTTCGGCGGGTCCAGCCAGGTGGTGAAAGCCGTGCCCGCGGTGCTTGGCCGCTCTCCGGTTGAGGAGGTGCTGGCCGGGATCTTTGCCCGTTTTGGTGAGGCAGGCTCCGGAAAAGGCGGGATTCGCGCCGAGGAGGTGCTCTCCGATATGGCCTGCAAGGCTGCCATCAGGGCCGGGCAACGCTTGAGCCCAAAGGAGGCCGAAGCTCTGTTGGACGAGATGCAGCGGGCCGAGGTTTTTTCCCATTGCCCCCATGGCCGCCCGGTGGCCAAGAGTTTTACCTCCCACGACATCAAGAAATGGTTTTATCGCGGGTAAGTATTCAGCAGCACCGCATCTCCTTCGCAGTCTCGCTGCGCTCGCTTAGCTGTCATCGGCCGGTTCGCATACCTGGTGTATCGGAGTCTTCCTCCCTGTCGCTTACCTGCGAACCAGCCTCTTTCGCGGATCTGCGGCAGCAGCGCAAGCGGCGCTGCTGAATACTTACAAAAAAATATCGCGCAAGCGGTTGGGAACATGTATCCTTTTTGAAAAGACCCCGGCATTGTCATGCTCGCGTCGCTGCTGCGCCGCTGTAATATTTTGATAAGGAAGAATACGTCATGACCACTCCCGTAACCCAAACGAATTTTGCCAATCTCCATCTGCTGCATCGCGGCAAGGTCCGGGATCTCTACGAGGTGGAAGACCATCTGCTGATGGTGGCCTCGGATAGGATTTCCGCCTTTGACGTGATCATGGATGACCCCATTCCCGACAAGGGCGCGATCCTGACCAGGCTTTCCCTGTTCTGGTTTGACTATCTCAAGGACATCGTGCCCAATCATCTGATCACGGCAAATGTCGCGGAATATCCGGCGGTGTGCGGTCCGTACCGCGAGCAGCTCGCGGGCCGCAGCCTGCTGGTGAAAAAGGCCAAACCCCTGCCGGTGGAATGTATTGTCCGGGGGTATCTCTCCGGTTCGTTCTGGGAGGCATATAAAAAAGATCCGACGGTCTGCGGCTTTGCCCTGCCCGCCGGGATGCGGGAGTCGGACAAGTTTCCCGAGCCGCTTTTCACCCCGTCCACCAAGGCGGCGCTTGGCACGCATGACGAGAACATCTCCCTGGCCGAGATGGAAAAGATCGTGGGCAGGGAGCAGACCGCCCGGGTCAAGGATATCTGCGTGCGCCTTTATGAAAAGGCGGCTGACTATGCCCGCAGCCGGGGAATCATCATTGCCGACACCAAGTTTGAGCTTGGCATCTATAACGGGGAGATCCTGCTCATCGACGAGGTATTGACTCCGGACTCGTCCCGGTTCTGGCCGGAAGACCAGTACCGCCCCGGCGCCGGGCAGCCGAGTTTTGACAAGCAGTTTCTCCGGGACTATCTCTCCACCCTCGATTGGGGAAAAACCCCGCCGCCGCCCAAGCTGCCGCGGGAAATCATCGAGAAAACCGCTTCCCGTTACCGGGAGGCCTTGATCAGGATAACCGGCGGAGATATCTAAAAGGTGAAAGGCGCAAGGTGAAAGGTGCAAGGTTAGAAGACAATGGAGGCGGAGATCACCCTCTCCATCTTGGACCTTTAACCTTTTACCTTTCCCCTTTACCCCTAATGTGCCGTGAGGTGATGTGATGCCGAGGCCCGTTGTCCGGGCCCTGTCCAAAACCGTTGCCCTCATACTGATGGTTTTTGTTCTGTCCGGGCTGGCCGGATGCGGATTCTCCGGGGGCAACGCCGAATATGGCGTCAGCAGTTTTTTTACGCCGACGGATGTGGGCATCATCCGCTATCATGTGCAGCAGTATCGCAGCGGCTTGCGGGATTTCACCGCGCGTCTGTACGCCAAGAACCCCAAATACGAGAAGAACCCGGTCCAGCAGCGGCGGAAGATCGATTCCATTTTTGCCCCCCGGCCCACAGGGGAGCAGGGGTATGCCTCCAAGCCCTCCAATGAGATACTCACTGCGGCGTTTCAGGAGGACGTTGCCGAGCCGGACCGGGTATACTTGCTGAGTCTTGGCCTGTGGAAAAGCATCCAGGAGGCTTACAATGTCCGGGATGGGGATGTTTTACTGAGCGGGTTGCAGATTCCTCTGGCGCGGCTGCAACGGCTCCATCATAATGTCAGTCAGGTGAACTGGCGGTTGAAGACCTGCAAGAACAAAAGCGGGAAGCTGCTGTTCATCACCAACGAAGCCAAGGGGGACGGCTACATCAATATGGGCTACGAGGTTATCATGACCCAGATTCTCACCCGGATCGAGGATGACATCATCATGCGGGGCGGGCTGCCGGAGAAATACATCTTCAGTGTCTCCACCATGTTTGTCGGGATTCTTATCTGAGAGCGGCAACACTGCTACAGTCCGGACTCCTTCAGCCTGTTCACCAGTTCCCGCTGTTCATCCGACAAGTCCTTTGGCACCGCCACCACGATTTTCACCAGCAGGTCTCCCCGCGCTCCTCCGCTGTCCGGCAAGCCATGTTTGCGAAGGCGAAGTTTTGCCTGGGGCTGGCAGCCGGGAGGAACCTTGACCTTGAGCTGCTTTCCCTCCAGGGTTGGAACCTCCACCTCCGCGCCAAACACGGCGGAGCTGTAGGGTATTTGCAGGTCCATGCTGAGATGGGCCCCTTTCCGGGTAAAGATTTTATGCGGTTCAACCTTGATCAGCAGATACAGGTCGCCTGACGGTCCGCCCATGGGGGAAGGAGAGCCCTTGCCGGAAATCCGCAGCTTTTTGCCGGTCTCGATTCCTGCGGGAATTTTTACGGAAACTTTTTCCGCCCCGGAGCCGCGGCTAAGGGAGATGGTTTTTTCGGCGCCGGTCAGCACTTCAGAGAGGGTGACCGGCAATTCCAGGGAAAGATCATTGCCCTTCACCTGTTGCTGCTGGCGCGCATCCTGAAAGCCATGGCTGGGGCGGCCGCCCGTCCCAGGCTGACGGAACATCTCATCGAATATGCCGCCCCCCGTGCCGGAGCTCCGGTAGGTGGCGCGGCCCCCGCCGAAGTTGATGCCGAATTCCCGCAGGATGTCGCCCAGATCGGCGTTGCGGAAGATATCTTCCTGTGAATAGCGCTGCTGAAAACCGGCGGAACCAACGGTGTCGTATTGTTGCCGTTTTTCCTTGTCGGAGAGAACGGCGTACGCCTCGCTGATTTTTTTAAACTGCTCCTCCGCTTCCTTGTTGCCCTTGTTGCGGTCCGGATGGTGCTTGAGGGCAAGTTTGCGGTAGGCCTTCTTGATTTCCTCCGGGGAAGCGCTTTTTTCCACACCGAGTAATTTATAATAATCCATGCCTGACCTGCCTGTCTGTTCGGGCTTCCGCCATCGCCGTTGACACTGCTGAACTGTCTTGCTGGAATGGGTGATTAAAACGGAACATCATCCCCCATGACCGGCTCGGGAAAAGGCTGATCGTTGTACTGCTGGGACTGCGATGAATCTCCGCTGCTGCCACGGGGGGAAAGCATCTTCATCTCCCTGGCCACGATCTCCGTGGTGTATCGGGTGTTGCCGTCCTTGTCGTCCCACTTCCGGGTTTGCAGCCGGCCTTCGATGAAAACCTTGGAGCCCTTTGACAGGTATTCGCCGCAAATCTCGCCCAGACGGCCAAAGGCCACGATCCGGTGCCATTCGGTCAATTCTTCCTTGGTGCCGTCCTGTTTTTTCCAGGTTTCGGTGGTGGCGACATTGAAGCTGGCGATGGCGGCCCCTGCCTGCGAGTAGCGTACTTCCGGATCCTTGCCGAGGTTGCCGATGAGGATGACTTTGTTGACCATTTTTTCTCCTTATCTCGTTGATCAGGTTTACAGAAAATGAGGCGTTGTCTGGGTAGCCCGCCCATCATAACGGCTAATCCCCGAGCCTGCACCAACCTTTTCCGGGTGCGGGTTATCCGCGGTCTTCAGGACATGGCGGCCAGGAAACGATATACCATAGTAAGGATCGCCTTGGTAAAAATCAACACCCAAAAGGACTGAGCCGGAATTGGCCCCATTCCTGGCTGATGGCTTCGTGCTCAGGGCTGGCCGCATTTGCTCCGGGCAGCCAGGTCGAGCATGGCCGGCAACCCGCCTTTTTCTTCCGGGGAGAAGCCGAAAACATCCCTCCATATCTCATCGCTTTCCATGCAGAAATACAGGCAGGTATCCGGGTCCAGGTAGCGGGAAAGGTGGTGCGCCAGGTGGCGGTACATCTCCGTGCGCAGCGGGCGGAAGTAGCGGAATTTGTTGTCCAGGCCCAGGACAAATTCTTCATGGAAGAAGCGGGACCTGGGGAAACGCCCGGTGGCAATGCTTTTCAGGGCGGGAAGGAAACGCAGCGCTCCCATGCTGATCCAGACGATGCTTGCCGCCGGAACTGCGGCAAAGAGCCGGGCGATTGTCTCTTTGTAGCCTTCTTTCCAGCCGGGATGATAGATGAGCGGATCAAAATGAAAGGCCAGCTTGTAACCCCAGGCGGCGCACTGGGCAGCCGCGGCCAACCGCTGGTCCAGGCTGGCGGTGCGCAGCTCCTCCTTGGCCATGATCTCCGGGCTGTTGAGCGACCAGGCCATGATGGTGCGGTTGCCATGCTCGCAGTGCTGGAGGTTGTCTATGGCAACCGCTTTCGATTTCAGCTCAAGCACTGCGTTGGGTCTATCCTTGAAAAATTCAATAAGAATCCGGCTCAAGCCCGTGACCCGGTCCAGGGCCATGGAGTCGGTGAATTCGCCGGTGCCGATGCGCCGGGAGGTCTGCGGGGTTTCGGCAAAGGCGGCGGTGAGTTCGGCCAGCAGATCATCGGTATTCACAAAAAAAGAAAGCCAGGGGTTGTTCAGGTAGGCCTGCAAAATGCAGTACACGCAGTCCATGGGGCAGTTCATGCCCACATTGAGCACCTGGTAGTCGCAACAGCGGTATTCCCTGGTCGCCGGGCAGGGTTTGAGAAAGCGGCCCCGGTTTTTACAGAGAAGCAAATGTTTTTTCCCGCTGGTGAGGCTTTGGGGGCCGAGGCTGGACGCGGAAAGGTCCGGCCCGGACCGGGGCGGAATAATCCGCACCTCCCGGCCCGGAAGATTGGCCAGGATATTTCTGGTGAGGGGCAGATCCCGGCAGTCATCTTCAACATACACATGCTGGATAATGCTGGCAGGATCAAGGTGAGCGGTATGCGGCATGGCGGCGGACGTCCCTGGTTGTCTTCTGGTTGCGGCACCATACCGTAAAGAATCCGGTCGGCCAACGAGAAAATTCTTGACCGCAGATTGAAAACTGCACTACTATTTTGTAGGTGTTTATACCTAGTGTGATCGTGCTTGACTTGTGATCGGCAATTGTGATGCAATAATGGATAATCTTTTGAAGTTGCGCAGCTATTGGAATGGGGATAACGCTCCACACACGCAAAGAGGCGAACGATGAAAGAACAGGATTTTGCCAGGGTCAGAGAACGTCTGAACGGGATTTCGCGTCGTGATTTTATGAAGTTCTGCGCGGTGATGGCTGCCGGCCTGGGGCTCCCTCTGGAGGCCGCCCCGCGGATCGCGGCGGCAATCACGGCTCCGCAACGTCCCCCGGTGATCTGGCTTTCCGGTTCAGGTTGCACCGGTTGTACCGAATCGCTGTTGCGGCCATCCCATCCCTCCCTTGAACACCTTATTCTTGATCTTATCTCCCTTGATTATAATGAAACCCTCAACGCCGGGGCCGGGCACCAGGCGGAAGCGGCCTTGCAGGCCTCGATTCAGAAGAATACCGGCAAGTTCATCCTGGTGGTGGAAGGGGCCATTCCCGTGAAGGACGGCGGGGTGTACTGCATGATCGGCGGCAGGCCTTTCAGCGAAATCGTGCGCGAGACCGCAGCCAAGGCTGCCGCTGTTGTTGCCATTGGCTCCTGCGCCTCCTGGGGCGGGGTTGCCGCGGCAAAGCCGAACCCCACCGGCGCTATCGGTGCGCCCGAGTTTCTCAAGGGCAAGAGTGTGGTGACGATCCCGGGCTGTCCGCCCAATGCCTATAATTTTCTCTCCACCGTGATCCACTTCCTGACCTTTAAAAAATTGCCCAGCCTTGATCAAAAAGGCAGGCCGAAATTCGCCTATGGCCGGCTCATCCACGAGAACTGCGAGCGCAGGCCCCATTTTGACGCGGGGCGGTTTGCCATCAAATTCGGCGATGAGGGGCACCGGAAAGGCTATTGCCTGTTCAAGCTCGGTTGCAAGGGGCCGATGACCTTTGCCAACTGCCCGGCCATCCTTTTTAATGACGTCGGCTCGGGCGCCTGGCCGGTGGGCACCGGCCATCCCTGTTTCGGCTGCACCGAGGAAGGGGTGGGCTTCAATATCCCCCTGCATACCCAGGCCGACCTGAAGTACATTACCCCTGGGTCCGCGTATCCGTATATCGTCACCGAGCGGGGGCCGGGCGCTTCGGTGGGCGCGGTGGCCCTTGCTGCCGGGGTGGCCGGGGTGGCGCTGGGGGCCGGGGTGGCGATTGCCAAGAACCTCGGCAAGACCGGACCAGGTTCTTCCTCAGAGGGAGAATAGGGTATGAAGATACGACGCAGGGATTTTCTGAAAGGGGCCGCGGCCGGCGGTCTGCTGCTGGCTGCGGATCAAAGCCCGGCCCAGGCCAGACGGTCACGGAAGGAGCTGCCTCCCAATGCGGTTGGCATCCTGTACGATTCCACCCTCTGCATCGGCTGCAAGGTTTGCGAGTATGCCTGCAAACAGGCCAACAACAAGCCGGTGGAACACGCCAACCCCAAGGAGCCGATGTGGGACGACCCCCAGGATCTGTCCGCCAAAACCCTGAATGTCATCAAGCGCTACGGCGTTGATGGGCCAAAGGATTCCCTCGCCGGTTTTGCCTTCATCAAGCGGCACTGCATGCACTGCCTTGATCCCGCCTGTGTTTCGGCCTGCCCGGTCTCGGCTCTGGTTAAAAACCCCGATAACGGAGTGGTGACGTACAACAAAAAGGCCTGCATTGGTTGCCGCTACTGCCAGGTTGCCTGCCCCTACAATATTCCCAAATTTGAGTGGAATTCTCCCTTTCCGGAGATTGTCAAGTGTCAGATGTGCGCCCATCTTTTGGCCAAGGGCGGGATTTCCGCCTGCTGCGCTGCCTGCCCCACCGGGGCTTCCCTGTTCGGACCGGTGGAAAAGCTGCGGACCGAGGCCAAGCGGCGGCTGGGCATGTCGCCCGGAGAGTATTACGATTTTCCGGTGGCCAATATTGATTCGACCGAGGTTCAGCAGCACCGGGCAGGCGATTACGTCAAGCATGTCTACGGCGCGCAGGAGCTTGGCGGCTCCCAGGTTCTCTACCTGGCCGGAGTGCCGTTTGCCTCCCTCGGCCTGCCCGATCTGCCCGATGATTCCTATGTGGCCCTGGCGGACGGCATCCAATACGCCATTTACAAGGGCATGGTCTATCCCATCGTGGTTCTGGGCGGCCTGATCTACATCATCCGGAACAGGGAAGAGAAAAAAGAGTAGGGGTGTTAGCTCTGGCTTTTCACGGAAAGGAGTGTTTCCATGCAGGAAGAAAGACAAGCATTAGGAGGCAAGGTGCTGACCGTGCCCTTCATGGTGTGCGCCGCCATCGTGCTCATCGGCCTTTTTTTCATCGGCAAGCGGTTCATCTTTGGCATCGGTTCGGTCTCCAATATGAACGACGGCTATCCCTGGGGGATCTGGATCGCCTATGATGTGGTGGTGGGCACGGCCCTGGCCTGCGCCGGCTATTCCATCGCCCTGATCGTCTATGTGTTCAACAAGGGTGAATATTCGCCCCTGGTGCGGCCCGCCCTGATGACCAGCATGTTCGGCTACACCCTGGCCGGGGTATCGGTGATCTTCGACATCGGCCGCTACTGGCAGGGCTACAATATCTTCCTGCCCTGGTTCAGCAACCTGCATTCGGTCATGTTCGAGGTGGCCCTTTGCATCGGCACCTATATCCTGGTGTTGTGGATGGAATTTGCCCCGGCGCTGCTGGAAAAGTTCAAGGCAGACAAGCTGCAGGCCAGACTCAACCGGGTTATTTTCGTATTCATCGCGCTGGGCATCCTTCTGCCCACCATGCATCAATCCTCCCTGGGCACCATGATGCTCATGGCCGGACACAAGCTCTCCCCCCTCTGGTGGAGCGGATTTTTGCCCCTGCTTTTTCTCATCACCGCCGTGGTCATCGGCTATGCCGCGGTTATTTTTGAGTCGCTTATTGCCGCCATTTCCTTCAACCGGCCCATGGAAATGCACCTGCTGAGCAAAATTTCGGCGGTTATGCCCTGGCTGCTCGGCCTCTATCTGGTGATCCGGATCGAGGATGTGAACCTGCGCGGTTATCTGCCCCTGGCCTTTGACGGAGGGCTCCAGGGCAACATGTTCCTCCTGGAGAACCTGCTGCTGCTCACCGCCCTGCTGATTCTGGCCTATCCCAATAACCGGCAAAGCCCGCGGCTGTTGTTCATCGCCTCCTGCGCCATGCTGCTGGGGGGGAGCATGTACCGGTTCAACACCTATATTGTCGGCTTTGATCCCGGCACCGGCTGGCGGTATTTCCCCTCGGTGCCGGAACTGTTCATCACCTTCGGGATTATTGCCGCGGAAGTGATGGCCTACTTGTGGTTTGTCAAGACCGTGCCGGTATTGCCCAAGCTCAAAAAAGCATAATGTATAATTATTGGAAAGGTAAATTCTAGCTCAGGGCCGGAAAGGTTCCGTAAACTACGAAACGTAACTGTTCAGCAGCGCCGCTTCGCTGCTGCCGCAGATGCGCGGAAGAGGTCTGCGAAGTGTGCTGTTGCACACGAGCAGGCCGATGACAAGGCAGATGCAGTGCTGCTGGGCAGTTACACTTGAAGGAGAGAGTGCATGGCCAAGAGAATCGTCGTTGATCCCATCACCAGAATCGAAGGGCATCTCCGGATTGATTGCGAGATTGACAATGGCCGGGTGACCAAGGCCTGGTCCTCCGGCCAGATGTGGCGCGGGATCGAGCTGATCCTCCAGGGGCGGGACCCGCGGGAGGCCTGGATTTTTACCCAGCGGATCTGCGGGGTCTGCACCACGGTCCATGCCATTGCCTCGGTGCGGGCCGTGGAAAATGCCCTGAACCTGGAGGTGCCGCTTAACGCCCAGTACATCCGGAACATGATCATCTCCGCCCACGGAATTTTTGACCATATTGTCCATTTTTACCATCTCTCCGCTCTCGATTGGGTGGACATCGTCTCCTCCCTCAAGGGCAGTCCCAAGGGTGCCTCGACCCTTGGCCAGCAGCTTTCCCCCTGGCCCCGCAACAGCGAGCAGGAAATCAAGGCGGTACAGGAAAAGTTCAAAGGGTTTGTCGGCAGCGGCCAGCTTGGAATTTTTGCCAGCGGCTACTGGGGGCATCCGGCCATGAAGCTCTCCCCGGATGTTAATCTCCTTGCCGCCACCCATTATTTTCAGGCCCTGGAGTATCAGCGGAAGATCAACAAGGTGGTGGCCATCCTTGGCAGCAAGACCCCGCATATCCAGAACCTGGCCGTGGGCGGGGTGGCCAATCCCATCAACCCGGACAGCCAGTCCACCCTGACCATCGAGCGTCTTCTCGACATCAAGACCCTGATCGACGAGGTCGGGGATTTCATCAAAAACGTCTACATGGTCGATGTCGCGGCCATAGGCGCTTTTTATGCGGACTGGACCAAATACGGGGCCGGGGTGACCAATTATCTCTCGGTGCCGGATATGCCCCTGGACACCAAGGGGACAACATTTGTTCTTCCCGGAGGCTATATTGCCAATGGCAACGTGGGGTCGTTCAAGCCGATCACCGGGTTCAACGATGATTTGTTCAAACAGGGGGTCAAGGAGGGGATCAAACATTCCTGGTACCAGGGAGACTGGGATCGTCATCCCTGGGAGGAGGAGACGGTTCCGCAGCATACCGAATTCCAGGACAACGGCAAATATTCCTGGGTCAAGTCTCCGACCTTCAACGGCAAACCTGCTCAGGTCGGGCCGTTGGCCAACGTATTGTGCATGTACGCCGCAGGGCACGGTCCGACCAAGCTCTACACCGACGACCTTCTGCAAAAGGTGAGCTCCCTGGCCAAGACCAAGGTCGGCATTTCCGCCCTCCATTCCACCATCGGCCGGCATGCGGCAAGAGCGGTGCGGTGCGCCGTGCTGTACGATTCCCTGCTCGGCCAGTGGCAGGCGCTGATGGACAATATCGGCAAGGGGGATTACGCGACCTTCAACCAGCCGGTGTTCCCGAAAGGCGAGCAGCGCGGGGTTGGATTCCACGAAGCGCCGCGGGGGGTGTTGTCCCACTGGGTCGTGATCCAAGACGGCAAGATCAAGAATTATCAGTGCGTGGTCCCGTCCACCTGGAACGCGGGTCCCAGAAACAGCGCCGACGCTCCCGGGCCTTACGAGGCCTCGCTGGTCGGCAATCCGGTGGCTGATCCGGAAAAACCCCTTGAGGTGTTGCGGACGGTTCATTCCTTTGACCCGTGCCTTGCCTGCGCCATCCATCTTCTGGACCCCGAGAGCCGGGAAATCGTCACGGTCAGGACCATGGTGTAAAATTACTGCTTGGAATATCTATTGAAAAACAGGCCGCCCCGGCTACCGGGACGGCCTGTTTTATAAGGAGGCGTATGTTGGCGAATATTTTGGTGCTTGGCGTGGGAAACGTTCTGCTCAGCGATGAGGGAGCGGGAGTGCGCGTGGTGGAACAGCTCCAGCGAAGCTATGTTTTTCCTCCTCAGGTGGAGCTGATCGACGGCGGCACCATGGGGCTTGACCTCCTGGGATATCTCGATGATAAAAGCCATCTGTTCATTGTGGATGCCATTGTCTCGACGCAGCCTCCCGGTTCGGTACTCATTGAAAAACTGCTCGATCCTCCCGCCTATTTCCGGCAGAAAATTTCCCCCCACCAAATCGGGCTTTCCGAGCTGCTGGCCGTTGCCGCCATGCAGGATTGCCTGCCCCCTGCCATCACCCTCTTCGGTATTGTTCCCCTCGATCTGTCCACCGGTATCGGGCTGTCCCGCGAGGTTAGCGGGGCAGTCGGGCAGGTGGTTCTGGCCGTGGTGCAAGAGCTGGGCCTGCTCGGGGTCGAGGTGGGCGCGGCAAGCTGTTGAGCTGTTCTCCGTGGCCGTAAGGCTGATCTTGCCGTCCGGTGTTTCTGGAAAAAAGCTTGATCCTGATCCACAAATAGTATTCTATAAAATACTTTGTCTGCTCCGAAGGCGGCACCGCCGGAGCAGGCAATGAGGCGTTGTCCGGTCCGGGGTATGGGCGCGGCTGGTTTTTCTCCAAGGAGAAAGGATGGCGAAGATCGCGGTTTTTGTGGCGGATGATCATTCCATCGTCAGGGAAGGGCTGCGGCAGATGCTTGCCAAAAGCAACAGTCTTGCGCTGGTCGGCGAGGCGAAGGACGGCGAGGTCGCTGTCAAGGAGATCCGGAGATTGCAGCCGGATGTGGCAATCCTTGATATAGCCATGCCCATGGTCAGCGGCCTTGAATGTATCCCGTTGGTGAGAAACGATTCCCCTGGCACGGCCGTCGTGATTCTGTCGATGTTCGCCCGCGAGACCTATGTGCATCAGGCTCTGTCCGCCGGAGCCCATGGCTATGTTTTAAAAACCGCACCTTGGTCCGAGATTCTTGAGGCGGTGCGGATGGCAGCCAAGGGGAAATATTTTCTGAGCAGGGAGATAAATTCCGAACTCATCCGCAGGTACCTCAACAATGAGGAGCGAAAATCCGCCGAGTCGAGCAAATACGATCTGTTGTCCTGCCGGGAACAGCAGATATTCAGGCTGATTATCGAGGGCAATCCCACCAAATCCATCGCCGAGCTCTTGTGTCTCAGTCCAAAAACCGTGGAAAAGCACCGCTCCAATATCAGTAAAAAACTTGGGATGAGCGAGCCGCTGGCCATGCTGAAGTTTGCCATGAAGATCGGCGTGGCCGATCCCGACCTCTGGCCTGATTCCTAAACGGGCCCTTCGCACTCCCCGTCAAAGGCTTCCCGGAAGCCGCTGTAGCGAATAATCGTATCCTTTGCCTGGGCAATAGCGGCGAAGGAGCCATGACGGAATGATCATACGAATGAATATTTCGTGAGGGTTCCTAAATTTTTGGTGGATATGTGAACGATCCCGCAAAGCCGTATATTTCAAAACTTATGCCCGTGCCGGTCCAACAGTTTACCTGGATCCTGGTCGGGGTCTGGACCCTGTTCATTTCCGGGCTTTCCTTTCACGCCACAAGCGGCATCCGGCAGATCACCAAGGAAATAGCGATCAGCGAGATCCGGGCCTACTGCAACAAGGATCTTGCCCTGCGCACCTGGGGGGTTTCCCATGGCGGGGTGTATGTGCCTGTCGATGCGCGGAGTCCGGCCAGTCCCTACCTGGCGCAGATTCCCGAGCGGGATCTGGTCACGCCCTCGGGCAGAGTGCTTACCCTGATGAGTCCTGCCTACATGATGCGGCTGGTGGGAGAAGATTTTTCAAGTAACTATGGGGTGGTTTCCAGGATGACAAGCCTCAACCCGCTGCGCCCGGAGAATGGCCCGGATGCGTGGGAGCGGCGGGCCCTTGAGGATTTTTCCCGGTCCAGAATGACGGAGAAGATCGAATTTACCCAGATTGGGGGAGTGCCCCATCTGCGGCTGATTCAGGCGATAATGGTTACGCGGGATTGTCTCTATTGCCACGGCCATCAAGGGTATAAGGAAGGAGATATCCGCGGGGGAATCAGTATCAGTCTGCCAATGGTTGGAGCACTGGCGCTGCAGAAAAAGCAGATTCTCGCCAATCTTCTCAGCACCGGGCTGGTTTGGTTCATCGGGGTGGTCGGGATGCTTCTCGGCGGCGCCCTCCTGCGGCGGCGGATTTTGGAGCGGGACACGGCGCAGGAGGCGTTGCAGCGTTCCCGTGACCATCTTGCCCGGAAAAGCAAGGAGCTGGAGGATGCCAACGCCGCCTTGCTCAAGGAGGTTGCCGAGCGGAAAAAAGCCGAGGCCGAGATTCTGCTCAGCGAGGAAAAGTTCCGGACCGTTGCGGACTTCACCTGCGACTGGGAATACTGGAAGGATCCGGCGGGTAATTTTCTGTATGTCTCGCCTTCGGCGGAGCGGATCACCGGCTACAGCCCGGAGGAGTTCAAGGCAAACGCCGGGCTCCTCGTGGAAATCACCCATCCGGATCACAAGGCGCAGCTTGAAAATCATTTCAGGCATGTCGTGTCGGAGCGCGGGGTGTGTATGTTGGAATTCCGGATCATTACCAAAAACGGGCAGGAACGGTGGATAGGCCACACCTGCCAGCCCGTGTACGGACAGTCCGGCGAGTTTCTGGGCAGCAGGGCGAGCAATCGTGATATCACCGGCAGCAAGTGGAGTGAGAAAGCCCTCAACAAGTTTGCCGTGGAGCTTGCCCGCAGCAACAGGGATCTGCAGGATTTTGCCTCCATGGCCTCCCATGACCTGCGGGAGCCGCTGGTGCTTGTCCAGGCCTTCAGCGAGAAACTGCGGGCCCGTTACGGGGAAAATATTCCCGAACAGGGGCTGGAGTATATTCGGCGCATTGAAACCGCGGCCGCGCGGATGCAGGAACTTATTTCCGGGGTTCTCGCCTATTCGCGGGTTTCCGCCAAAGGCCAGCCGTTCAAGGAGGTTGATCTGGAGCAGATCGTGCTGCAGGTAATCGCCGATCTGGAGGTGCGGATCGCAGAAACCGGAGGGCAGGTCAAGGTTGACACCCTCTGCCGGATCAAGGCGGATCCTCTCCAGATCCGGCAGCTCTTGCAGAATCTCATTGCCAACGCCCTTAAATACCGGCAACCGGAGGTCCCCCCCTGCGTTCTGGTGTCCAGCCGGATCATCGCCGGTTCGGATGCCGATGAGGCGACGGAGTCCTGCCGCATTACGGTGGAGGACAATGGCATTGGATTTGCCGCGGAGTTCGCCGACAGGATATTCGGCCTTTTCCAGCGGTTGCATGGCCGGAGCCGGCACGAGGGGGCCGGTATCGGTCTGGCGGTGTGCAAGCGAATTGTCGAGCGGCATGGCGGGACTATCATCGCGGAAAGTTCTCCGGGCATGGGCGCGCGGTTTATCGTCACCCTGCCGGTGCAAGGCCCTGCGGTTGATGATTTTCAGCAGCTTGCCTGTACGGAATAAGCCGGGAAAAAACGGCGGCCTGCTCTTGTCTGGAACAAGGCCGCGTTTTTGTGTATCATGAAGCAATGCATGAGATGTCTCTGGCTTTAAACATCGTCGAACTTGTTTTGGCAAAGGCGCAAGCCGCCGGGGGCCAGAGGATTACCTCGGTCGAACTTGAGGCCGGCAAGCTTTCCGGGGTGATGGTCGAGGCGCTGGCCTTCTGTTTTGACGCCGCTGCCCGCAACACCCCGGCTGAAGGCGCCCGCCTTGAGGTGCGCGAGATCGAAGGTTGCGGCCGCTGTCGGGGCTGCGGTCATTCCTTTGCGTCTGATTCCCTGCTCGGCCAGTGTCCGCAATGCGGCGGCTATGCGGTGGAGACCGTGCAGGGCAGGGAGTTGAAGGTTGTCTCCCTCACCATTGATGAATAAGGCGAAGAATAGGTGAAGCATGTGTGATTCCTGCGGCTGCAGTCAGCCGGAGAACAGCGTAACCATCACGAGGCCTGGTCGTCAGGAGGGTATGTCCGGCCATGGCGTGGCAGGGCACCACCATTCGCATCAAGCCCAGGGCCGCGTTGTGGAGGTGCGGGAAGCGGTGCTCGGGAAAAACGACGGGATTGCCGCGCATAATCGGGATTTTTTCAGGGAAAGGCGGATTGTGGCCCTCAATCTGGTCAGCTCTCCCGGCTCGGGGAAAACCACCATCCTGGAGCGGACCATCAGGGAGCTGCACCAGGAGATTCCCATGGCAGTCATCGAAGGGGACCAGCAGACCATGCTCGATGCCGAACGGATCGATGCCACCGGGGTGGACGTGGTCCAGGTGAACACCGGCGCCGGTTGCCATCTTGACGCGGATATGGTGCATCGGGCCTTGCATCAGCTGAATCCGGCGGGAAATTCCCTGCTTTTTATTGAAAATGTCGGCAATCTGGTCTGCCCGGCCATGTTTGATCTGGGCGAGGCGGCCAAGGTGGTGATCATCAGCGTCACCGAAGGGGAGGACAAGCCCCTCAAGTATCCGGCCATGTTCGATGCGGCCAGTCTTTGTCTGATCAACAAGACCGATCTTCTTCCCCATGTCGATTTTGATGTGGCCCGCTGCCGGGAATATGGACTGCGGGTGAACCACCGGCTGGAATTTTTTGAAATCTCCGCCCGAACCGGCGAGGGCATGTCCGGCTGGCTGGCATGGCTGCGTCGGCAGTTCTAAGCGATCACAGAGCGGCCATCTGCTTCGCCGCTGCGCTGCGGTCATCGGCCTGCCCGCATACCTGGTGTATGGCGGACGGGCCTCTTTCGTGCATCTGCGCCACCCTGTGATCGTTTTCCTGATGTTAGGCGGATAAGGATTTATGCCAAGCGAGCGCTGGAAGATATCAGTCAGCGGCATTGTCCAGGGCGTCGGCTTCCGGCCCTTTGTCTTCCGGCTGGCCTTGGCGCGCGCCCTGACCGGCTTTGTGGTCAATACCCCGGAGGGGGTTGCCATCGAGGCCGAGGGGCAGGTCGCGCAGCTGCGGGATTTTCTTGTTGCCCTGCGGGGGGAGGCGCCCCCCTTGGCCCAGGTCGGCGAGATCATTTCCCGCCCTATTCCTTTGCTTCATGATGGCGAATTTGTCCTTCGCCACTCAACGGTTTCCGGCCCGGTCTCCACCTTGATCTCGCCCGATGTCGCCGTGTGCGAGGCCTGTCTGGCCGAGTTTTTCGACCCGGCTGACCGGAGGTTCCGCTATCCCTTCATCAACTGCACCAACTGCGGCCCCCGCTATACCATTGTGCAGCGCATCCCCTATGACCGGCGCCATACGACCATGCGCGGGTTTGCCATGTGCGGCCCCTGCCAGCGGGAATACGATGATCCGGGCAACCGGCGTTTTCATGCCCAGCCCAACTGCTGCCCCGACTGCGGCCCGCGGCTTAGCCTTGTCGGGGCGGAAGGGCGTCAGGTGGCTGAGCGGGACGAGGCGCTCAGCCAGGCAGTCCGGCGGTTGGCGGCAGGGGAGATCGTGGCGGTCAAGGGGGTGGGCGGCTTTCATCTGGCGGTGGACGCGACCAATGGTCAGGCAATACAGCGTCTGCGGCAGAGAAAGGGGCGGGAGGCCAAGCCTCTGGCGGTGATGGTTCCGGATCTGTCTGCGGCCCGGAGGATCTGTTGCTTGGAGGCCACGGATGCCAAGGAGGAGGCTCTTGCAAGTCAGGAGCGGCCCATTGCCCTGGCCACAAAAAAAGCGGGGCATGGGTTGGCGGAAGAGGTCGCGCCGGGATACGACCAATTCGGCCTCATGCTGCCCTATGCGCCGCTGCACTATCTCTTGCTTCAGGGAGGAGTGCGGGCCTTGGTCATGACCAGCGGGAACCGCAGCGAAGAGCCGATCTGCATTGAAAACAACGAGGCTGTGCAGCGCCTGGCCGGAATTGCCGACTGTTTTCTTCTGCATGACCGTGGCATTCACCTGCCCTGCGATGATTCGGTGGTCGCCTTCCAGGGGGGAATGATCCGGAAGATCCGGCGCAGCCGGGGCTTTGCCCCGAAGCCCATCGGGCTTGCGGAAACCGGGGGGATGGTTCTCGGGGTGGGAGCAGAACTCAAGAACACCGTCTGTCTGCTCAAAGGAGACCAGGCTTTTTGCAGTCAGCACATCGGGGATCTGAAAAATCTGGAAGCGTACCGGGTTTTTCAGCAAAGCATTAGCCAGCTGGAAACTCTTTTTGAAATCAGCCCGGGCCTGATCGTGCATGACCTGCACCCCCAGTATCTCTCAAGCCGCTGGGCTCAGAAGCAGAATGTGCCCACCCTGGCCGTGCAACACCACCATGCCCATCTAGCGGCCTGTCTGGCCGAGAACCGCCAGGAAGGCCCGGCCATCGGCATTATTCTCGATGGGGCGGGGTACGGGACGGACCAGACCATCTGGGGCGGCGAGGTTCTGCTGGGAGATGCCAAGGGCTACCAGCGGTTTTCCGCTCTCGAAGCCTTGCCCCTGCCGGGCGGTGATGCCGCGGTGCAGGCCCCTTGGCGAACCGCGCTGAGTTACCTCCATGCCGCCTATGGTGCGGAGCTGCCCGACCTGCCCTTTATGGCAGCCCTTGAGTGCGGCCCGATCCTGACCATGGTGGAAAAAAAGGTGAATTCCCCCCTGACCAGCAGCTGCGGCCGGCTCTTTGATGCGGTGGCCGCCATGAGCGGGGGCAGGCAGATCATCCAGTACGAGGGACAGGCCGCCATCGAGCTGATGCAGACAGCAGGCAGGCTTGGCCAGGAGGTATTTCCCTGCGAGGTTTATCCAGAAGATGATATGCTGAAAATCTCGGTGCGTTCCTTGATCCGGGCGGTGGCCAAAGCCGTGCAGGGTGGCATGGCGCGCAGCGAAATCAGCCGCAGGTTCCATGCCGGGTTGGTTGCGGTTTTTACCCGGGTGGCCGAGGAGGCGCGACAGAGGGAAAACATCAATACCGTGGCCTTGAGCGGCGGCGTTTTTCAGAACAGGCTGCTTCTGGAGGGGCTGGTTGGCGTTCTGGGACGGGCCGGGTTCCAAGTGGTGGTTCATAAAGAGCTGCCCTGCAATGATGGTTGTATTTCCCTGGGGCAGGCTATAATTGGTAGGCAAGCGTTGAAACAAGGGTGATGGTATGTGTTTGGCGATTCCCGGCAGGGTGGTGGAGATATTCCAGGAAAACGGCTTGACTATGGGGCATGTGGATTACAGCGGCACGGTCAACAAGATCTGCCTCGAGTATGTGCCGGAGATCGAGGTGGGCCAGTACACCGTGGTGCATGCCGGGTTTGCCCTGTCGGTGCTGGACGAGGAAGAGGCGCAACAGAGCTTCGCGGCCTGGCGGGAACTGACTCAGGCCGTGGCGGCCCAGGGCACGGATATCTTCGGGAAGCCTTTGGAGAAATGAGAAAAGAACAACGCAAGGGCGCAGAGGCGCAAAAAAGGAAAGTACCGATGGTGTCATGCAAACAGAGACACGGGTCCAGTCGTTTTGTCGATACATCCCCTTCGCGTCTCTGCGCCTTTGCGTTGAATTGTGTTTTTGCGAGGTTTTTTTATTCCCATGAAATTTGTTGACGAATACCGCGATCCGGCCCTGGCCGGTCGCCTTCTTACGGAGATCCGGCAGACCGTGATCCATCCTTGGGTGGTCATGGAGATCTGCGGCGGCCACACCCATGCCATCATGAAAAACGGGTTGGATCAGTTGTTGCCCGCCCAGGTGGAGCTGGTGCACGGGCCGGGCTGCCCGGTGTGCGTGACCCCGGTGGAGACCATCGACCGGGCCGTAGCCATCGCCGCCAGACCCGAGGTGATTTTTACCAGCTTCGGCGATATGCTCCGGGTGCCGGGCAGCGTTTCCAGTCTGTTCATGGCGAAATCCGCCGGGGCTGATGTGCGCATGGTCTATTCGCCCTTGGAAGCCGTGGCCCTGGCCCGGCAGAACCCGGCGCGGGAGGTGGTTTTTTTGGCGGTTGGCTTTGAAACCACGGCGCCGGGCAATGGTATGGCCCTGCTGCAGGCCAGGCGCGAGGGGTTGACGAATTTCAGCCTGCTGGCCAGCCATGTCCTGGTGGTGCCCGCCATCCGGGGTTTGCTCTCCTCACCCTCCAACCGGGTGCAGGGGTATCTGGCTCCGGGGCATGTCTGCACGGTCATGGGCTGGCAGGAATACGAACCCCTTGCCGAGAAATTTGGGGTGCCCATCGTGGTCACCGGCTTTGAGCCCGTGGATATCCTTGCCGGACTGCTCATGGTTCTCCGGCAGCTTGAGGCGGGGCGCCACGAAGTGGAGAACCAGTACGGCCGGTCGGTGAGCCGGCAAGGCAATCCGGCGGCGCAGCGGATCATGGCCGAGGTGTTCGCGGTGAGCGACCGCGCCTGGCGGGGGATCGGGGTGTTGCCTGCCAGCGGGCTGGTGATCAGGGATCATCTGGCCGCTTATGACGCCGAGCGTAAATTTGATGTGGAGACCATCAGCGTGCGGGAATCGGAACTGTGCAAAAGCGGCAGTGTGTTGCAGGGTCTGATCAAGCCCGACAGCTGTCCGGCCTTTGGCCGGGAATGCACCCCGGAACATCCCCTGGGGGCGACCATGGTCTCGGGCGAGGGCGCCTGCGCCGCCTACTACAAATATCACGGGATGCGCCATGCATAATCTGAATCCGGAAGATTTCAGCTGCCCTCTGCCCATCATGGAATACGAGACCATTCAACTGGCGCACGGCAGCGGCGGGCGGCTGTCCGCCGAGCTCGTCAGCCGGTTTTTTCTGCCGCGCTTCGGCAATGAAATCTTGAACCGGCTGGAGGATCAGGCAGTGGTCGATTTTCCCCAAGGCCGGTTGGCTTTGACCACGGACTCCTTTGTGGTTGACCCCCTTTTTTTTCCGGGCGGCGACATCGGGGATCTGGCGATCAACGGGACCGTGAACGATGTCTGCATGAGCGGCGCCACACCGCTCTATCTTGCCGCCGCCTTTATCCTCGAAGAGGGGTTGCCCATGGCCACCCTGCACCGCGTCCTGCTCTCCATGGAAAAGGCGGCGAGAGCCGCCGGGGTGCGGATCGTGACCGGGGACACCAAGGTGGTCAACCGGGGCTGCTGCGACAAGCTTTTCATCACCACCACCGGGGTGGGGAGGGTGCCGGAAGGGGTGAACATTTCCGCTGCCAATCTCAGGGTGGGGGACAGGATTATTCTTTCCGGCACCATTGCTGATCACGGCATGGCGATTCTAACCAGCCGGGAGGGGCTTTCCTTTGCCTCCCGGGTGCAGAGCGACACCGCAGCCTTGAATGGTCTGGTGGCGCAGATGCTGCAGGCCTCCCCCGACATTCATGCCATGCGCGATCCCACCCGGGGGGGGCTTGCCACCACGCTCAACGAGTTTGCCTCTTCCTCCCGGATCGGGATTATGCTGGAGGAGACAGCCATTCCGGTTCGCCCCGAGGTGCGGGGCGCCTGCGAAGTGCTGGGCATCGAGCCGATGTACGTCGCCAACGAGGGCAAGCTGGTGGGTGTTGTTCCGGCGGAGGTTGCCGACAGGGTGGTGGGTGCCATGCGCAACCATCCCCAGGGGAGGGAGGCTCGGATCATCGGCGAGGTTGTCGCGGATGATCCGGGGCTGGTGGTCATGCGCACCGCTCTTGGGGCGCACCGGATTATCGACATGCCGGTGGGCGAACAGCTGCCAAGAATTTGCTGATCCGGCACAGATGAAACCAGGGCTCAGAGCAATAACGGATTGATGTCAAGCAGAAAAATTAAAAAAAAAGGATGATGTGTTGACTTTTTTTTAAGTAACCAGTTATAAACTTTCAAGAAACAGGATTTCTGTTATCAATTTTTGGAAAGGGAGGTGAGTTGGTGCAGAAGCGAATCGTAACAATGCTGACAGCAATGTCGCTGATGCTTCCTGCAGTCGCCATGGCGGCCAGCGGGGACGCGCTCTTTTTACAGAGCTGTGGCGCATGTCACAAAAAGGGAGGCAAGGCGGCTACTGTAAACCCTGCCGACAAGGCCGGCACGGTGTGGGAAAAGTATTTTGCCCGGGGACGTCATCCGGTTCCTACGGGCATGAGTGATGCAGACCTGCAGACGGTGGTGAAGTATTTGATGGCGCACGCAGCCGACAGTGATCAACCGGCAGCCGCGGTTATCCCTAAATAATTCACCGGCGAAAAAAGATATTCACTGGGAGGAGGAGAATAAGTGAAAAAAATATTATTGACTGCAGGTGCGTTACTTGCCTGGACGAGCTGCGCCGTTGCAGGAGCGGGCGGCTCGGATGTTGTATCCATTCCGGCTGAAGATTACAAGGCGATTCTGCAACGTCTGGACACCTTGCAGAAGCGGGTTGACCAGATGGAGAAAGCCGAGAGCCCTTCCGGCAAGGCAGTCTCCGCCGCCATGCCGAACAAGCTGGCCAAGGATGTGGAAACGATCTACGATACCCTGGACAAGGTTGAGACTAAGTCCTTGAAAGACCGCATCAACCTGGGTGCTGAGTTGCGGACCAGGGTGGATGATTTTAAATTGAAGAATGATAATTCCTATGGTGGTGGCGGAACTGACCACAATGATAATTTTTGGACCAACCGCTTCCGGTTGAACATGGATGCAGAGATTCAGAAGAACCTGCTGTTCACCGGTCGTGTCGCCGTCTACAAGGATTTTAACAGTTTGGGCGTTACTGCTCCCAATGACGCCAGTCAAGCCCATGTGCCTGGCAACACCAGTTTGAAGCTGGACCGCGCTTATGTGGATTGGACTCCCGAGGGCATGCCCATCCCGCTGGCCCTGACCTTTGGCCGCCATCCCTCTTCCGAAGGTCCGCCCTCCGAGCTGAAGGAAAACCGGTTGCGGCAGTCCACCTATCCGTCCCTTCTGTTTGATGGCGAGTCGGACGGGGTGGTGGCCACCGTTGGGTTGGAGCGCTACTTGGGCTGGAAGAACTCCGGCATCCGTTTTGCCTATGGCAAGGGGTATCAGGATTCTAACCAGACGGTAAGTTACTTGGATAACGGGAGCCATCCGTATGATGATATCAATGTCTATGCCATGTTTTTTGAGACTGAGATTCCGGGCGTGCGGGACAGTTTGCTGGTCTTGAGTGCATTAGAGGCAACAGATATCAACGGAATGGGAAATCCGAATATAAATGCGAAATTGGGCAACATGAGCCTGTACGGTGTTCATGCCCAGGCCAATAATGTTGCGGATTCCGGTTTCGATATCTTCCTTTCCACCGGCCTTAACAAAACTGATCCAAATGGAAATGCGCCTAACGGTATTGGCCTGCTCGATAGCGACGGGACAACCAAGCATACTGGTTGGTCGGTCTACACCGGGTTGCGCTACAATATTCCCTACAAGCCAATGAACAACCCCAAGATCGGGTTTGAGTATAACCATGGCAGTGAATACTGGGCCAGCTTTACCTGGGGTCCCTCTGAGTTGTATAACAAACTGGCCACCCGTGGTGATGCCTACGACTTCTACTACATTCAGCCGTTTAACGACAACCTCTTTGGCCGTCTGGGTTACACCCATATCAATTACGATCATGGCGTGATGTATCAGGTGTTTGGTGAGCCTGGCCCTTCCAATGCCGTACTGGATGACGTTTACTTCCTGCTTGACGTCCGCTTCTAAGGCATAAGCACCAGGATGGTTGTTAAGGGGTGGCCGAATCGGCCACCCTTTTTTTTCGCTTTTTTGAAAACAGGGGGGAGGGGGAAATCAATGCCCGGAGGCTGCCAACGCCAGGGCATTTGAGGGGGGCCAGCCGGTGTCAGGGTGAGGAGGATTTCCCCGAAGCAGCGACTGCTTGCAGAAACGGCTCGAACAGGTAACGAAGTTCTTCGAGAGACTGCTTGATCATGTACGGCAAAGCCTTGGCGTACATGTCGAGCAGCGCGATGGCATTGATGGAGGAGTCGGTTTTTGAGGTGCTCCGCACCCTTTTTGCCATGGCCAGATTGACCTCCTGCATGGTGCGGTACAGATCTGTCAGTTTTTCCAGGTTGAAATCCGCCTCTCCTCCCGCGTTTTTTACAAAATATTGGGCCATGAGATAGGTTGCCGTGGCGCGAAAGATGGTTTCTTCCTCGCTGGCCAGCGGCAAATGAAATCGGGCCATGGGCTTGAAAAAGGCGGTGTGCGGGCAGCCGCTTGTCGCGATGACAAGCCCCATCAGGGAACAGAGCGCTCTTTGCGCCGTGGTTTTCTGGATGGTTGTCCTTTCCGCGGTTGTGACTTGAAGATCCACCAGGTCAATGGAGATAAGCTTCTCGCCGTGCTGGACAATGGGGGCAAGGTTGGCCGCGGCCGGGCAGTGGGGGGAGGATGCGGCAACCAACGGGCAACTGGCGCACTGGGCGAAGGAAAGCGCCGTCCATTCCGGCAGGGGTGTGGAGTTTTGGCCGGGCAGACTTTCAAGGGTTTGCGGGTCGAGGCGGATGGTAAACAGCTCTTCGCTGCTGTCCTGCAGACGGAAGCGGTATTCGATGGTCAGCGGCTGCGGGGGCATGGCGTGCTGTTCTCTTCTCTGTTTTTTTTAACGCGGATTCATCCAGGGACATGAAGAATGTCTCAATGGTAAGGGAAATCGCGCCGAAAAGCAATGATTCCCCTCCGGCAAATAGCATGCCTGACCGATGAGAGCAGGCGTGAAATTTTGACTTTCATCCCTCTGTTTTGTACACTGATCGCAGATCGCAGGCGAGACCCAACTGAAAATTGCTTCCTCGAGAGGAATTCCATGCATTGTCGGGAAATTGTATGACTCCGAGTCAACTGTTGTCCATCATCCTGGTGATTCCGGGGATAGTTTTTCTGATTGCCGCGGCGCGCCTCTGCGCGCAGACCAGGCGGCAGGTTCCTCTTTCCTGTGTGGGAAAATGGAGAGCCTTGTCCGCCCTGAACATATTTTTTATTGCCGGGTATCTTTTCTTTATCGCCATTCAGGTCAGGCAGCTTGTTTTTCCCGTGGAAATCGTCACCGGGCTGGTTTTTCTCGGAGGTTCCTTTTTTGTTTTCCTGGTCATCGGTTTGTCCAAACTCACCATTGCCAGGGTCTATGAGGTGGACCTTGAAATCGTCAGGACGAACACCTCCCTTGTTCAGAAAAACGTGGAACTTGAAAAAGAGATTGCCGCCCGGATCGAGGCGGAAGGGAGGGCCAAGGCAAGACTGCAGCATCTGACCACCCTGCACGGCATCGATATGGTTATTACCGCGAGTCTTGACCTGCGGCTGACCATGAAACTTTTTGTGGAGCAGACCGTGTCGCAGCTGGGCATGGACGCCGGCGCCATTCTCCTGCTCAATCCCCATACCCAGACCCTGGATTATGGCGCGGCCTGGGGTTTTGAGGGGCAGGGCATCCGGCAAGCCAGGGTGCGCCTTGGCGAGGGGGCCGCTGGGCTTGCCGCCTATGAGCGGCGGATCGTCCACATTGCCGATCTCGCCGAACTCCCCAACCTGTTTTCCCGGCATGAGCTGCTGCAAAATGAGAAATTCGTAACCTACTATGCTGTTCCCTTGATCGCCAAAGGGCAGGTGAAGGGCGTTTTTGAGATCTTCTGCCGGCAGCGTTTTGAGGCCGAGCCGGAATGGTCCGATTTTTTTGAGGCCCTGGCCATCCAGGCGGCAATCGCCATTGATAATGCGACGCTTTTCCGCAAGCTCCAGGAGTCGAACATCGAGTTGACCCTGGCCTATGATACCACCATCGAGGGCTGGGCAAAGGCTCTGGAATTGCGCGATTCGGAAACCGAGGGCCATACCCAGCGGGCGACCGAGCTCACCTTGAAGGTGGCCTGCGCCTTGGGCATCCGGGAGGATGAGCTTGACCATGTCCGCCGTGGCGCCCTGCTCCACGATATCGGCAAGATGGCGGTGCCCGATACCGTGTTGCTGAAACCGGGGCCGCTCACCAAAGAGGAGCAGCAGATCATGCGTCAGCATCCGGCCTTTGCCTTTGAACTGCTTTCGCCCATTCATTATCTGCGCCCGGCCCTTGATATTCCCTATTGCCATCATGAATGGTGGGACGGCACCGGCTATCCGCGCGGCTTGAAAGGCGAACAGATTCCCCTGGCGGCCAGAATTTTTTCCATTGCCGATAACTGGGACGCTCTGCTCTCGGCCCGTCGCTACCGGGAAGCATGGCCCAAGGCAAAGGTTGCCGAACACATCCGCTCCCTGGCCGGAACCCAGTTTGATCCGAATCTGGTGGATATTTTTCTGGCAACGGTGTGAGCGTCGCCGGTCTTTCTTTCCAGGGGCGGCTTTTCTGTTTTTTCTTTCTCGCAAGACCGTCATAATTGAGAGTCGTCAACCGTCTGTCCGGGAATCTTTCCAAGGGATATTTATGAAGAAGGCAAGATCCTGGAGGGGGAAGCTTTTGAAGATTTTTGTGGCCGTCGTGGCAATTGCCTGGCTGGGGCTCATGGTGTATGGCCGGAGCAGGCCCTTGCCCAAGGGGCTTTCGCTGGAAGGGGTGGACCGGACCGTGCCGGAGGTCGAGTTTCTGGCTGATTGCACCTATCAGCGGGGCGGGCAGCCGGTACACGAGCAAGTCATTTTCAACCGGATGTGCCGGATTATTGATGGGGCACAACGATTTCTCCTGCTTGACCTTTTTCTGTTCAACAGCGTTCATGACCCGGGGGAAAGATTCCCCGCCCTGGCCGATGCGCTGACCCAAAAGCTCGTTGAGAAAAAGCAACGTTCCCCCCAGGTGGACATCGTGCTTATCACCGATGCAATCAACCGGAGCTACGGCGCGGCTGAGCCGGAACAATTCAGCAAGCTGCGGGCAAGCGGGGTGCGGATCATTTACACGGATGCCACCCGGCTGCGCGATTCCAATGTCGTCTATTCGGCCTGGTGGCGGCTTTTTTGTCAATGGTTCGGCACAAAAGGGGCAGGCTGGCTGCCATCCCCTTTTGCTCCGAATGGCCCACCCATGTCAATCAGGGGGTATTTGAGTCTGCTCAATTTCAAGGCCAATCACCGCAAGGTTGCGGCCAGCGAAAAAGAGGTGCTTATCGGTTCCGCCAACCCCCATGACGCAAGCGGTTATCATTCGAATATCGCCTTTGTCGCGCAGGGAGCGGTGTTGCAGGATGTCATCGCTGCGGAAGCCGCCGTGGCGGAATTTTCCGGGTCTTCTCTCCCCGGATGGGAGATGCCGGTTTATCCCGAATCCGGCCAGGTACATCTGCGTCTGCTCACCGAAGGGAAGATCAAATCGCATCTGCTGACAGCCCTGGCCCGCTGCGGGAGCGGCTGTTCGGTGCGGATGGCCATGTTTTATCTCTCCGACCGCGAGGTTATCGCAGGGCTTCTTGCTGCCGCGGGCCGAGGTGCCGAGGTGCGGCTTCTCCTCGATCCCAACAAGGATGCCTTTGGCCGCAAGAAAAACGGGATTCCCAACCGGCCGGTGGCCCACGAGCTTGTCGAGCAATCCCGGGGCAGAATTCAGGTGCGCTGGTACGGAACCCGCGGCGAGCAGTTTCACCCCAAGCTGACCATTCTTTCCCTGCCCGGACGGACAGTGCTCCTCGGCGGCTCGGCAAATCTGACCCGGCGGAATCTTGACGACCTCAATCTGGAGGCCTGCCTTGAGGTGACGACCCCGGAGGATTCTCCGGTTGTCCGGCAGGCAACCGGGTATTTCGAGAGGGTATGGCGCAACCAGGATGGGGTCTATTCCCTTGATTACAAGGAGTTTGCCGAGAAATCGCCGGTTCGGTACGGTCTGTATCGTTTCCAGGAGTGGAGCGGGATGGGGACATTTTAACCGCAGGGCGGCGGGGCAAGATATGCTATAATCTAGAAAAGGCGAGGCACAGGTGCACACCCGGGGCTGGGAGGCAAGAGCCCCGGCAACGGATTTTTGGGGACCACCATGCAGGGAAAAATTCTGGTAGTGGACAATCAGCCGCTGATGCTGCGGCTCATGAGCAATTTCCTCGGCAAAAAAGGCTACGAGGTGAAGACCGCGCCTGACAGTCTGACCGCCCTTGCCCTGCTGGCGGATTTTGTGCCGGATATCATGTTCGTGGATCTGGTCATGCCCAATATCAGCGGCGACAAGCTGTGCCGGATCGTGCGTTCCATGCCGGGGCTGGAAAAGATCTGGATCGTCATCCTCTCCGCCATCGTCGCGGAAGAAAAAATCGACTGCGCCTCGTTCGGGGCCAATGTCTGCATCGCCAAGGGGCCTTTTAGGGAAATCGAGCAGCATATCTCCCTGGTGCTTGCCGCCCGCGACAACAAGGAAGAGTTGGCCTCTTCCAGGGTTGTCGGGATTGAAAACGTGTACCAGCGGGAAATCACCAAGGAGCTGTTGGGTTCCAGAAAACATTTCGAGGTTGTCCTTGGCAACATCAGCGAGGGGATTGTCGAGTGCACCGTCGAAGGCAAGGTCGTGTATGTCAATGCCGCCGGGACAGCCTTTCTGGGTGCGCGGGAAGAAAAAATTCTTGCTACTGATTTTTTTGATTTTTTTGCCGCAAAAGCCCGGCAGGAAGTGGCAAATGTTTTTGCCGGACTCGGCGAGCGACCCATGGCCATTGGCGAGGAGACCGTCCTGCTGCTGAAGGGACGGCGGGTTGCCCTGATCTTGCTGCCCATTGTCGATGCGGGCCAGCGGACAACCATCGTGATCATCAAGGATATCACCGAGCGCAAGGACGCGGAAGAAAAGCTTGCGGGGTATCGTGACCATCTGGAAAAAATGGTGGTGGCGCGCACCACGGAGCTTGCCCAGAAAAATGAGCAGCTCCACGAGGAAATCCGGGAACGCCGCTCTGCCGAAGAACGGATGGGGGAGGCCCAGCGGGAGTGGGAGCGGACCTTCGACGCGGTGGATGACATCGTTACCTTGCAGGATGCCTCCCTGCGCCTGACCAGGGTAAACAAGGCGACCTGCCGTATTTTTCAAAAGACAGCGGAAGAGCTGGTCGGCCGGTATTGTTACGAAGTGTTCCGAGGGATTCCCGAGCCCTGTCCCGGTTGCGCACCGCATCTTCATGATTGCAGGTCTTACAGCCAGGAGATTTTTCATCCCGAGCTGCACAAGACCTTTCTGCTGACCGCCACTCCGATCATGGATGCTCTGGACCAGAAAAAGATAAGCGGCGTCGCCCATTTCGCCAAGGATATCAGTCAACAGAAGAGACTGGAGTCCCAACTCCTGCAGGCTCAGAAAATGGAGGCCATCGGCACCCTGGCAGGCGGCATTGCCCATGATTTCAATAACATCCTTGCCGCGGTCATGGGCTACACGGAGCTGGCCATGATGGATCTGGATCAAGACATCCCTGCCTATGCCAAGCTGGCCGAAGTGACCAAGGCCGGCAGGCGGGCCAGGGATCTGGTGGCCCAGATTCTTACCTTCAGCAGGCACAGCGAGGCAAGGCGGGAACCCCTTGAGCTGCGGAGCATAGTCAAGGAGGCCATGAAGCTGCTCAGGGCTTCCCTGCCCAGCACCATGGAAATGAAGCAGGAAATAAGCGATCAGCCGTGTTGGGCCTTGGCTGACCCGGTGCAGATCCATCAGGTGCTGATGAATCTCTGCATCAACGCCTCCCAGGCCATGGACGGCAAGGGGGGAACCCTTCTGGTTACCCTTGCCCCCGAAGAGATTGACGAGCCGCGCGCGGCCTTGAACCCGGATCTCAGGCCCGGGGCCTATGTCCATCTCGCGGTGCGGGACACCGGGCAGGGGATGGAACAGGATGTGGCGGCGCGAATTTTCGAGCCGTTTTTTACCACCAAATCGTTGGGGGAAGGAACCGGCATGGGGCTTGCCGTGGTGCATGGGATTGTGAAAAGCCATCAGGGCGCGATCGAGGTTGCGAGTGTTCCGGGCCAGGGAACGGTTTTTGATCTCTACTTCCCCCGGATCACGGAGGTGGAGGAAGTTGGCGGTGTCCGAGGTGGCCAGCAGCTATCCCGCGGCACGGAACGCATCCTGTTCGTGGATGACGAACCTGCCTTGGTCGAATTGGGGAAGCAGGCGCTTGGGGCCTTTGGGTATCAGGTCCAGGCCTGCGGCGACAGCCGGGAGGCCTGGACGCGGTTTGTCGCCGATCCTGAGGGTTTTGATCTGGTCATCACCGATCTGACCATGCCGGGTATCACCGGCGCTCAGCTTGCCGAAAAGATTCTGGCCTTGCGCCCCGGGATTCCGGTCATTCTGACCACGGGCTACAGCAACATTCTTACCGAGGGAGAAGCCCGGGAGCTGGGGGTGCGTGAGTACCTGCTCAAACCCTTGAGCACCGCAAGGCTGGCCGAGGTGGTGCGGCGGGTTCTTGATGCCGATGGACATGCGGAACAATAGGGAAATCTTTTTTAACCGATGCGCAAAAGCATATTGAATATCCTGGCTTTTCTGGGGGGAGCCGTGCTGCTGTCCCTTTTCTCCCTGCTGGAGAGTGGCCGTTCCGGGTTTGATTTTTACCTGCAAACCAGCTTCCTCCTGCTGCTTGGGGGGGGTGGCGGGGTATCGACTCGATTCTGGCTTCTGCAACGGCGGAAAAGCAGGGCCCGGGAGGAAAATCTTGCCCTGGTTGTGCGGACGGTGCGCCGGATACATCTGTTGTTGGCCGGGAGGCAGAGCCGGGAGGAGCTTCTTCTGGGTCTCTGCCGTATCCTGGTGGATGACGCCCATTATCTCAGCGCCTGGCTTGCTCTGGTGGGCAGGGATGGGACGCTGGTCTCCTGCGCCGAAGTCGGCTTGGGCGAGCAATTTTCCCGGGTCCGGCAGGGGATGGAAAAGGGGATTTTTCCTGACTGTGCGAAAAAAGCCCTGGCTGGGAAGGGGTTGGTGGTGAGCGATCCGGCAACCCGCTGCCAGGGTTGCTTCCTTGCGATGGACGATGACGCGGACAGGGTTTGTTTTACCGCCAGGCTGAGCCACCACGCCCAGGTCTATGGCCTGTTGAGCGTTTCCTCCTCGGCGGTCCGGGAGCACGATCGTGAGGAGCAGAGGCTGTTCGGGGAGATAGCGCAGGATGTGGGACAGGCCCTCTATCTTATGGAGCTTGAGGCACAGCGGGCCAATACCGAAAACAGGTTCCGGGAGCTGGTGGAAAATTCATTGGCCGGGATTCTCCTGATTCAGGACGATGCCATCATCTATCGCAACCCCGAACAGAAAAGACTTTTCGGGCCTCTTCCCGCCCATTTTCGGCCGGACGCCTTCACCGGGGTTCACCCCGATGATCTGGAAAAGGTTAAGGGTGCCTATGGCATGGTCAGCCGTGGCGAGGCGGCCTCGGTGGATGTTGACTTCCGTTTTTATCCCCAGCAGAAAAACGCCGGGAACCAAGTCATGAAATGGGTGTTCTGCCGGGCCAGCCGGATTGAGTATCAGGGGCGGGAAACGGTGCTGGTCAGCATGGTCGACATCACCCGGAACAGGGAACTGGAGCAGATTGTCCGGGTGCAGGACAAGATGTCTTCCCTTGGCCGGGTGGCCGCAGGCATTGCCCATGAGATCAGAAACCCCTTGTCCGGCATCAACATCTATCTCGATACGCTGGCCAAGATCCATGCCCGAGGGGAGAACCTGGAAACGGTGGGCGAGATAATCCGCCAGGCACAGGCCGCCTCCGGGAAAATAGAATCGGTGATCCGGCGGGTCATGGATTTTTCAAAGCCGGGCCACCCGCAGCTATTGATGGTTGATGTCAATCAGCCGGTGGAAAACGCGCTTGCTCTGTGCGCCGCCGCCTTGCGCAGAGACGGGGTGGGGCTGGAAAAAGAGCTGGCCTCCGATCTGCCCCGTTGCCGTCTTGATGCCAGCCTCATTGAGCAGGTCATGCTCAATCTGCTGACCAATGCGGCAGAGGCCCTGCGCCACGCCGAAGCAAAAAGGATCTCGGTGCGCACCGCTCTTGAAAATGAGGCGGTGGTGATCCGGGTGGGCGATTCAGGGCCGGGAATTCCGGAAGGGTTGCGGGACAAGGTTTTTGATCCGTTTTACACCACCAAGAGTGACGGGACCGGCATAGGCCTGAGCCTGTGCCAGCGGATCATCGACGATCACCTGGGCACCCTGACCGTGGAAAAGAGCGCTTGGGGCGGCGCTGAATTTGTCATTGCCCTGACGGCTGAACCGGAGCAGGAGGGGGCAGCCCCTCAAGGAGGGCGGGATGGATCTGTTTGAGCGATTGCAGGGCATGAAGGTGTTGCTGGTTGAGGATGATCAGTGGGTCCGGGATTCCCTGCGGCGGTTTTTTGCCAATGAAAATTGCGCGCTCATGGTGGTTGAGACAGGGGAAGACGGTCTGGAGATCATCAAGGGCAATGGTTGCGATATCATCATCACCGATTACCGTCTGCCAGGCATGGACGGACTTGAATTTTTAAAAAGAGCGCAGCGCATCAATGTCCCGTTCAAGAAGATTCTGCTTACGGCCTACATGACCGAACCTGTTATTTCCGAGGCCTTCCGGCTCGGGGTGCATGAGTTTATAGAAAAACCGTTTACCATGGAGGATCTGGAAGAAGCCCTTGTCCGGGTTCTTGAGAAGAAGATAATCATCAACGGGGTCGGCCCGGTAAAAACTCAGTAAGCCGTTGTCGCAAAATAATCATGCCGTTTAAACAGCAAGGACGGCTCTTAAAGTCCAGGGGGGACTTAACTCAGGAGGTGCACCATGATGGATCTTATTCCAAGGAAACCGTTTTCAGAGCTCAGTACCGTACGCAACGAAATGGACCGGCTGTGGAACCGGTTTCTGGATGACTGGCCATTACCCGCCGCTTTCACCAGGGGGTGGGCGCCCACGGCCGACATTTCGGAAACCAAGGACAAGCTGATCGTCAAGGCTGAACTGCCCGGCCTTGAGCCGGAAGACATCAAATTGAGCCTCTCCGGCAACCTGTTGACCATTCAGGGCGAGAAGAAAAAGGAAAAAGAGGAAAAGGACGAGCACCATTATTCCCTGGAGCGCTACAGCGGGGAGTTTCAACGATCTTTCCGGCTGCCGGTGGAGGTGCTGGAGGAGAAGATTGAAGCCAAGTTCGACAAGGGTGTGCTCACCATCACCCTGCCGAAAAGCGCCAAGAGCAAAAAAAAGGAAATCAAGATCAACAAGGCGAAGTGAAAACCCCTCCCCCCTGGGCTTTGCCTCTTTTTCCCGACCGTTAGCGCCGGACTTGTTGCCGCGGCTTATAAACCGGTGTCCGTGTTTTTTCCCGGTTGGGCGCCGGTTTGTTTCAGCCCTGATGCGTCCTTGAGGTTGGCGCCCTTGAGGTTGGCGTTAGTCAGATCAGCCTTGTAGAAATCCGCCCCTTCCAGATTGGCATTTTCCAGATTGGCTCCGCTGAGGTTGGCCCCCTTGAGGTTGGCTCCTTCCAGGTTGGCGTCACGCAGGTTTGCGCCGGAGAGATTGCCCCGCTCCAGATAGGCCCCTTTAAGTTTTTTCCCGGAGAGGTCCAAGCCGGCAAGGTCGCATTCCACGCAGCAATTGGTTTGCAGGAGCTTCTCCAGGTCGGTGGGCTTGGGGGGGGCAGGCGTCTTGACCTCCTCCGGAGTTTTGCTCACGGCTGGGGGATTCGGCTGGGCCGGTGGCGCGACGGCAACCTCTGCCGCAGCCGGCACCGTCTCCGCCGGTGCTGCTTTGGTGGCCGGAGGCGTTATGGCGGCGGCCTGCGCTTCTGCCGGGGCGCTGGGCATGGGAGGGGCGGCAGGGGGTTCTTCTGACATGGCCGGAGCCGGGGCCGGGCTGGGCCCCGGCTCCGGCGCAACGGTGGCTGCAGTTTCTTCTTCCGGGTCAGGAGCACCCATGGTTGGCGTTGTCTGTATCGTCTGGGACGGGGAGCCCCATAAGTTTCCCATCTGTGTCCATTCTTTTTCCCGGGGATTTATTTTCTTGGGGGTTGATGGTGTTTTGTCCCGGTACTGGGCGAGGAACGCATCAATATCCTTTTTGGTGCCTTTTTGCCTCGCTGTCTCCAGGATTGTTCCTATCAGGTACGCCCCTTCAAGATCGGTCCCGGACAGGATTGCCCCGCTGAGGTTGGCCTTGTAAAGATCGGCCCCGGCAAGGGAGGCGCCCGTGAGATTGGCCCGGCTGAGGTTTGCTTTTGCCATGTCTGCCGTCTTGAGGCTTGCGCCTTCAAGATTGGCTCCGCTCAGGTCGGTGCCGGCCAGATTCGCCCGGTTCAGATTGAGGCCGACAAGATCGGCTCCGGCCAGATTGCAGCCGGGGCAGGCGTTCTCCGCGACCAACCGACTCACCTCCGGAGTGGCCCCCGGCACCGTGGGTGCGGGAGCGGGTGCTTTTTGGGGCACCTCGGCAGGCGCGGGGTGCATGACCGGTGACGCCATGGGCGCCGTGGCCATTGCCGCAGGCTCCGGCTCGGGCAAGGAGGCCGGCGGAGGGGTTGCACCCTCTGCCGGCGGAGTTTCCGCAGGAGGCGGGGTGGGCTGCGGTGCAGCGACAGACGCCGACGCAGGGGTTACTGCCGGTGGGGGCGAAACGGCAACCGGGAGAGAAGCCGGGGGAGGTGTCTGCGCCTCTTCGTTTTTGATAGGTCGGGGAGCAGGCGCGGCCGGGACGGTCTGCTCCTGAATCGGAGATGGGGGAGCGGCAGCCGGTTCCGGTCCGGTTTTCGTCTGAAGCGGAGGCGGGGTGGCGGCGACAGCCGTTTCCGGCAGGGGTTTTTCCGGCTCTTTCAGGGCGTTTTCCGGCGCGGTGTAGGTGGCGCCCTCAAGGATTGCCCGATCAAGGATGCCCTTGGCAAGGGAGGCATCCCTAAGATTGGCCCCCTTGAGAAAGGCGCCGGTGAGATCCGCCCTGTAGAGATCAGCGTCCTTCAGGTCGGCGTTTGTCAGGTTTGCCCCGGAAAAATCAACCCCCTTGAGGTTGGCCCCTTCCAGGTTAACCCCTTCCAGGTTTGCCCTAGAGAGATTGGCCCGTTCCAGATAAGCGTTGGCAAGCTTTGTCCGGCGCAGATCAGCCCCGGAGAGATCGCATTCCACGCAACGGTTGGTGGCGGTCAGGGTTTCAAGATCTTTTTGGGTGTAGGCAACGGCCCGGCGGGAAGAGGCGGCCATGCACAGAGAGCAGAACAGCAGGACGGCCGCAGGTGTTTTTCTGATTGAATGTGCCAACGTATCGTGATCCCCCGGCCATCTTCCTGATGGCGCAATCTTTCCATCTTTCACCAGAATCTGATTACAACCCTGGGCCGGACTTTGTCAAGTCAAGATGAGATCACCGCCTGTCCGGCTGGATATTCCCGGCGGTGTATTTGCCGGCAACCGCGTATTTTTTCACGGTGGCCGTGAATTTTTCGAGCAATCAGAGGGCAAATTTGGTAGATAGGTGTTTTCTCAGGTATTTGAAATATTTTCACCAAAACAACGGGTTAGAGATACGATGCTGGTTAAAGACATTCTTGAAACCAACCGGATTTCCTTCAGTTTTGAATTTTTTCCGCCCAAGGATGAGGTGGGCTGGGAAAATCTTTTTGCCAACATCTCCGACCTGATGCCCCTGAAACCCGCCTATGTCAGCGTGACCTACGGGGCGGGCGGCTCGACCCGGGACCGGACCCACAAGCTGATCGTCAGGATTCAGCAGGAGACCAACCTCACCGTTGTCTCCCATCTTACCTGCGTCGGCTCCAACCGGGCGGAAACAGGGGAGATTCTTCGCAATTATGGTGCCAGCGGGGTCGAAAATATCCTCGCCCTGCGCGGCGATCCTCCCAAGGGCCAGACGGATTTCGTCCAACCCCGGGACGGGTTTGCCCATGCCGCCGATCTGGTCTCCTTTATCAAAGAGAATTTCCCCCGGATGGGCGTAGGTGTTGCCGGTTTTCCGGAGGGCCACCCCGCCACCCCCAACCGGCTGCTGGAAATGGACTATCTCAAGGCCAAGGTTGATGCCGGGGCGGATTATATCGTGACCCAGCTTTTTTTCGACAACCGCGATT